>JAQUYE010000008.1 GCA_028691965.1 Paludibacter sp. | reverse complement strand
CCGGCTCGTTGTCTTTACCTGATAATGAGTAATGATTATCATCCGATAAACTGTTGACAGGAGTTTGTCTTGACGAGTTTATTGCTTGGTCGTAAACCCGTCGGAAGCTGACTGTAAAAGTAGTACCTTCTCCTTCTACCGACTTGAATTCTATGCTGCCATTAAGCATTTTTACAATACGCTTTACTTGTATCAACCCAAATCCGGTACCTGTTTCTTGTGTTTCCAGTGCGTTTTGGGCCCTGAACACTTTAGAAAAAGTATGCTTATGGTCACTCTGAGGAATCCCTATACCGCTGTCAATTATTTCTGCCGTGACCTTGTTTTTAGTTGCAGTAAGCACTACACTGATGTATCCACCCGCATTGGTGTACTTACATGCGTTTGATATCAGATTATCAAATATCATCTCAAGCAGATGATTGTCACCGGAAATACATGCCGGAAAGTCAGGCAAGGTCAGGGATAAGTGTATGTTTTTTTTGTCGCACACATTTTGAAAGCAGCCGATTTCTTCCCGTAGTATATCCCTCAGATCAATCGTATTGAGTTTCAGGAGATGGTTACCGGATTCGATTTTTTCAAATTCCAGCAGCCGTGTAGTTATGCTATTCAGTTTGCGGATGTTTTGTCGGGCCACATCGAGCAGATATAAAGCATTTGAAGAAAGCTTTTCTTCTTTGCGGATATCATCAAGAGGTGCCATTACCAGTGTGACAGGGGTACGAATGTCATGGGCTGTATTGACAAAGAATCGAATTTTGTCCTCGTTGTGTTGTTTCTGGAGCTGATACCATTTATAGCGAAAAATAAAGTACCCTGTCATACCGATAAGTAATGCATAGACTATCCATGCCCACCATGAACTCCACCAGGGTTGTGAAACGATTATTTCCACTTTCTTCTCGCTGATTATTTTGCCGTCGCATTTGCGTACGCTGCATATTCGTAGCAGGTAGTTGCCCGGAGTTACATTTTTATAGGTTGCAGTGCCGGTTACTGATATTTCGCTCCATCCATAGTCATAGCCTTCCAATATGTAACGGTAAGCTATATCTTCCTGATAACGCAGGTTAATGGATTCAAAGTTAACAGTAAAAGTATTTTGCTTATAGGCCAGCTTAATATGCCCATCTTCCAATCCCTGGTGAATAGAAAGCGTTAATTTATCTTTTTTCGATTCACTAATTCCGTCGATAGCAAATCCGGTAATCCGTAAAGGGGCAGGGTAATCTATCGAATTAATTTCGGAGGGTGAAAATCGTACAGCGCCCGAGATGCCACCGAATATAAAATCGCCGCAATTCAACCGGATGGCTGCTGACTTGTTATACTCTTTTTCTACGCCTTTGAGATAGTTTAGTGATAACACAACCGAATCATTGATAACAGCAACCCCTTTGCCGGTGCTTACCCACAAGCGTCCCTGTGAATCGGACCGGATGCCGTATATGTCATTCGAAGGCAATCCGTCGGACGATTTGTAGCTGCGCACTATCTTGCGTGTTTTGAGGTCATAGAGATTCAATCCACCTCCTTCAGTGCCTAGCCATACAGTCCCGTTGGTGTTAAATAGCATTGGTATAATGTAGGCGCTTATATTATTGTGTATCTGTTCCTGCGAAGAGGCATACCGCTCTGTTGTGTGTTTGTTCTTGTCAATGATGTAAAACCCATCCACCGTAGCCGCCGCAATCCGGTGGTCGTCAATTACAGTAATTGAAAGCACCTGATTGACGGGATATCGCTGCTTCAGTTTTCCATTTCCATCAAGATTCATTAATTCCCCGTCCAATGCTCCCACCCAATAATCGCCGGAGTGATCTTTTTTTATGGAAAAGATATAATTGGACGTCAGGTTGCCCGACTGTTTGTTCAGCAGTTTCAGCACTTTCCCGTTTTTGTCCAGCATAAAAATACCCTCGCCATAAGTACCCAGCAACATAGTACCGTTTTCGGAAGGACACAAGGTTACGCCCACATACTTATTCAGGGTATGAATCCATCGTCCCGAATTCCGGAATATGCTTACACCCCGATCGGTAGCATACCAAATGTCGCCATTTACGTTTTCGGCTATGGCGTTAACATTATCATTCGCCAATGAATTAGTGTTGCCTCTCTCATGGGTGATGAGCTGCAAGGGGGAATCAGTAAGTGCAATGAGCGAAACTCCACCTGTGTAGCTGCCCGCCCACAGGTTGCCTTGCCTGTCTTTTAGCAGAGCGTATATTCCGTTGCCATGGAGACTATAGCTATTATTGTCTTCGGAGTTAATAAGCAGTTCTACTTTATTGTTACGAAGATCTAACGTGTAAATACCACTACCATCTATACCTATTGCCATCATATTGGCATTTAGTTTTAATATCGACCGTATCGGATTCGTAAAAATATCAATCCCGGAATGGATGTGTGATACCTTTTGCGTGGACATATCCATTAGACGCAGCCCTTCATTGAATGTCCCGATCAGCAATTTTTCCGTTTCCTTGTCGTAGAATAAAGTCTGAATATTCGTGTTCTTAAATGAGGGGTGCATAGATATCTTCCGCCCATTTTTCAACACCCCAAGTCCTGAGCTTGTACCTATAAACCATGTATTGCCCACTTCAGTAATATCATTCACCCCAATACCTGTCATAGCCGGTTTTACACTTCCGGACTTATCTTTAATATACAATCCCTTTGTAAGGCCGAATAGCTCTTTTCCATCGCTGCTTCTGACATATTTGTTGAGCATTATGCTCTCGTGAATGAAGTCTCCAAGCTTCAGTTCCTGATCAAAGCGGTCATATACAGGCGAATATTTATAAATTCGTCCGATATTGTCATAGGCCCAAATACCTCCGTGCTTGTCCTGAAACAAACGGATTGTTCTTCCGGCCATATCTCCGAAATAGAAATCTCCGGTAAGTGTATAATTCTTTATTGTATGGCCATTGTAACGATCAACGCCGGCTTTAGTGCTTATCCATATAGCACCGTACTGATCTTCAATAATAGTAAATACTCTGTGATTACTCAACCCATCGGTATGAGTCAAATACCTCACATCGGTTATTGGCAATGCAGCAGCATACCCAATCGGGCTAAATACAAATACCAGTAAGACAAGTATATGTTGAATATTTCGGGACATTGCTTACGAGTTTATTCTACGATGAAAGCTGTTTGTGATGTCAAAGATACAAGTTTGAAAGCAAATCACAACAAGTCGAATCATTAATCATTGCGGCATTAAGCCTTACTAGAATTTGCATATTCCAAAAACTTCCCGTACTTTCACGCAAAATTAATAGAGCTATTAATTAAAACTGTTAAATATGAAGATTGAACGAAATACCGATACTGAGCAGATGATCCTTGAAACAGCCGAACGTTTGTTTCTTGAAAAGGGATTTTCGATGACCTCAACTACCGAGATTGCTAAACAGGTGGGCTGTAATCAGGCTTTGGTACATTATTATTTTCGCACCAAGGAGAAACTTTTTGAAGCGATCTTTATTAAAAAAACAACGATGTTTGTTAGCCCGCTGTTACAATCATACGACCTTTCTGTGTCGTTTGAAGAGCGCCTGAAAAAGTTGATTGAAGCTCATTTCGACTTGATAAGAGCCAACCCGAACGTCCCCTTTCTTTTCTTTAATGAGCTGCTAACCAATCCTTCGAGGGTAAACTCTTTAAAAGAACAGGCTACGGGAATTTACCGGATGGCACTCGCTAAGATTGATACCGACCTAAACCTGGAGATTCAGAAAGGAACTATCCGGCCAATGAGAACTATCGATTTACTCCTTACAATTTTTTCGCTGAATGTAACGTTATTCTTAGGACTCCCTATTTTGAAAAATGCTGTTGATTTTTCGGAGGAAGAACTAACTACGCTGATCGAAAACAGGAAGCGTGAAAATGTAATCATCATTTTAAGAGCCCTGAAACCCTGAATTTTTTTATCACTCTATTAATAGGTCTATTAACTACCAATCACACAAAATCACTGTAAACCAGTAATCGTATGAATAAATTCATTCTTTTAGTGCTGCTGACTGCCGGCTGGTTCGCTTTGCCGGCATACGGGCAACTAAGCATTGATCAATGCCACGAAAAAGCCAGAAATAATTACCCTCAAATTAAGCAGTACAGCTTAATTGAACAGTCGGGGAACTATAGCATCTCTACTGCAAACAAGGGTTATTTGCCTCAGGTAACGCTGTCGGCACAAACTACTTATCAGTCGGATGTAACCGAAATCCCCCCGGGTTTAAGTCAGCTGCTCAGCCAGATGACCGGACAAGCTGTTGCCATGGAATCGATCAGCAATGATCAATACCGGGTCGTGGCCGAAGTAAACCAGACTATTTGGGATGGTGGAATGATTAGCTCTCAAAAAGAAAACATTAAGGCTAACACCGCGCTCGCGAAACAACAGCTGGAGGTTGATCTCTATACCATTAATGAGCGGGTGAATCATCTGTTCTTCGGAATTCTCGCGTTAAACGAGCAGATTATTCAAATTGAACTGCTGCAACAGGAACTACAAACCAACTACGATAAGCTAAGCACCTTTCTCGAAAATGGGGTGGCTAATCAAACCGACCTGGATAGGATACGGGTGGAACAGCTTAAAGTGAACCAAAAGAAAGCCGGAATAAGCGCCACCTTACAGTCGTTCAGAGAAATGCTGGCAGGTATGACGGGAGATGTTGCTGCGCTGACAGCTACCCTGGAGAAACCGGTGGTGGATACTGCTGTGGGCGGCGACATCGCAATAAAACGATTGGAATTAAAGCTGTTTGATGCTCAGACGAATTTATTAGCAAGTCAGGAAAAGCTTATTAAATCACAAAACCTGCCGAAGCTGGGCGTGTTCGGACAGGGAGGATACGGTAATCCCGGACTCAACATGCTTCAACCGGGCTTTACTTCTTACTATGTTCTTGGTGCGCGACTGACCTGGAATTTTAGCGGACTCTACTCGCAAGCCAATAAACTCAGCAAAATAGCTGTAAGCAAACAAACAGTGGCCTCTCAAAAAGAAACTTTTCTTTTCAACACTCAGCTCAAGGTGACCAATGCGCACCACGAGATTGCCAAACTAAAAGAACAGCTCATCAGCGATACCGAGATTATTGCATTGCGCAAAAGCATAAAGAAATCGGCCGAAGTACAGGTCGAAAACGGCACACGTACGGTCACCGACCTGATCAGGGAAATAAATGCCGAACGTACCGCCATCCAGGACAAGGCTCTTCGCGAAATAGAGTTAACCATGGCGGTTTACAATCTTAAAAACATCACCAATAATTAGAACAACCAGTAAACTAAACATAATGAGAGCTATACAATTCATATCCATGGGGATAGCAATGGCAGTGTTCACTTCGTGTGCTGATAGTAGCAGCCAGTACGATGCATCGGGAACTTTTGAGGCTACTGAAATAATTGTTTCGTCGGAGATAAACGGCAAAATTCTTGAGTTGAACCTTGAGGAAGGTACCACCTTACGAAAAGACCAGCTGGTAGGTAGCATCGACAGCATGCAGTTGTTTTTACGTAAAAAGCAATTGCAACAAAACATCGAAGCACTAAAGAGCCGTCAGCCCGAAACACACAAACAAATTGCCGTTATTGAGCAACAAATCAGCACCTATAAGAAAGAACAACAACGGGTTTCAGCCTTAGTGCGGGCTAATGCCGCCAACCAGAAACAACTGGATGACATCACTGCTCAACTGGCGGTACTGGAAAAACAACTGGTGGCTCAAAAATCGACTTTGTCGCTCACAACCAAAGGTATACATGAAGATGCTGCATCGCTTGAAATTCAGATTGAACAGCTAAATGATCAATTGATGAAATGCCGGATTGTGAATCCAATTGATGGTACGGTACTGGTAAAATATGCCGAAGCACACGAACTGGCTATGCCGGGAAAAACGCTGTATAAAATTGCCGACCTTGAGAACATGATTTTCAGAGCTTATGTTACCTCCGACCTGCTTACTAAACTGAAAATCGGACAGGATGTAAAGGTTGTTGCCGATTTTGGGGAAGACACCCGCAAATACAATGGTAAAGTAGAATGGATTTCGGGCAAATCGGAGTTCACGCCCAAAACAATTCATACCAGAGATGAACGTGCCAACCTGGTTTACGCGGTGAAAATTACCGTCGAAAATGATGGCTTCCTCAAAATTGGAATGTACGGAGAGGTGGACCTTCAACTTCAACACTAATATGCAGGCTTTACACACCACCTCCACCAGTGACTTAGCCCTAAGCTGCCAGTCGGTTTCGAAGCGCTATGTCAGGAACTCGCCGTTCGAAAAAGTAAACGTTAGCGCGTTGGAAGACATCAGCTTTGAGGTAAATCGTGGCGAACTTTTCGGAATTATCGGTCCCGATGGTGCCGGCAAAACCACCTTGTTCCGTATTCTTACTACCTTACTGCTTGCTGATAGCGGCGTAGTGCGTGTCGAAGGCTTCGATGTAGTAACCGACTTCAGGGCCATCCGGAATGAAGTAGGTTATATGCCGGGACGCTTTTCGCTGTACCAGGATTTGACGGTCGAAGAAAACCTGAATGTTTTTGCAAAAGTGTTCAATACATCAATTGAGGAGAATTATCACTTAATTGAAGCAATTTATAAACAACTTGAACCCTTTAAAAAGCGTAGAGCCGGCAAACTATCGGGCGGGATGAAACAAAAACTGGCGCTTTGCTGTGCGTTAATCCACAAGCCAAGGGTATTATTTCTCGACGAGCCAACAACCGGCGTTGACCCGGTTTCGCGCAAAGAATTCTGGGAGATGCTGAAACGGCTGAAAGCTCAGCAGATCACCATTTTGGTGTCGACCCCTTATATGGATGAGGCCAGTTTGTGCGACAGGATAGCATTATTGCTGCAGGGTCGTATTCTGAAAATCGATACCCCGCAGAATATTGTGTCGCAGTATCCGCATGAACTGTGGTCGGTGAGCAGCGATGAAATGTCGAAACTGCTAACCGACCTGCGCAACATCCCGGCTATCAGATCCGGTTACTCGTTTGGCGAATCCCATCATATTACCTTTAAAAATAAAGAGTGGAGCATGGATGCACTTCGGGCTGAATTGGAAAAGCTGGGACATAGCTCCATTGTTATCAAAAAAATTGAAGCTTCCATCGAAGACTGTTTTATGGACTTGTCGCCGGAGAGCAAGGGCTAACAGTTGTAGGATGATAAAAATATATACACAATGAAACAGAGTTTACCAACCGACATCGTATTATCAGCAGAGAACCTCACCAAGAAATTCGGGTCTTTTACGGCTGTCGACTCCATCAGCTTTGAAGTCAGAAAAGGCGAGATCTTTGGTTTTTTGGGTGCAAACGGAGCAGGAAAAACCACTGCCATGCGCATGTTGACCGGACTGAGCAATGCCAGTTCGGGCAAAGGAACTGTTGCGGGATACGACATCAACACGCAATCGGAACAGATCAAGAAAACCATCGGATACATGAGCCAGAAGTTTGCCTTGTACGACGATTTAAAGGTATGGGAAAACATACGCCTCTTTGCCGGGATATATGGAGTTCCTGCGAAAGAGATTGCGCCGCGCACCGACCGGTTGCTCAGGCAACTCGACTTTGAAAAGGAACGTAACACGCTGGTAAAATCACTTCCGCTGGGATGGAAACAGAAATTAGCTTTTTCGGTAGCCATTTTTCACGAACCTTCCATTGTGTTTCTGGATGAACCTACCGGCGGTGTGGATCCGGCTGCCCGTCGCACTTTCTGGGAGATGATTTACCAGGCGGCCGACAGGGGTATTACCGTGTTTGTAACTACTCATTATATGGACGAAGCCGAATACTGCAACCGGGTATCCATCATGGTAGATGGTAAAATTGAAGCCCTCGACACTCCCGGGAACCTTAAAAAACAATTCAATGCTCAAAGCATGGACGAAGTTTTTCACCAATTAGCACGTAAATCAACCCGTAAAGCCGATTAAGTTGAAACAGTTTTTAGTATTTATACGAAAAGAGTATTATCATATTTCCCGCGACACATGGACCATGGTCATCCTGTTGCTGCTGCCCATCGTGATGCTCGTGCTATTCGGCTTTATGATGTCGACCGAAGTAAAGAACACCAAATTTGCCATCTACGACCCTTCGCGCGATGTGGCTACTCAGGGCATTACAAATAAACTGGCCATGAGCACTTACTTTAGCTTTTCGGGATACCTTGACAGTCCCGATCAGATTGAAAAAGTATTCAGAAGTGGCGACATCGGACTGGTGGTGGTGTTTGGCGAGCGGATGTACGAAAGCATGATGCATACAGGCGATGCGCAACTTCAGTTAGTAGCCGATGGCTCCGACCCCAATACTGCGTCAACACTTACCATGTATGCCACCAGTATGATTGTGCAGTACCAGCAGGAGCTGACGGGCGACCTGAAAATTCCCTACCGGATCACTCCTGAGGTAAAATTTCTTTACAACCCCACCCTGAAAGGTTCGTACAATTTTGTTCCCGGTGTGATGGGGATGATACTGATGCTCATTTGTGCTATGATGACCTCCGTATCCATTGCCCGCGAAAAGGAACTGGGAACAATGGAAGTTCTACTGGTATCGCCCATGAGGCCTGTTCAGATTATTCTCTCAAAAGTAGTTCCTTACTTTTTTATTTCGGTAATCAACCTGGCAACCATCCTTTTAGTATCCGTTTTTGTGCTCGGGATGCCCATCAACGGAAGTCTGTGCTTACTCATCTTCCTGTCACTGCTGTTTATCTTTGTTTCGCTGGCACTTGGATTACTCATTTCGTCGGCGGTGGATAAGCAGATGGTTGCACTCCTGGTATCGGCCCTGGTATTGATACTGCCCGTAATGATGCTATCAGGCATGATGTTCCCGATAGAGAATATGCCTGCTGTTCTCCGATGGTTATCCGAACTCATTCCTGCCAAATGGTACATGATTGCCATCAAGAAGATAATGATTCAGGGACTTGGATTTTCGTCTGTTATCAAAGAAGTTGCCGTGTTAAGTGCGATGGCATTACTGCTGATAACTGCTAGTATAAAACGTTTTAAATACCGACTCGAATAAAAATGCTTCACTATTTAATAGAAAAGGAGTTTAAACAGTTTTTCAGAAACACGTTTCTCCCCCGGCTTGTAATATCGCTGCCCTTCATGGCCATCCTTATTTTCCCCCTGGTGGCCAACTACGATGTGAAAAACTTTAACCTGAGTATAGTCGACAGCGATAAAAGTCCCTACTCTGGTGAGTTGGTACGAAAAATTGAGTCGTCGGGCTATTACCGTATTACCGATGTATCGGCCACTTTTGATGATGCCCTTAAGAGCATCGAACGCCATGAGTCGGATATACTACTCGAAATCCCTGTCCACTTTGAAAAAGAGCTGGTCAGGGAGGGAAAGGCAACTGTGTTGATCTCGTCAAATACCGTCAACGGGATGAAAGGAGGGTTGGGCAGTGCGTACCTCAGCTCAATAGTGGCCGACTTCAACTCGGAGATTCGCAGTGAGCTTATGCAGGTAAGCCGTGGACGACAAGTACCCGCTATCGAAATTGTACCCATGTATAAGTTCAATCCGCAACTTAGTTACAAGGTATATATGATCCCTGCCATCATGATTATGATTCTGGCGTTGGTATGTGGATACCTGCCCGCATTAAATATTGTGGGCGAAAAAGAAAGCGGCACCTTCGAGCAAATGAATGTTACCCCGGTAAGCAAAATTCACTTTATACTTGCCAAGCTTATCCCCTATTGGGTAGTGGGTTTTGTAGTACTCACCATCAGCTTTTTTGCTGCCTGGCTATTCTACGGATTTCTTCCTGTAGGCAGTTTTGTAACCCTGTATGTATTCTCAAGCCTGTTTGTGCTGGCCATATCCGGTTTCGGGCTGGTGGTATCCAACTATGCAAGCACGATACAACAAGCCATTTTTATGATTTTCTTTTTTGTACTGACGTTTATATTTATGAGCGGCCTGTACACCCCTGTTGCCAGCATGCCCGAATGGGCACAGGCCATCAGTGCATTCAGTCCCCTGAAATACATCATCATGGTATTCAGGTTGGTGTACCTCAAGGGCAGCACAGTGCACGACCTGCTTGTACCCTTTGCTGCACTATCGGGCTTTGCCATCTTCTTTAACAGCTGGGCAATTATGAGTTATCATAAGAAGAATTGAACCGTGAAGCTTCACGATTACTCATCCTCGTACATCAATTTCACAAACTTCCCAAACAGCAGGTCGGGCATCACATCCAACTGACAATTAAAGTAAATAATAATAGTGCACTGCTTTTCGTTGCTGTGGTACATCGATGATGTATACCCCGGAACGGCACCGTTGTGGCCGTAGAAACTGCCACGCCTGAGTAAACACAACCCATAAGCACCAAGTGGCGAAAGTACGATCATGTCGTTGAGCTGACGTTGGTGAAGCTCTTTCGACAGAAAATCGCCTTCAACCAACGCTTCGGCATATTTCTGAAGTTCACGGGGAGTGGAATAAACCGAACCGGCTGCCCAGGCCCACGAAACATCAAAATATTCGGTCATATCAGCACCTTCTTCATATTCACCGGCATAATACCCCCTGCCATGGGTACCGGGGATATTTGTTCCGGATGTCAACAACCCGGTGTTACTGAGCTTTAAGGGGTTCACTATCCGGTTATTCACTTCAGTCGCAAGCGAATTACCGGTAAGCTTCTCGATAATCATTCCTAAAATAAGAGTGTTGGTATTCGAATAGTACCATCCCTCGCCCGGCTTGAAATAAAAATCTTCGGAAAATCCAATCTCAACACTCTCTTCGGGCGTCCACACCCTGGTAGGATTACTGAACAGTTCTTTCTGCCAAACTTCGGTATCGGTAAAATTGTAAACTCCACTCGTCATATTACAAAGCATTTCAATGGTGATGCTATCGGCGCGGGGAAATTCGGGATAAAACTTCGAGAGCTTGTCCTCCAGCTTTAGCTTTCCTTCGTCGACCAGTTGAAGCAATACCACTCCGGTAAAGGTTTTAGTATTACTTCCAATCCTGAAAGTATGCCGGCCATCCATCGGGCGTTTATTGACGATATCGCTGTAACCCGTGGCGTAGAGCCAGTCGATCCCCTGCTTATGATCCACCACGAGTGCAACAATTCCGGGTATATCGGTGGCTTCGAGCAGTGAATCGGTAACCGATTTTAACTGATTAATAAGCAGCTGATTTTTAGTGGCTTCCGTGTCTTTTTCGCAGGAGGTGAGGGCAAAAAAGGTCAACACCAGTGCAACTGCAATTCGTAGGTGATTTTTATTCATGGTCGTTAGGATTTGGTAGTTAAACGGAGAAGGAATAGTGGATAGCAAAATTATATTTATTTTTTTATACTTGTGACATCCGACTAAAAATATTATAGTTGAAGATAATGTAACTCCTGACAGTCCCGCCCACATCCAACTGAACTTTACCTCTAGTATACTGTTCTTCTCATAGTATTTTATCACTCATGCAGTTAAAAACTACTGAGACTACCGATTATAAAATGATGGAAACAAAGATGAAAATAGAGATTTGGTCAGATATTATGTGTCCTTTTTGCTATATCGGCAAACGAAATTTTGAAACAGCATTATCACAATTTGCCCACAACCACAAAATCGATGTAGAATGGAAGAGCTTTCAGCTGGATCCCACCATGCCCGAACTACCTGAGCATCGCAACGATGTATACAGTTATGTTGCTGAGATGAAAGGGATGCCCTACGAACATTCGGTTAAAGCACACAACGATGTGAATCAGTATGCTAAGCGTGTTGGATTGGACTATAAGCTTGATAAAGTAATAGTAACCAACACCCTGAAGGGGCATCGTCTTATTCAACTTGCAAAAACCAAAGGCTTAGGTGCTAGTGCTGAGGAAAGTCTGTTTGCAGCTTATTTTACCAATGGTCAGAATTTGAATGATCACAACACCTTAATCGCTATTGGAAAGGAAATCGGACTTTCAGAAGAGGAAGTAACTGAAGCGCTCACTAACGATATCTATAAGCAAAAGGTAGAAGAAGATCTGAAAGAAGCCCGTACGCTTGGTGTACAGGGAGTTCCCTTTTTTGTGATCAATCGCAGGTTTGCCATTTCAGGGGCACGCCAGCCGGCAGATATGTTAGCTACGATAGAAAAAGCATATGCCGATTGGTCAGGCAGTTAAGAGGGGGCACTATTTAATACATCTCATTTCGGGAATCAGCTTCGACTAGCTCTCTGGTTTTCAATATCATCGCTTCCAACCCGGTACGATTGACCGGCACCTGATGATGCCGACAAGCTTCCTGCAGCACTTCGAAAATTACCAGACAATCGTTGTTGTTTCGGTTTCCATACATCTCCAAACAGCGATAGCGGTTATCTTCTTTTTCTACAAACCGGTACTTGCCCACTACAAATCCACTCCGGTACACATAAAAATAATCGTCGCGCGAATCGTAGAGAATGCCAAACGGCATGTCCCAATGTGGTTGATACGCCTTAAGTAACGCAACAAACTGAGCTGAATTGATTTCCAGTTCGATGGGTTGAAGCACCCAAACCTGAGTATGGTTTAGGCGATGAATAATCCCGGGGTAATTGATGTTCATGGCGGGTATTATTATTTGTCTAACGGAATAAGTTCTATTCCTTCGCTAAAAACAGCTAAGTTATCATCATCCTCATCATCAAACAAGCCTCTTTCTTTCAACTCTCTGATTAACGATTCATTCGTTAAATCCTCATAGGTAATACCACTGGGTATGGCTTCCAGATTAAATTTCTCAAACAATTGATGTGCAGCAGGCCACTTAATTTGTGCTATCACCTGGTCAACATAATTATCGATTTCGTTCATTACATAACTCTCTTCAGCATCTCTAAACAAGGTATTGTAAGAAGGAAACTCTTCCTTGTATTGAATAAAAAACTCTTTTAACTGTTTGCTTATCTCCACCTTGGTTTCTGATATTGCTTGAGCAACTTGTAGAAGATTTTTATTCGACAGAGCTTCGATATCCTTTTTAAGCTCTTCAACTGCCTCTTTAAATTCACTTTTCTGAAAGCTTTTAAGGATACTCACTTTCCTGGATGTCAAAGGTGTCAGGTATTTTTCTCTCAGAGCCTTTACCCTGTTATTCATTTCTTCCAGGTCGTTAAAAAATTCAGAATCTCTGTTCGTAAAAAGATTTAATTTTGTTTCCAGATTCTTTTTGAAAGTAGCATTTTTAATTGGCAATATCCTGGAGGGAATATCTATTTTTTTTGATTGAAGGTTGGCCCCTTTGTATTCTAACTTGATATACTGAAACTTATGCGTATAAAACCTGACTATCCGCTGATAATCCGGCTTCAATGGAGGATTCTTTTTAAGGTCTTCCGTCACCTGCTTCAACGCTGAATCACTTAATTCCGACTTTTCGATGGAGGATTTGTTTGCATACTCTTCTCGTATAGTATTCAGCCTAACCGTTTCATCTACAAACGAATTTGCAATTTCATTTTTGTATTCCGCTTCACTTTTGTACGCATCAAAAAAATGCTGTTTCAACCTGATGATTGAAATTGGGTCGATACTGACCGCATTATAAGTCGGTTTGTTTGCCGGAATAAAATACCTCGACTCAAAAAACAAGAAATAGCCGGTATCATCGGAGATTACAAATGATATACGATTGTCTTTGAAGTTCTTGATAGTATATCCAGCTCTGTTCAGTTCTTCATAGTTTTCAATTTCGCCATAGCCTTGTCGAAAGGTTTCCGGTGAAAAATCGATGCCTATATTGATTGAAACTTCGATTGAAGATTCGTACTGAAGTTGATCAATAGCATTTATTACTTCCGGTTGAAGAAGAGGCATACAGATATACAGCGACTTTTGTGTCTGAAGGATTACGTTACACAAGTCGGATTCGGTGAAGGAATGGATGTAGTTCATAGTTTTAATATCTAAATTTCTAACAAAATTATCTATCTTTGCACCATTATTCAATGCATCAATAACATTATCTTATAAAGGGAGAGCGTCCTTCTGGATATGAGAACTGTAGAGTTCCTCAGAAAAGACCAACCTCCCTACGATAGCTGAAAGACATCAAACCTTGGTTGGTGTCTTTCTTTTTTTCACTCCTCCACCCCATCAAACAAACCTCCATACCCTGCTTCCGGCTCGCTGGCTTTTAAAGTTGTTTTACCAACTTTCGGGTAGGCTTTCGCAGCTTTTTTGGAAGTAGTTTTTTTGTCCCACAATCCGGCCGCTACTTCTTCGTCGTGGATTTTGCGGTTGAGCTCCAACAGGCGCTTGAGCACTGCCTTGCGTGCATCGGGATGAATCGTGAAGCGGATGCGGTCGTTCTCGGGCAGGTAATCCACTTCGTAGAAATCGTGCCTGAGCCTGATGGCGGGTTGCTGTGGACGATCGACGTTCCAGCTATAAGCTTCGAGCACGGCTTCGTCCATCAGCACATGCAACCGACGGAGTTCTACAATGCCGGAAATGGCTTCCTCGAGGGTGCAGACTGAAGCTTCTTCTGAAGTTTCGACCTGGTCGGAATGGCTGTGTTTCTGCAGGTGGTTCCAAAGGTTCCAGACTTCTTTACCGTATTGCTTTTCGATGGTCTTCTTATCCAGTTCCTTCAAGTCTTGACTCTTGATTCTTGATTCTTGAATCTCCTTCGCATGAAAAGCATTGTAGGTTTTGGTTAAGCCTAACTGCATGCGTAACATGAGTTGACGTCGGTGTTCGTGGTAGGTTTCGCCTATTTCTTCGAGCTTTTGTACCTGTGAGGTGGTAAGGTTTTGAGGAAAAGGGAAGGTTTCGAGATTCTCAATATTAAATCTGAATCTTGTTTCCATAGTAGTTCCAAACGTCTTTGAGTACACATCACAAAGACTACATTGAATAATTGCAATACTCTTGAAATCTTTATATACACCGATAGTAAGAGACTGATCCAATACTATTTTTGAATTATACAGAAAAGTTCCAATATACTTGGCGGTTTTTGCTACTACTAAAACATTATCCATTTTTGATATTGCACGATACAACCCCGGCCTCTTTTCTCCATAAATCCACCACTTTTCCGGCAATGGTTTTCTTAACGCATATTCACCAACAATTTCATTTCCATTTTTATCCAATGCCCAGCGTTGCCTTTCAGGCTTTACTTTTTCTTCAATTATTTTATAGCAATCCGGATATTCCCTCGCCTTCTCCTCCGTCCAATCAAAGAAATTAATCACCCACCTGCTCGGCCTTTGGTCCGGATTATTATTCAAATCATCGCCATTCAGATATGGGAACAACACTTCTTTATTTCGGGGATCCTTCTCAATCAGCGCCTGAGCTTCTTCGGGTGTAAGAATAAATCCTTTGCCCAACACAATACTTCCCTGAAAACTTTTTCCTTCGTTTTGTTTCAGAGGATGAGGATTTCCAATGGTTACAGCATCATCGAGGTAAGGAGTTATCGTTTTCACTTCCTTACCATCGAGCACCCGCTTCAGTTGCCAGTTTTGTTTGGTGATGGTTACCAGCGCCACTTCTACCGCGGCAATTCCCGGCCATCGCATGCTGCGCACGGCATGATTAATCGAACCTCCGTGCTGCATAATCACATCCAGCCCATCTTCCCTTGCTTTTCCCTGAGCAATGGTATTGGTAGAAATCAACGATTGGAATCCGCCGGGCTTAATCAGGGTAAAAATCCGGCGAAAGAAATAGGTTACCAAATCGACAGCACCGATGGGAGCAAACTCGTACTTAATGCATTCGAGGAAGTTATCGCCATAACTGCCCGAAAGTTTCTGACCTCCCAAAAACGGTGGATTCCCTAAAATACAATCAAATCCACCGCTTTGACTTCGTTCAGCACCTGGTTCTTCGGCTGATTGGCTCAACTTGAGATTTTCATTCCCGGTTGCTTTCCCCCCCGCAAACACCTCCGGAAACTCCAAAAACCAATGAAAAACCCGTTTTTCCTGCGCAACGGCATTGGCCATCGCCATGCGCCGATCCTGCCAGCCCTGGTGACCGGTGAGAATTTGCCGGTATTCGGCATCGGTAATCAAATAATCCTTGTTGGCCGTGGTTTTGGCGATAAAAAACTGGGCTACCTGCGTGTCGGCCATGGCTTTCAGGAAACCATAACCACGGCCATTGATGAAACGGTTGTAAGCACTGGCTTTGCGTGCTATTTCGTCGGGCGTGGTTTCGGGTTGGCTCACAAACGAGCGGTATTCGGCCAGGGCTTCGTGCACCGAATGGTTGGTAGTGGCTTCAAAATCGAGTTTGTAATCGAGCGTATTGGCTTCGTATAGTTTCCGGTCTTTGATATTCTGATCCCTGAAAAGTTTGGCCAACTCCTTTTCATCGCCCGGCAGCGTTTTGAAGGCCTCAGTGGCAATTCCTTTCTCCAACTCTTCGCGGTGCGCCAATCCCACAATGGCATTTCCGCACTTAATGCGGTGATCGAGGAAGTTGAGCGGCTGTCCTGGTTCGTGGGCTTCGAGCCACAGGGCTACTTTGCACAGCTCCACCGCTAAGGGATTGAGATCGACTCCGTAAATGCAATGACTGATGACATCGCGCACTGCCATGCGCATGGCTGTGGGAGTGGGCTGGTCTTCGCCGCTGCGTACTTTCGCTAATTCGAACCCCACCCTACGGGCGGCAGAAAGCAAAATATGTCCGCTACCACAGGCAACATCGCATATGGTAAGCGATAGCAATGCCGCTTCGGTTTGCTGGGGGCGCGAAAGCGTTGAACGCTTAGCAACATCCAGGAATTGCTCTGGTTTTTGTAGCCTTTCTTCTATCAAATAATCTAAGGAATGGGTAATGAGTGGCTTTACCAATTCTTCGGGAGTATAATGCGAACCACTCGAAGAGCGACCTGTTCCCGCCACAAATCCAAATACCGGCTGACCGGCATTGTCCGTAATTTCGGGATCGTATTCGAGTAACCCTTCGTACACCGAGCCAAATTCTTCCACATCCAAATCGGCATAATTCACCCGAACCCGCTGAAGGTTTTCATTCTCGAACGTCACCAGGTACCGCAGCACCTTCAGCAAACTCTCGTTACTCAACTGCTGGTATTTCAGTTCGCCGAGTGCATCGGGGGCAAACAAACCCGAACCCAGGGGTGAAATCCCTAATTTGCTGCCCAATTCCTGATTTTCGAACAGACTGAACGTGGTGATAAGCGATTGCCACAGGTCGCACTTGCGCGAATCGACATACACTAATTTTTCTGCCAGCAGGGTAAGCCGCCGAACGCTGTAAAAATCGTAGTAGATATTTCGTTTTTTCAGCAGCCCTTCATCCAGCTTTTCGCCGTAAATCAGTTTGCGTTCTTCAATCACCAATAAGAAAAGAATGCGATATACCAACCGCAGGGTGTAGAGGTAATAATCAGTGGGAAGAATGCGCCCATCGAGCACCAGACGGCGTAATTCCTCGTTGGCCGGATAGTGCAACAAGCCATTGGCCAGCTCCCGTATCGAATTTTCGACCGCCCCGCTCAACCGCTCACGGATGCGCGAACCCGAAGACAGCGCTTCCTGGTGGTAGTACTCCATCACACTTTCGGCACCCGATTCTTTTTGAACCGGCATCCGGGAGGCATGCAGTGCGCGATACAGCAGGGCAAATTCGGTGTAAAGGCCCTGCTCCATGATTTGTTCGAGATCGAACTCCAGGTAACTCAACCGACTGAGGCGGGTGGCATCGCGCAACAAGCGTAGGTGTCGGCCATTGCTCACGAGGGCGTACAAATGTTCGGTGCTGTTCACATATTCCTGCACCAGCGCATGAGGCGATAAGCGGGTTCCACCTGTTTCGGGACGCTTATCGAGCGACTGATTCACCCCCACGATATGCACCGGAAATCCATCGCGGTTGGAAGCGCGGTGACTGATGGCATAGGATTTTCCGTTGATAATTTCGGCTGTGGAAATAGCGATTTCGTATCCCAGGATTTGCTGCAACAACGGCAGCATCCAGTAGCGGCGCGTTTCGCTGGTACCCGAATCGGTATCGCTGAGCTGCTCCCGCTTCATGCCGAAGGCATTCCAACTCGTAACGGCAATGCTCCAGGCTAAGTTAATTTCGTCGCGCACCGGAGCGTTGGGGTGCAGCCCAAAATCCGTTGCTTTTTGATACCGAATATCTTCAGTACGAATTTTTTCCAGGATTTCGCTGGAGAGGATATTTCCCTGAATATGAATGGCGGTGTAGTTCATTACCTTCTATTTTAGCAAATTACGTTTTTCAACCTGTTGCAGTATCTTCATTTGATGTATGGCCACCTGATTCAACCTTATCAGTCGCTCCTGCTGAGGCAAACCCTCATTAATCCAAAACGCATTCAGGTTTTCGAGGTTCGACAAGCAAATCAACTCGTTAATCGTTGCATAATCGCGGATATTACCTTTTAAATCCGGATTGGCATCACGCCATTGTTTAGCCGTCACCCCAAACAGTGCGACATTCAGCACATCCGCTTCGTTGGCATACACAAAGTTGATTTGGTCTTTGGTGAGCTCTTCCGGAATAAGGTTTTGCTTAATTGCATCAGTGTGAATATGGTAGTTAATTTTAGCCAGTTCGCGTTTGGCCGACCAACCGAGTTGTTTTTGTTCTTCTTCTTTTAAACGTTGGTATTCTTTCACCATTAAAAGTTGAAAGCGGGGACTAATCCACATCCCAAAGTGAAATGCAATGTCTTTATGAGCATAGGTTCCACCATATCTTCCTGCTTTAGCAACAACGCCTACAGCCTTTGTTTTTTCAATCCATTGTTTAACCGAAAGAACAAAATTATTACTCCCTGCACTATTTTTAATTGTACCGAATTCGGTATAATTAAAATCAGGATTAAAAAGAGCTTCCCATTCTCCAATGTACTCGATGGTACTTTTCAAACTGAGCCATTTTATAATGACATGCTCTTCCATCTGACTGTGAGCCATATCGGTAAGCGAAATGTAGTCAGAATTCCCTACAGGAACCACAGAAATATCTGCCTTATCAACGTGAATAAATTGCTTTTTCGACATAAAGAAAAAATTTTATAGTTAAAGGTTATATCATTTTAGGTTTTGGTAGTAACAAATACACTCCCATCACATCGGGAGGAAGCACTGGTTCGGCTTTTTCGTACCGTCGTCCACCAATCAGTGCTTTAAAACGACTATGTGCAGCAACCAGGTTTTCGGCCCTTTCCACGGCCAGTTGCATAAACTGCGGTTTAATCTGATCGAAGCGGGTCAGTTCGAGAGCAATGTCCGATTCCTGTCGTTCGCGTGACAGGTTGGTCAACACCCGGGCATGATTGAGCAATTCTTTCGCTTCGGCATACGTAAGCGTTTCAATACTACCCTCTTTGCTACGGTATCCCCAAAGGTACATTTCCTCGGCGACCGATTCACGGGTGGATGCCACTTCTTTAATCACATTGCGTACCCTGAACATCACCAGGGTTGTTTTGGTTTCCACGGCATCAGTCTGCACTTCACACACGCGGGCAATGCGGCCATATTCCGGATGTTCCTCGAAAGCAATGGCAATCAGAAACTGACAGAGTTGTTCCACAAAGGGGTGATTACGACCGATGTACTGATATCCTTTAGGAGTAGGCGAGTCGAAACTGATTTTTACCGTTTGCTGTGTGCCGAAAAAACGGCGGATATGAGGAGGCAGGTTTTGCGGTTGCAACAGGTGACCTATTCCATCCGGCTTACAACTTCCTCCCAATCGGGAAACCGCCGTGCTCACAAAACCGGCTACGGTGTGCATATCGCCAATGGCTTCGTTCACTTCTTCCAGGTCTTTTTTTATTGCTTCCGGATCGATGGATTCGTGGGCAAAAATACTCCTCAGGTTTTCGCCTTTTCGGCGTGCCTGTTCCAGATCGTTGGAAAACGTTTCGAATAATTGCAACTGTTTAATTTTCTGACTTTCATCGTACAAAATGCGTTGAGCAGCTTCGGCCATGATGGATTTGCTGTTTTCACCAATATTGATGGTAACACCGATGGACTTCTGAATTTCACGCACTTTTTTAATCAGCACATCGAGGATAAAGGTATCCATGGCATTATCCTCACCGTACAGCACATAGGTTTTCACCTCGTTGGCGGTTTGTCCGAAGCGATCGACCCTACCCTCCCGTTGTTCGATGCGGTTGGGATTCCAGGGCAAATCGTAATGAAGTACGGCCGTAAAATGCTCCTGAAGGTTGATTCCCTCGCTCAGACAGTCGGTTGCAACGAGAACCCGTTTAGCCGCTTTGCCCATGATTTCAATTCGCTCGCGGCGCTGCTCATCGGCCAACTCCGAAGTAATGGCTTCGACATGCACATTTTTGGGAAGAAGCTGTTTAAGTTTTGAAGCCACATAATCGGCGGTGGAAATATAATGACAGAAAATAATAGGATCGAAACCTGCTTTCAACCATTCGGAAATCAATTTAACGGTTCGTTCCAGTTTCCGATCGACAGCCTTTTCGAGCAATGTGTTAGCTGCAAGCTGCAAGGCTGTAAGTTCATCCATTTCCCGCTGAACGTATTCCACCGATTCAATCAAGTCCTGTCGGGGAATATCGGTGGCTGAATCCAGTTCCTCAAACAAAGTCTCTTCGATACTGGGGATGGGCAGGTCGTCCCAGTCCTCTGTGCGCAGTTTATCTTTTCGTCGTTCGAGCATATCGATGGCCATAGCCGGGCTCGACATGGCTCCTTTCAGCAAGGCGATAGCAGCCCACGAACGGAGCAACTGAGCCTGACGGGTGGAGCTTTCGATTTCAGAAATGCCACGTGCAAAGCGCAGCAGATTTTGGTAAAAAGACTGATATTCAGGCGAAAGCGTATAACCAATTTCCTTTGAATCGCGATCCGGAAATTCAGTTTGTTCGTTGAGCCATCGTTTTATATTGCTGCGTTTGCGTTGCACGAAATGACGGGCAATCTTTTTACGGGCACTTTCTTCCAGCTGTTCAAAATTCAGCGTGCCAAATTCAGGTTTAAGTAATCCGAGTAAGGAAGTGAACTCTCCGTCTTTCCCGCTATGCGGAGTAGCTGTGAGCAACACAAAATGCCGTGCCACCTGCTCATCGCGCGATAAATCGTGCAGCAAGGCATAGCGCTGTTGTTGCGATTTCGATTTGGCACCTTCGGGCAGTGCACAGGTGTGAGCTTCATCCACAATGACCATTTCCGGACAATCCTGCAGAAAAATCCCCCGGCGTTTGTCGGCCTTGATGTAGTCGATGGAAATCACCTGATAGGGCAGGTATTGAAACACACTGCTATCGTCGGGAATCATCCGGTCGAGCCGTGCAGCAGTACTTGAACGGATAATTTCCGCTTCGATGGCTAATTTATCCTTCAATTCCTGTTGCCATTGTTCGCAGAGGTGAGGTGGACAAATCACCGCAAACCGTTTTACTTCTCCCCGCTCCATCATTTCTTTTAAAATAAGCAGTGCTTCGATGGTTTTACCAATTCCCACATCATCGGCAATCATCAGTCGTACCACATCCTGCTTCAGTGCCATTACCAATGGCACCAACTGATACGACCGTGGCCGGAACGACAATTTCCCCATGCAGCGAAACGGTCCGGCCGAGTTACGAAACGACAGTCGGGACGCATCGAATAATAAACGGGCAGTCTCAAAAGCACCAATTTCCGAAGCAAGCGGGGCAGGAAAGGTAGCATCCGAGATTTTCTCCTGGTCAACAGCAAGGGGTAGATAAATGGCTGTGATTTCCTCATCGGAACCACCCAGGGGTTTAATTTTGAGAATTTCAGCATCATCGGAAGGCAGCACCATCCAATCGCGGTGACGGTAGTGAATCAGATTGCCGGGTTGGCGGGTTTTGGATTGTATCATCGTTTAATTTAGTTTTCTGAAAACATCTTTTCTTCTGGTTACCAGCTCCTCTGGTTTCTCTTCATAATGCCATACAATCACATCATAACCAGCATCTATCAATAAGTTGCGTTTGTATTCATCATCGGCTTTCACCTCCGGAAGGTCGTGCACCGAGCCATCACAAAATACGATTACTGAACCATCATCGGTTGTGTAAACAAAATCGGCACTGATATAAAAATCAGGCATATTTACCTGTGCCTTATCGGGTAAAGCCAGGTTATTCCTGTACAAATAATCGATCAGTTTTTTTTCGGTAGAACTATTTTTGTCGTAGTTTTCCAGCAAGTATTGGTATTGCTTTTCACGATCATTGCCATTTTGTACGGTTGAAAACTCACAATCCATCAGAAATTCAAGCGCTTGTTTGATGGAATGGCGGTCGAGCACTTCGTGATCACGTTGATTATAGTACGACAACAAATCCTGATAGGTGGCTTTAGGCAGTGTACGTCCCAACTCAGTTTCTTCTTTTGTTTCAGGGTCGAAGTGCATGCTTCGGTAACTTTCAACAAACAATTCTTTTAATTTCAACGGCTCCTGAACCAATTGAGAGAGTATTCCCAAACTTCCTTCAGCGGCTTCGTACAACAGGATATTGGGTTTATCTTCCTTGCCCATTACCCGTACGCCAATTTCGTTTTCTTCTACCTGAAAGAGCTTTTCAGCGCCCCGTTTCATTGCATAGCTGAGCGAAACAGTTTGCTCCCGGCTCAACCCAAGTGCCTGCATAGGTTGAATATACAGCGTGTCGGCAGTATCGCGCACAAATACCATCACATCCTTTTTATTCTCAGCCACCTCCTGTCGTTCGAGGTCTTTTTGAGCCAACCACTTACCATTACGTTTGTCGATAGCAAAACCGTCGTGCTCGGTTTTATTGAGCTTGCGGTTTATTTTAATGAGTTCGGTAGCCTGACCAAAAATCAGGTTCAGCAGGTTTTGATCTCCTTTTTTGATGATAAGACTTTCGGTGCGTTCAATCCCCTGCGGATAACGGAAATACTCCTCAATCCGGTAACCCGACGATGTTCGCTCTTCTTCCACACACGAAATACGCTCCTGAGGGACTCCTTCGCTCTCGGCCATTTCCATCAGCATCGTTTTATGTTCCGAATTGATGCCATTTCGGAGTTCTGCCCGGGTAATCGGATCCACATTGGCCAGTTCAGCATCGGCATCCAGGAATGCATATCCGGTCTCGTGCGATAAGGTGATTTTTCGCTGCATCGATTCTGTTTCGAGCACCATCATCCGGTTGATGCGGTATTTACTACCATTGTGATAAACGATGTTTTGCGGTCCAAATTCTTTCAATGCAACCGAACGTGGTCGGGAAATAAATTCACCCTGATCGTTGTAACGATATCCCACGAAAGCGCGTACCGGCAATCGGGTAAAATTGTATCCCGGCAGGAAACCTTCGGCAGCCAGGTACCTGAAGATGTAGAATTCAGAATCGTTGCCGTAGCTGGTTCTGTTGTCATTTTTGAGTAAAGCCAGTTGTTTTTGCGAAACTGCATACTGGCTTTTAGCTTCTATTTTCAGCGGATTATCGGATTTTAAGGTCGGATCTTTCAGGATGATATGTGCCTGATTCATCATTTTTAAAGCTGATAAATAAAGCTGTATCCAGCGATCGAATGCTTTTTGAAAACGGGCAACAAACGAATTGATTTTCTTATCGAACCAATCGTCGGTAAACCACCAGGTAGAATGTAATTCAGGAAGGATACCCGAAGTAACCAGCTTAAAGTTAGCAATCCATTGCTTTTTATAGAGCGATAAACTATGTTCCATTGAATTAATTATATCTTCCCTCACCCGGATGTTGGATTCGACAGTGAGATCGAGCATATCAGCAACGGATGAATTTAACTCTTTCACCGCCAGCTCCATCAATATATAGGCATTAAAGTGAGAAGTCAGCAGCTCTTCATTTTTCAGGTCGATGCGGGGGACAACTACCGAGCCAGCCACCATGGTAGGAGCTGCTTTGAAATAATTCTGATCGTGGGGCGACATGGCCGCGCAATAAGTAAAAACCACGGCGGTCTGTCCGCTTCGTCCTGCCCGTCCGCTTCGTTGTGCGTAATTGGCCGGGTTGGGTGGTACATTTCGCATGTGCACTATATTCAGGTCCGAGATATCGATACCCAATTCCATGGTAGGTGAACAAAACAAGGAAGAAATTGCTCCGGCCCTGAAATCTCCTTCTCGTTGTATCCGATCGGCGGTGGATAACTGACCGGTATGTTCACGTCCAACGATTTCTTTACCAAACTGAGAAAAATCAGTTTTGAAAAGTTGTTGAAAGAAGCGGTTAGGTTGCAACTGTAAATTCTTATAGGCATTCAGACGAGTCTTGTCAATTTCAACCGTTTCTCCATCACCCGGCAACCAACTGATAAAATCCGTTTTCAACAAATAACCATCCACCACACCGGTACTTCCATGTAAATCAGTTCGTTTATGAAGTATTTTAGCGTCACTTGCCAGTTTGGTGCACAATTGCTCAATCACCTCACGGTATTCATCCTGTTTAAAAGGAGTGAATCCATCTTCAACCATCCTGCGTTTGAGGAACTTCCCAAAGCCGGAACGGGGCCCCATGGATGCAAAAAATATTCTCTTTTGTGTACTTCTTCCGGGGATAGTAGCAACCATATAGGTAGGTGCTTCCAACGATTCATTCGGATCGAGCGACCAGAGTTTTTTCTCGTCGAGCTTATTCTTCAACACATTCTCGGTTTCTGCTTTATCGTCGAGCAGGATGCGGTGATAAATGGCAAAATTAGTCCTGAAGAAATGTAGCAATTGCGTGAGAATTTCCTCCCTGCGTTCTGCATTAATCGAATTGAAATAGGGAATATTCTGAAATTCATCATCATAGCCACACAGCTTATGCAAATTTTTGTACTGTATGCGCATCAATGCCGTTTGCTCTAAATTGGGCAAGGTATACCGCCAACCTCTTTTCAGATCCTGAAAAATACGATACAGTAAATACAGTTTCAGTGCTTTCTGATTATCTTCATCCGGAAAACGTGGATTGGAGGATGGATCCAAGGCATAGGCTGATTCGTCTAATTTTAATTCATCAAAAACACGTTCGGCTATTGTATTTACATCCAAACCTCCGGAATTGTCGACCAAAGCAACCCGTAATGCTGCTCTTAGTCGGATAGATGAAAGAAAATCGTTGAAATGACCCGCTTGCAACGATGCATCCTGACGGTTGTCGGTAAAACTCAATAGCTTTTGATTTTCGACTTTTTCGTGTTGCAGATGTAACGAATTAACGATAGAATACGACAAAATGGTGGTTGCCGTACTGCGTCCTTCATTTCCCAGACTCATCAATTTGGTACCCTCATTCGTTTTCGAATCATCGAAAATTACACCTGCAGTGGGGTCAATCCGCAATTTAGCCGGGATATAATAACCTTTTAACGGGAAAATTTCTTCGTGACTATACTCTCCTTTGGAGTTAAAAAACACAGGCTTGGGCATCAACCATTCGTATTCGGGCCTGAAACGGGTTTCGTCTTTGGTAAGCCATTCACGTGGAGCGATTTCAATTGGATTATCCGTCCAGAACTCTTCTCCTTCGTCAAGTACCAGGTATCCATCGGCAAAATTTTCTTCTTTCAGGTTCTCTCCTTTTGCATCCTGTAAGCGCAGGGTAATAATGGGATCAGAAGGATTGCGTGGTTGTAAGGTTTTGGTTGCTACATCCTTGTGAACACATATGAAATCGACACCCGAATAACGACTAAACAAAACCGGGAACAGCAATTTTTCTTCCTGATCGCTTTTCACATACCTTCCCGGTTGAATTGAAATCGCTCTGTAGGAACGGGGTTCGAGCGTAACTGAAACAGTGCTGGTTTGTGAAATAAACTGATGAAAACGGAAGGGCAGATACGACTTTCGGGTTTCAAGCAATCGATTCTTCTCGTTAAGCTTTTCAGTCCAGCGCAACAAATCATTCAACACAGCAATTACTTTACTGCTTTCCTGTTCGGTTTCCGAACGAAGCTTTTCAGCGATAGCAGGCAAAGTCAACGGCACTCCCCGTTCGTAAAATCCTTTATTAAGTTTTAACGCTACAGTTAATTCCAGCCAATTTGTCAACGCATGTCGGACAAAACTTTCTTCATCGCCCTGAAAATCAATTCCTGCATCTATGGCCCGGCGTAATTCAATGGGCGAAAAAACCTTTCCATCTGTGCAGGTCTCCAGGTATTCACCAACTATTTGCGTTGCATTATACGAAGCTCCAAAAATGGTAGATGCCACATCGGCTACTTTTTGCTTTTTTTCACTGGGAGTACCTGCACTGGCCATGGTTGCCGAGGTCCCTATACAAAGAACTTCATTGGCGCACCAACTCTTCAGTCTGCGAATCAACAAACTTACATCAGCTCCCTGGCGACCCCTGTAGGTATGCAGTTCGTCGAACACCAGAAATTGAAGATTGTTTTTAATTGAATCTCTCATCCATGATTCCGATTGCCTGGTCATGATGAGTTCCAGCATCATGTAATTGGTAAGTATGATATCCGGAACATCCTTGCGAATTCTGGCTCGTTCGTCAGCACTTTCCTGCCCTGTATACTTTGCATACGACACTGGAAAACCCTCACCGAAATTTGTCTGGTATTTTTTAATTTCCTCTTCCTGAGAGTTAATCAGCGCATTCATCGGATATACCAGAATTGCTTTCACACCAGTCGGCTTGCATGAGCCCTGTTGAAAGATCGAATTAAAAATTGTAGCCAAAAAAGTAAGGGATTTTCCGGAACCTGTTCCAGAAGTTACAATAAAACCTTTTTTTTCAGTAATACCCAAACGCAATGCTTCCACCTGATGCCGGTACAGTGTATAACTACCGAGGGTTTTAACCAAATCGGGATGCACCAGACCTTCGTCACTCAGGGTTTGCAGCGACACACCTTTTTCGAATGAAGGATTGAATTGTATCAAAGGGTCGGGGATGAAACCATTTGAATTAAACGCATTAGCCACTTCTTCCTTTATTCGCTCGTCAACAATATTTATAAAAGAAGTCAGATAATTCCGATAGTTAGCAATTACTTGTTCGTGAGTTTTAAAGGCATCCATAAATACTTGAGGTAAAGTAAAGATAATATTTTTCAATAGTAGGCCAAATATACAAAATCATATGCAATAACAAAACAACAGGAGTTACACAAAAAACCTTGTTGCTCCACTTTTATGAAACTCGTTACTCCATTGTGTAATCCCCTCACAATAACCGGACACGGCTATACCATAATTTTCGTTGTAATTTGACAGTGCAAAAGCAGTCACAATTCCATATTGTTGCTATTAATTGGTCTTTTAATATCCTCAGATCTCCCAAATAAATAATAATAGTGCACTGCTTTTCGTTGCTGTGGTACATCGATGACGTATAACCCGGCACGGCACCGTTGTGGCCGTAGACACTGCCACGCCTGAGCAAACACAACCCATAAGCACCATGTGGCGAGAGTACGATCATGTCGTTGAGCTGACGTTCGTGAAGCTCTTTCGACAGGAAATCGCCTCCAACCAACGCTTCGGCATATTTCTGAAGTTCACGGGGAGTCAACAACAGGTGCATTTCAACTTACTAATTACGAGAACCTAACAATTCATTCAGAGTAACAATTTTACTCCCGTTTTTTTCGTAATAATTCAGCATTTCGTCAATTTTCCTTTTATCATAACTCGTAATACAATCTGACAAGACTGTAACTTTGTAATTTTCCTTGCGCATATTAAATACAGTTGATTACACGCAAGCGATAGCGTCAGCTCCTGTAATGTAAAATTCGCTTACTTCATTTTTCCTGATAAAGACGGAAAAATCATGGCTGGTCAATGCATTGCCTTTGGATTTTTCGAAAATGTTGGTGGAAACCAGTTTCATGTCCGGGACTAATTCAGACCCATGAGTATTCGGTTTGAAAGTCCTTGTGCCGTCAGATAAGTTATAATGCCTAATGTAAACGACATGAATTTCATTTTCGACCGCCCAATCTATTGCCCGATTTATGTTATC
Organism: Paludibacter sp.; assembly: GCA_028691965.1. Classification (GTDB taxonomy): domain Bacteria; phylum Bacteroidota; class Bacteroidia; order Bacteroidales; family Paludibacteraceae; genus Paludibacter. Next base: position 28,089 of record JAQUYE010000008.1, on the reverse strand, counting down.
AACAATTTCTTTGTAGTTTTTGGTAATGTCATTTTGAATGTCAATTACCACTAAGCATTTATTCTGCATGGGGTTTCCTTTTATATCTTTAATTCAGGTTCAATTTTTAGAGAGGGGGAGTACTGTATACTGACTAAGTAGTAGAAATAGAAACGTACTAACTATGATGTGTATAGTTTTCATTGCTTGTCAAATCCATTAGCTGTTATGTATTTAAATTTCAGCCGCCTAGTTAAATCAAACAACAGGTTTAAAATCATTAATTAAAGCCATAAAGGTATTTAATTATTATTAATTTACAGCGCAACATGCTACTTTTTTTGTTGCGCATTTGAGTAAAATGTCAATTTCACAGCTATCAATCGTCTTTAAATACGGCTTGGCTAACTCACTAATCTTCAACTACCCCGAAATAGCAGGTATAATAGGAAATGACTGGTTCCTATAATTGGCATTTTAACAATTATCGTTAGATATATTAACATAAAACACCTCCCAAATCGTAAATTTACGATTTGGGAGGGGCTGGTAGGATCAATTAAACACGATAACTAAACCAAAATGGTACGTTTGGTTCCATTGTTTTGTCAAACGGCCAAGTCAAACTGACCGGCGCGCCAAATGTGATGAACCGTTATATGTCATATGGAAGACCCGCACACCTTGCATGGGGGTATCCCATGCAAGGTGTGCGGGTTCATCACATGACATATGGGAATCCATCATATCAGGCGTGCGGATCAATATAACAGTAACAGTCGGATCAACTACAGTTGATTATACTGAAAAAACAGCAGTATCTTTTTATAAGGTTGCTAGTAACAAAAGGATCGGATTAGTAGTACCATTCGGGCGAAATGGTTAAGGGTAAAAACAAAAAAAGTTGACCGGAAAAGGGTCAACTGGCGGGTAGAAAAAATGAAAAACGAACCACGGCAATCAGGTCCGGGTGAAAAACGGGGAGTGAAATTGGGGCAAGGCGCGGGAATTGTCAGCCGCAAATGCTACTTCGCGAGGACAGAAAGTACTGGAAATTATTCCGGTCAATGCTGCCCCTGGCAGAAAAGAACTGGTGTGAAGAGTTCCCGTAAATGAATGATCAGCAATACTGTAAGTAACAAAATCTGGAGTGCTGAACGTAAAGGCTTTACTTATAAAGCTGAAACCGGCAAACTGTGAAGAACCACAACTAAGAACCCGGTTTGAATACACCATAAATCCGGCAAACATACATTTAACCGGTATGTTAAAAACAGAATGCTTCAAATTAACAATCGGAGCAACTATAAACCGACCTGTAGAAACGCATAAACCCGATACAAATGCACCTGGTTTACCGAAACCTCCATTCTTAATAAGGTCAAAGCGCACCGCACCAGCTTCTACTCCCGACACATCACCATCAGCCCCGGAAATCTTCCCGGAGTTAACGGACAATCCATTGCCAGAAACCATCTCAACAACGAGCACAAAAAACAGTATCAAAATTGGTGTAATCATGGGCACAAAGATAGAGCAGCAATTGGTGTAAAAATTGCACGTTTGTGGGCAAAAATTATACATTTGTGGTCAATGTGACCTAAAAGCTTAAGAAAGGCTGTGGTTTTTCAATGCGTTCTCTATTTTTGCATGGTGACACACCAGTACATTTTCCTTACTTCCGTGCCAGTTGTGAAATCCGTTGCCCTGACAATCTTTATAGTCTTTGCACGATGCACACTGGCCCGTTTTGGTCCATTCACGATTTCGAAAGGGTTGAAATCTGTGTTGCCAGACTTCATAAAAATTGTCGGTGTAGATAGTGCCCTGAGCAAAGCTCCGGTCGATATTGGGACAGGCGGAGATGGATCCGTCGATTAATATCGAGCCGATATTGATGCCTGCCCTGCAAAAGAACCGGGAATCCCTTACCAGGGGTTCGTACCTCCCTACATAGCCCTCGCAACTAAACTTTATATCAATCTCGTTGTGGTTACGGTACTTTGCTATGAAATTCATCAGGGTAAGGAATTGCTGATCGGTTAACGATAAATCGGGGATATTGGTGGCCCTGCCTATAGGGATAATGGTGAATAACCTCCAGGCCCTCACATTCTTCGAAATCAAAAACTCCCTGAGTTGTTCCAGCTCGTTAATGTTTTTTTGATTGATACAACTTACTACATCAAAGTTGATGCGATTCGAAGATGCTGCCAGCTCAATTGCATTGCTCACTATATCGAAACTTGCGGGGTTGTTTCGTAACCAATTGTGCGAATCGTTTAGTCCGTCGAGACTAATTGTTAATGCTCCCATCCCGGCATTTAACAATGATATATGCCTTTGCTTATCGTATAAGTGGCCATTGGTGACGATCGACCACCTGAAACCGCGCTTGCGGAGCTCCTTTCCACATAACTCCAGGTCGCTGCGCAACAGGGGTTCGCCACCGGTAAAGACAACTGTAAAGTAGGGTGATCGGTTCTCAATGGTATCGACAGCCCGTAAAAAATCATCGACCGGCATATCGGCATGCCGACTGTCTTTCGAGCAATCGCTCCCGCAGTGTAAGCAATGAAGATTGCAGCGGGTAGTACATTCCCAAAACAAGTAGTTAAGGTCGTGCTGCCGTGTTATTGCTTTTTTAACTACTTTAAAAGCAAGCTTTTTATAAAATGCAACCATTTAGTGCTCTTCCAATAGGATTTCCAACGACACTCTATCGCTCAACCCTGTCAACACGGTATCTTTGTCGAGATACACTCCATTTTCAGCAGCATCTGCATCTTTAAATTGTAGTTTTAAGCCTTCTTGCTTATAGGCATAAAACGAAAATTTACCTTCTGAGTCGGTGAGCTCATATTGCAACTGATCGGCAACAGCGACTCTGATTCCCTTAATGGGTAAGCCGGTCGACTTCGCTTTTACCTGTCCCTCGACCAATACATCAAATCCTAAATCCTGTGGAGTGCCATAGCAGGCCTGAAAAACAAACAGTGCCGACGTAAAGCTGATTCCTCCGACGATTTTCCGAATTACATTTCTTTTCATGGTAAAGTGGTTTTTTACCATAGATGAATATTATTTACTGGTCGTTGCAAGCAAGTCCTTTATCCCCCCGATTGAACTCAACACCCCGGTTGCTTCGAAAGGCATATATATGACCTTATTATCTTTCCCGCTTACCATTTCGCCCAATGTGTCGATGTAGCGAACGGCTAACAGATAATTGACGGGATCGCCTTTGGCTGCACCAATGGCCTGGGTGATTTTTTGAATGGCCTCAGCTTCGCCCTGTGCAGTTCGTATTCTTGCCTGGGCTTCGCCTTCTGCTTGTAATATCTGCGATTGCTTTTCGCCATCTGCATTGTTAATTTTAGATTCTTTATCGCCTTCCGACTGCAGGATCTTTGCTTGCTTTTCGCCCTCGGCTTCCAGAATCTTCGCTCTCTTGTCGCGTTCGGCGCGCATTTGTTTTTCCATCGCTGCCCGTATTTCCTGCGGTGGGTTGATATCTTGTAATTCGACCCTGTTGACTTTCACTCCCCACTTCTGACCGGCTTCATCCAATACATTTCGAAGTTTACCGTTAATAGTGTCGCGTGAAGTAAGTGTTTGATCCAGGTCGAGTTCGCCAATTACATTTCGTAAGGTTGTTTGCGTTAGTTTTTCGATAGCGTCGGGTAAATTGGATATTTCGTAAATTGCTCTTACCGGGTCGGTAATCTGGAAATAAATAATGGCATTAATTTCGGTGCCCACATTATCCCTGGTAATTACATTTTGCTTCGGGAACTCGTAGACTGTTTCCCTCAAATCGATCTTCGAAACCGATCTGGTAGTAACTATAGTGCGACCTTCAGCATACACATCCTGTTTTACAAATCGCCACATAATTTCACGGGGCCGATCGATGATAGGCCAGATTATATTTATCCCCGTAGGCAAGGTACGGCTATACTTTCCAAGTCGTTCGATTACAATAGTTTCTGATTGCTGAACAATCTTGAAACCTGAAGCTGCAAAAATAATTACGAAAAGCGCAATTACTCCCAAAATGATGATTATACCCATAATTTAGTTCTCCTTATTAATTAATTTAACGGTTACTATCGTACTGTCGACTTTCACTATTTGAACCCGTTCTCCTGCGTTTATGATTTCATTGTTTTCCGACACAGCTTTCCAGTCGTCGCCTTCAATCGCAATTCGCCCCTGATCCTGAGCATTATCGATGGTAACGGTAACCCGGCCAATCTTACCTACAAGCGCATCTACATTTGTTTTGAGGTCGCCGCTTTTTTTATGCCCGTATTTAAGGATAAAAGGTCGCACTCCAAAAAAGCTTATAAGTGTACCGACAGAAAATGCGAGTAACTGAACTTCTATTCCTGCCTCCATGAACGAAGCAAGCCCTGCGAAAACGCATCCTATGGCAAGGCAGGCTGCTAAAAAGGCAGGCGTAAAGATTTCGACAATAAATAGTATAACCGCAACGATGATCCAAATGTGCCAGATTTCAAATTCCATATATTTATGATTTAAACTTTTGATTTTTAAAGACAGGTATAACGTACGGTACTAAGTCTACACCTTAAAGAGTGCATCCATTGTGTTTATTACCGGAAGTGTATATTTAACAGACACTGTCTGCTGTTTCCTGTAAATACTATAGAAATTCTTCATTTGCTGTAAATTAGTAACAGAAAAACCTAAACCAAATTCATCCGTTAATCTGACAGAGAGTTCTTTCAGTATTTGTTTTCCATATTCTGCACGGGTATTGCCGTTTTGCTCTTCTTCAATTATCAATCTTCCGATTTCAAAATATGTTTCCACCATGGTGGAGTTAACTGCCTTGACAACCTGAGTGCGGGCAAGCTCCAAAAGTAGCAACAAATCCTGAATAAACAACAAATCGGAACTGCAAGTTACTAGTCTGTAATGTAATTAAACAGCAGAGGGTTAGATTTTCAGGTATTCTTGTTTTTGAGCCTTATTGAACTAAATACGAATAGAAAAATTGATATCAATAATAAAACTCCGGTTCCACGAACAACCCAGTCAGGAATTAATGCAGTAAATCGCCACACTAATAAACAGATAATTCCAACAATTAAAATAATAATACTTGTAATCTGTAATCGTCTCATAATTCTTTTATCTGTAAAATTAAGTACCTGATTTATAAATTCTTACTTTCTATTTTCCATCCCGGCCATGTCGTTAATCCGGCAGGTTCTCCGGTAAACAGAAGGGCTGCTTGCCGGTCGCCCTTTAGTTGCCAGTTGAACCAGGCTGTTGCCACCCTGGCAAAGTCGCCACCGTGAGGCTGACTGTAGGTGCCGCCGTGTCCGACATTCAGATTGGTCATCACGATGGGCACATGATTGATGCGCTTGTAATCGTCCATTCCATTGGCATAGGCTATATCGGATTCGCCTCCTAATATATATAAGGTGGGACTGTGCAGTTTATTCAACTGGTTCTTAGTTACGCCGGGCATCATCGGGTGCCCCGACGATACATCGCCCAACACTCCGCTGTTGCATATGACTACGGTTTTGAAACGCTTATCGCCGGCTACTTCAAGGGCTTGTAGTCCGCCGCACGACATACCACTTACTGCTATATTCGAGCAGTCGATCCGGTTGTAATAGGGACTTGCTTCCGATGTGTTTTGACGGATGGCCCAATCAACTGCTTCGAGGAGCTTTGCAGAGGTGGAACGTGTCATGATCCGCTCCCCGCCCTCCTCAGGCATCGTCCCGATAGCAATTACCAGGTATCCATGCGATGCAATTTCGTTTAAAAAGTTTACATGCTCCAGGGGTGAATCGAAACAGGCTCCGTTACCCCAAACAATAAGGGGTAATTTGAATGAGGAAGGAAGGTTGGCGGGACGAAAAATAGTATGTCCGGGCAATGAGGCTTCGGAGTGCATAATGGCGCTATAAGCTCCTGTTCCTCCCTCTTCGATAGTGCGGGAGGGGATGCTATCAGCTGAAGTGTAATTAAACCAGTCGAACTGCGCTTTGGCGCGGGAATTCGCCCCATTACTTGTTGCATACATTCCGATACCCGGTCCGTTGAACAAGGCATTGCCCTGCAAATCGGCCAGTACGATCATACTTTGTTGCGCTCCGATCGGTTGTAAAAGGTGGAGAGTCTGGCCGTACTTAAACTGTATTTCCAGATCCTTTACTTCTACCTGAAGATAAACCGTCGGGGCGGTGTAAGCTACCCGCGCTACCTCCTTCTTTTCGCCTTTAAACGATTGGTAAAGAACGAGGGCCTCCTTTTCTTTCAGCAGGGTATAATAGTTTTCGTTGGTCCGGTAAAGTGCGATTCCGGCTTGCTCGTTGCGACGCTTAGTGCTAAATGTCAGCTTTGTACGGGCAACAAACCGGTGATGCTCTACCCGACGGAATAAAAGAGAGGAATGTGTCAGGCTATCCAGCACCTGTTTGCGCAGTTGTAGGTTTACAGCACCCTCCCCGACGGTATAGAAAGGCTTCGTGGGCGTGCGGTTGGTGTACCAGTAGATGGGAAGGCTGCTGCCGTCAAATTCATCTGTTGCAGGAGTAGGCCCGACCGGTGTCCAGGGCAGATCGGGACGTGTTTGACTGGCGAGCACTTTCCCTTCGCCGGCATTGAAAATGGGTGTTCGTCCTTCGAACTCCACCTTAGCCAGAAAGGTTTCGCGTCCCAGGGTGGTATACGACGAAATGACGCGTTTCCCCAGCAGGACAGACCACCACTCTCCGTTTTGTGTCTGCACCAGGTCGCCATGCCCTATCGCCTGCACCGGATATGCACTCCCCAAATGGCGATGTGTTACTACCGGATTTATATAATCGGCATGATACGGTCCGTTTATCGAATCACTATGATGTGCGGTCAGTGCATGATACATTTCAGTACCTCCTTCGGAAATTAACAAGAGGTAATTCCCGTTGATCTTATAGAGATGGGGCCCTTCGGAATACGAGGCATTATTGGCATGACCATAGGTTAGCAGATGACGTTCGCCAACGAGCTTTCCTTGTTGCACATCCAGCTCCTGATTAAAAATCATCCCCTGGTTAAGCCAGGCAGGCGACTCAGGTCCGACTACTCCGGTATAGTAACACCTTCCGTCATCGTCCCACATCAGCGAAGGGTCGATGCCCGGTGCATCGGGTAGCCAAACAGGATCCGACCACGGTCCGGCCGGATTGGTGGCAGTGACATAGAAATTCATTCCGCATCCCACACAGGTATTAATAATGTAAAACACGCCGTCGTGATACCGAATAGTAGGGGCAAACAAACCCAGCATGTCGGGTAATCCTTCAAAATCGACCATGCCGGGTCGATCGATAGCATGTCCGATCAACTGCCAGTTTACCAAATCCCTGCTGTGATATACAGGTAGCCCCGGGAACCATACAAAGGTGGAGTTAACCAGGTAATAATCATCACCTACCCTGCATATTGAGGGGTCGGGGTGATAACCGGGTAAAATTGGATTGCTAAATGTTAAGGGAGGTGATTGCGCAAACAAGGTACTTGTTGTTACAAGGAGTAAGAGGGAAATAAAGGTGTTTTTCATCGTTCAACTGCTACTATATCAGATTAAAAAGGATTATTTTTCAGGCTTTGTTGAATTGAGTGTGCTAAGGTACTAAAAACTGCTTATCCGGCTATGCAAAGACTACTTCCTTAAAATAAAAGCCGGTCTCTTGTCCGCTTTGCTCCCTGACTACCAGGCAGCCATCGTTTTCGATACGCTCTATCGTGGCTTCGAAATAGCCTTTTGCCTCGGAATAGAAACGATGATAACCGGACCTGCGGTACAGGTGACTCCGGTAAAGGGTTCTGACCTGCTCAAAGCTTGCTTCGTGGTACAGGGGCAGGAGCTCATTCATCAACCGATGAAGGATGTTCATCTTGGAATGTGACGTTCCGGTTATCTGACGCAGGGAGACCGGGTTGGGAGCATCCGACAGAAAGCGTGTCTGATTAATGTTCAGTCCGATGCCCAGTACCGAGCTACTCATCCTGGTTCCCAACAACACATTTTCGATCAGTATTCCGCCGATCTTACGATCCTGCCAGTAGATATCGTTGGGCCATTTTATACTGAAACCGGCGGCTTGTGTCGGACTTACCATCGCTTGCAGGGTGCGAAGGATGGCCAGCGATACCAGTTGCGAGAGGATAAACTGTTCGGCAAGTTCGACATGTTCGGGGCGGAGCAGCACACTGATAAGGAGGTTCTTGCCCCGCTCCGACTCCCAGTGGTTGCCTGCTTGTCCGCGCCCCTTCTCCTGATAGTCGGTTCGCACCACAAATCCTTCGGGGAGGGCTTGTGCACGAACCAGGTCCTTTAACAGGCGATTGGTGGAGTCGGTGCGGGAGATATACTGGTAGTACATGGCGTATGGGTGCTTTATTGGTTTATTCGGGATCGACGTCGGGACTTACCCGTACGCTTTTAAATTCGGGGAACGAGAGCAGGTACTGAATAATGATGCCCAGCATCTCACGTACCCTGGCTGTGGATGCTCCGGCTTCGATTTTCAGAACGATCAGTCGCAGGTAGAGGTTTTGAATGCGCGATACTGCCGGAACTACCGGTCCTGCCACCCTGTCGCCAAACTGCTTGCGGAGTTCGTTTACCAGCAGTTCGGAGGCCCTGCTTACCACTCCCGAATCCTTGTGCTTGAGTGTTATCTGTATCATGCGATAAAAGGGCGGGTACTTAAACTGTTGCCGTTCGGCGCACTGGGTTTCAAACATGGCTTTGTAATTATGGTGAAGTACCTGACTGATTACGGGGTGTTCGGGACTATGCGTTTGGAGTATGACCTTCCCGCGACGGTGTTTTCGCCCTGCCCGCCCGCTCACCTGTGCTATCATCTGAAAGGCACGTTCGTGGGCCCTGAAATCGGGGAAGTTCAACATATTATCGGCATTTAATATGCCTACCAGGTTTACATTATCAAAGTCGAGCCCCTTGGTAACCATTTGAGTACCTATCAGGATGTCGATCTTACCGGTTTCGATATCGTCGATCATGCGCTGGTACGACTTTTTGGAACGGGTGGTGTCGAGGTCCATGCGCTGTACACGGGCATCGGGAAAGAACTGGCGCACTTCGTCTTCGATGCGCTCGGTACCAAATCCACGCGAGGTGAGATTGGGGGTGTTGCACACCGGACAGGCGGTTGGTATGGGTTCGGTATAACCGCAGTAATGGCAGTTAAGTGTATTAAAGAGGGCATGTTGCGTAAGACTCACATCACAGTTTTTGCACTTGGGTACATACGAACAGGCTTTACATTCGAGGTAGGGAGCATAGCCTCTCCGGTTTTGAAAAAGGATTACCTGTTCCTTTAGTACCAGCGACTTGCGTATTTCATCGAGCAATATATCCGAGAAATAACCCTCGCGTTGCTTTTTCCGGTATGCTTCCTTCATGTCGACTACCTCTATCTCCGGCAATTGAATATCTTCGTGCCGCTCGTTCAATTCGACCAGTCCGTACTTCCCAATCTGCGTGTTGAAATAGGTTTCGACAGCAGGGGTGGCAGTCCCGAGTAGCGTTTTGGCACCGTGCATCGATGCCAGCATAATGGCTGCATTGCGGGCATGGTAACGGGGAGCAGGATCCTGCTGCTTGTATCCGGGTTCGTGCTCTTCGTCGACAATTACGAGTCCCAGTTGCCGGAAGGGCAGGAACACCGACGAACGCACTCCGATAATGAGGTCGTACCCTTTGTCGTGCAGCACATTGTTCCATATCTCCACGCGCTCGTTGTCGGAGAACCGGGAGTGATACACTCCGAGTCGCTCGCCGAATACCTTGCGCAGGCGCGAAGTAAGCTGGGTGGTAAGCGCAATTTCGGGTACGAGGTACAAGACCTGCTTACCTTCGGCGAGTACCTTTTCGATTAAATGAATATAGAGTTCGGTTTTACCGCTGGAGGTAACTCCGTGAAGTAATACAATAGAGTGTTGCAGAAACTGTGCATATATTTCGCGCAGGGCCTTGCTCTGTACTTCACTTAGTGCTTTGTGGGATCCCGTTGCCGCCACCGTTTCGAGTCGCGATATGGCTTTGTTGTACACTGTAAACACTCCCTTTTCGAGCAAGCCAGTAAGTGCTGCAGTCGAAGTGCCCGACTTAGCTAGCAGTTCCTGGCGGGTGACTTCCTTACGGGCTGCCGCTTTCAGGTGATTAGAGAGTTCGATATAACGCATGAGTAGTTCCAGTTGCCGGGGAGCCCGTTTCAGGGTATCGAACAGAAGGGCAAGTGCTTCATCAGAAGAGTAGTCGGGCGCAAGCTGAATGCAGGCCAGGGTTTTCAGCTTGTATTTGGCTTCGACCAGTTCGTTGGTTCGTACAGCATCCCTTTCCTGAAGGCGTTTTATTAACGGCATTATATTCGGAAAGCCTGAACGTTTGAGCAGCTCATCAATCTTCATCGATGCTTTTGGGGGAAGCAGGTTCAGCAGGGCTTGTTCACGTTCGGGCAGGACTTCCCCGGGGGTAAAATCGGGATTCAGGAACACTTCGGTTTCACTTTCCAGCTTTAATCCCGCCGGCACAGCAGCATTGTACACTTCGCCCTGAGCGGCCATGTAGTACGAACTGATCCACTCCCAGAACTTCAGCTGAGGGCGACGAAGAATCGGGTAAGGATCGAGCAGGCAAACAATTTCGCGCGGCTGGTACTTGTCGGGCGCATGCGAATGCAGCAACACAACTATACCCGTGTACATCTTTTTGGCTCCGAATTGCACCACGACACGCATACCGATACGCACTTCCTGCTCCATTGCTTCGGGAACAGCATAGGTAAAGGTCCTTTTCAGGGGAAGCGGAAGTACTATATCAACGTATCGCATAGTGGGATGAAAAGACAAAGATAACAAGAAATCCTGTATCTTTGTAGTAAAAATAACGGCATGAATCCCGAAGAACTACTTGCGAAGTACTACACACCCGGAACGGAATTACATCATATTCTACTAAAACACAGTCGCCAGGTCAGAGACAAAGCACTCGACATCCTTCAGAAGCATCGCGAAATAAACGCCGACATTCAGTTTATTAAGGAAGCTGCCATGCTGCATGATATTGGCATCTACCTGTGCCATGCCCCCCGTATTTTCTGCCACGGAACGCATCATTACCTGGAACATGGCTACCTGGGTGCCGACTTATTGCGCAACGAAGGCTATCCGCAGCATGCCCTGGTATGTGAACGCCATACCGGAGTGGGGATTTCGCTGCAACAGATTATGGAGCGTAAGCTTCCTTTACCGCAACGCGATATGCGTCCGGTGAGCATCGAAGAACAAATTATTTGTTATGCGGATAAGTTTTATTCAAAAACCGAACCCAACGAGGAGTTAAGTCTGGAACGGATATACCGGTCGTTAAGCCACCATGGTGACGACAATGTTCGGATATTCAGGGAGTGGCATGCCTTGTTCGGCTGATGCGGGAATATGGCTGGTTATCAGAGCAGCCGATACGACAGTCCGAAGGTGAGTAACTCTTTAAACTGAATCTTCGCCTTTTCGCCTTCGGCAAGTATTACCGTATTGTCGTATCTGGGGTTCAACAGAATACGGGTTGACAAAAAGCGATTGACGGTAAAGTTAGCCACAATTTCCCAGTCGATTTCTACTTTTTTGTAGTTGGTATAAAAGGATAACTTAGAGTCGATTTGAATTTCGCGCGAGGGACTGTAGGAGTTCTGAACGCGGAACGAACTACCGACCTGGCTGAGTATGTTTTCGCCTTCGGGAATACCAAAGGACTTTTGATCAACATTGACAGTATCGTTGGCATAAATAAACTTGTAGGTAAGTGGCGAGACATAAAGCGAAAATAACTTCTTGTACTTATAGTCCATACCCACCCCGAGGTTAAAACGAACAGGAGTAAGCAGGGTGGCTTTCATCTGAGTTGAGTTGATGCCCTTGTAACTATTGAAAAGATGGGTGGAGAAATCCATGTTGGCAGAGTAAAACCAGTTACCACCCGCCTTTAACCCCAGCTTACTGGTAGCCTTTATGATATCGTCGTTGGTATTGAGCAGGCGCATGGTATCCCCTTCCACCGAGTTGAATCCAAGTCGCCACTCCATAAAGTTTTCCCATTGGAGGTTCTTCTTGTTGTCGTAATTGAACTTACCATTGATAACCCCGAGTATGGCTATGTTATTGTTCCCACCCTGGTGCCAGTTTTTGGAAACATAATTCTGTGAAAACTGAAACAAGGCGTTCGACTGCCGAATCCAGGGATTCCGTTTCATCTTTTCGATGTTTATCTTCTGCAGTTCAGGCTTGAGGTCGGGTTTTGCCATTCGAACAACATTGTGTACGGGGCGGACTTCAATCTGGAAATTCACCAGATCGGACACATCGGGTAACCTGTCGACACGGAAGGCAATCATGCCGGGATGATACACAGCCAGATGACGAATAATGGTTGAACGGGCTTCGGCAATATGACGCTCGACGGCAAAGAAATCGACTTGTTTTTGATAGCGGGGAAACAGGAGCTGTTTTTGATGCTCCAGCATAAAATCGGTAGAAGGAAGTTTGAAGGTATCGAGTATCGTATGATAGCCGTTAAAACTTAACTCGGAAAGAAAGGGACTGCTCTTTAAAAAGAGCGGATTGGGATTGAGGTAGGAATAATCGGGTTTCGATTCTTCAAGCTTAGTGAGCAGGCCCTTTACATCGAGCGGCATACGAAGAAGCGATAGCCGGGCCCGCTGCGACATGAGCGAATCCTGAGTTTTCCTTATTATGGTAAGAGAGTCGGTAATAAACACAGAATCACGATAATGATAATACTTCCGTATTGCATTAGCATTAGCATTTGCATCAGCCTGAATCTGACCAACAACTATCAACAGAAAAAAAACAACAACACTACTTTTACCTATCTTCATATTTAAACTATACACTATGCGTTTATTCTTCACTATTAATCAAACAAAGTCGGAGCATCCTCGTCGAATCGACGTAGAATGACACTCATCAGTGTCTCACGAATGAATTTTGACTTATTCCGGACCCTGTATGTACGCAAATACCTCTCCAACGCTTTATTTTCCAGATCGTTGAGCACAAATAAATGCTTATGAACCCTTAATGAAGAAGGTTTCGCGGTTTTATCACTGTCCTTTTCTCCCATAGTATTTTAATAAACTTAGTGCAAAAATAATATTATAAGTTCAATAAAACGCCTGCAATAAAGAATTTGTGTATTTTTGTGAAGCAATAAACCTACTTAATCTATGACCCCTCATCATCAACTTGGCAAAAGCGGAGAAGAATTAGCTAAGGCCTTTCTGGTCAGCAAAGACTATGCCATCAGGGCAACTAACCTCTTTATCGGAAAACTGGAGATCGATATTATCGCCGAAAAAGACGGCATACTTATCATCGTTGAAGTACGTACCCGCTCCACCGACTGGTACATGCAACCCGAAGCCAGTGTCGATTACCGTAAAATGAAACACCTCACACAGGCAGCTCAGGGCTATGTAAAGCTGATTCGCTGGAAAGGTGAAACCCGTTTTGATGTAATAGCAATCGTAACCCGACCCGACGGTTCCTTCCGGATTGATCATTTTGAGGATGCCTTTCAACCCGTTTTTTAAGGTAAAACAGGACTGTTTCACTACCGAAAAAATGTTATTAATTATCATTATTTAGTTTTCTAAATTAAATAGTTTGCTTACTTTTGTGGTGATTTTTAATAAACGTTCTTTACAATTATCTCAAAATGAAACTCATTGAAAAACAGGTTGCTAATAAGTTACTTCGCGTTAAAGCGGTAAAACTTCAACCACGCAATCCTTTTAGCTGGGCATCAGGATGGAAGTCGCCGATTTATTGTGACAACCGCAAAACACTGTCGTACCCTCAGACTCGCACGTACATAAAAACTCAGATAGCACGCATCATACTTGAAAATTATCCGGAAGTAGAAGTTATTGCCGGGGTAGCAACCGGCGCCATTGCACAGGCTGCGCTGGTAGCCGACGAATTGGGCTTACCACTTATCTATGTGCGTCCTACTCCTAAGGACCATGGATTGGAAAACCTGATTGAAGGGGATCTTCGCCCACGTCAGAAAGTAGTGGTAATCGAAGACCTGATCTCGACCGGGGGTAGCAGTCTGAAGGCTGTGGAAGCTATCCGCAACGATGGCTCGGAAGTACTTGGCATGATTGCCATTTTCTCGTACAGCTTCCCGGTGGCAGAAGAAAAATTCAGGAATGCAAAGGTGAAGTTAACCACGCTCTGCAATTACAATGCAGTGCTTGCTGAAGCACTGGCTACCAATTATATCACAGAAGATGATATTGAGACGCTGAATAAGTGGAGAGAAGATCCTTCGACATGGACAGGAGAATAAGGAGAAATCTATGACAACCTACGAAAGTGATATAAGAACCATTTCTTCGAACGAGGAAGTGGTTTTTGGCCTCCTGAGCGATCTTAATAACCTTCAGCTGCTGAAAGACGACGAACGGGTACAGGAAAAACTGAAAGACCTGACCTTTGATACCGACAGCTGTAGCTTTACGGTGGATATGCTGGGAAATATCGGCTTCAGAATAATTGAACGGGAACCAAGCTCGACCATAAAGATGGAGGTATTTAATGTACCGATGCAGCTTAATTTCTGGATTCAACTGAAGCAGGTGGCCGAAAACGATACTAAAATGAAACTTACCCTGAAAGCCGACTTCCCTGCCATGATTAAAATGATGGTGGATGGCAAGCTGAAGGAAGGTATCAATACTATTGCCGGCTACCTGGCCGACGGACTGAACAAAAAACTTAATTCGTAGAGAAGATGGCTTCAAAGATTTGGGAAAAAAACATTCAGGTAGACAAAAAGATTGAACAGTACACGGTTGGTCTCGATCGTGAAATGGACTTATTTCTTGCTGCTTCGGATGTACTCGGATCAATGGCCCATATTACGATGCTCGAATCGGTGGGCCTGTTGAGTTCCTCCGACCTCCCTGTACTGCTGGGCGAATTAAAAAAGATCCATGCCGATATTGAGGCGGGTAATTTCAGCATCGACGATGATGTGGAAGATGTTCACTCGCAGGTGGAACTACTGCTCACCCGCCGCCTGGGTGATTTGGGCAAGAAAATACATAGTGGCAGGTCGCGTAACGACCAGGTATTGGTCGACCTGAAACTCTTTACCCGTAGTGAGATAAAGGAACTTGTCGGGATGACCGATACGCTTATTGAGCAGTTGCTTGCTCAAAGTGAGCGGTATAAGAATGTGTTGTTGCCGGGGTACACGCATTTGCAAATCGCCATGCCTTCATCGTTCGGACTCTGGTTTGCTGCTTATGCCGAAGGATTGGCCGACGACCTGCAATTGATGCAGGCTGCCTGGAAGATTACCAACCGCAACCCACTGGGATCGGCAGCAGGCTATGGCTCGTCGTTCCCACTCAACCGACAGCTGACTACCGACCTGCTGGGCTTCGACACCATGAACTACAATGTGGTGTATGCTCAGATGGGGAGAGGTAAAATGGAACGTACCGTTGCAACTGCTATTGCGGGGATAGCTGCTACTATTGCACGACTGGCCTATGATGCCTGCCTGTATAACTCGCAGAACTTTGGCTTTATAAAACTACCCGACCAGTTTACTACCGGTTCGAGTATTATGCCCCATAAAAAGAATCCGGATGTTTTTGAACTTACCCGTGCTAAGTGCAATAAGTTACAAGCGTTACCGCAACAGATTACACTGATAACGAATAACCTGCCATCGGGTTACTTCAGAGACATGCAGCTTATTAAGGAAGTCTTTCTGCCGGCTTTTGCTGAAATGAAAGATATCCTCACCATGACTACTCTTATGATGGAGAGTATTACCGTTAACGAAACCATACTCAACGATCCACGCTACGACTACCTGTTCAGTGTGGAAACGGTGAACCGCCTCACACTGGAGGGTGTACCCTTCAGAGATGCTTACAAACAGGTAGGCTTATCCATCGAGGAAGGTTCATTTCAACCCGATCGTACCGTACACCATACCCACGAAGGTAGTATCGGGAATCTGTGTAACGACAAGATTAAGGCGTACAAAGACACCATTATTGCCGGCTTTAACTTTCAACGCGTACAACTTGCCCTCTCGGAATTGTTAAAATAACAATTTCTTTGCTTTCATACATCCAATAGGGTGTTTCGTTGCGTCTAACAGTAAATTCAACGTTAAACCCACATAATTAAAAAAAGTATGAAACGAATTATTTTAGCCGCTGTAGCTGTAATTTTCCTGGGATTGGCACCCGCATTGAGTGCTCAGGAAGTGGAAGTTACCATCGACACTCAGCCCGAAAAGAAAGAGTTAACCCAGGCGCAGAAAGACTCCATTGTATACTCCCAACTGAGTCCGGAACAATTGATGGAACTCAAAAGAATGGAGATGGAAGTAGAGAAAGAGCGCATCGAGGCACGCACCAAAAACGATATGCCTTTCACTCAGATAGGCCTGCTGTTAATTGTTCTCGCCCCCTTCCTGTTTGTTATCGCGATAGTTATCATCAACAATCGCTCAAAACAAACCGAATCGCGCCGCAGGTACGACATCTACATGAAGTCGATCGAAATGGGACAACCTATCCCTGAACATTTCTTCGAAGAACCCGAAAAGAAGAATAAATCGTCGAACCTCAAGCGCGGTATTATCTCGATGATGGTCGGACTGGCATTCGGAATCTATGTGCTTGTTTCGGGCGACAGGAACCTTGCGTTTATGATGGCAGCATTGATTCCGGGCTTAGTAGGTATAGGTTACATCTTAGTTCACGTACTCGACAAGCCAAAAGCAGAGAACTACCGGTCAACCAATGAGCAAGACTGAAGACCTTAAATGGGTATCGCGCGTCACTTTGCTGGGTGATACAAAAGCTTTTGATCATTTAACCCGCAAATACCAGTCATCCATCCGACAGTTCTTTCTGAACCTGACGATGGGTGATACCCAGCTGAGTGACGACCTTGCCCAGGATACCTTTATAAAGGCCTATCTGAACCTGAGTAGTTTTCAGGGACTTGCAGGGTTTTCGACCTGGCTCTTCCGCATTGCCTACAATGTTTATTACGATGCTGTGCGATCGCGAAAGGTTACTGCCGATATCGATGAAACAGCTATCAACCAGCTACATCAGACTGAAAATGAGTTTTCGGGATCGAAATTTGATATCCAAACGGCATTGCTACAGTTGCGCAACGAAGAGCGAACAGCCATTCTGTTGTTCTACATGGAAGATAAAAACCATAAGGAGATCGCAAAAATTATGAATTGCCCCCTGGGAACGATAAAAACCTATATCCTGAAAGGGAAGGAAAAGTTAGGAAAATACTTAAAAGAAAACGGTTATGAAGACAGATGATAAGGATCGGATGATCTATAACTATATGCAACAGAACAAACGGGAAGTGGAAGATATTTACTTTTCGAAAAAGGTGATGCAAAAATTACCTCCTGTACAACGGAGTAAAGAATGGATTATAATTCCCTTTGCTGCCCTTGGTTCGTTGCTGGCCCTTTGGCTGGGTACCGATCCGGAGTTGCCGGCATTTACACTGCAACTTCCGGCAGACTTCAATCTTTACTATTTATTGGGTGGTATAGCGGCGCTTCCGCTGTTGGTACTTGCCCTGTATTGCATCCGGGAAAAGAGAATTCAGCTTTTGTAAGGCATCCTTCCGGGAGGGAGCCGATTGTGTTGAGCTTGCAAAGCGGGAATCGAAATAAGGTAGTTCTCCTTCGAAGCTACCTTTAATACCCGTATCATCGTCGAGTGTGAAGTCGAACTCCATGCGCGTAAGAGATCCGCTATATTCTACCTTCATAGTACCCGCTGTAATAAACTTGCGGATGGTGAACATTTCGTTTTTCTCCATAAAATAGACAAAAGCCCCCACATCAAATACCTGTCCGTCGATTTCCAGCTCTTCTCCACCTGCTATGCTGAAGCGATCGTTAGCATCACTAATCGAGTAGGTTCCCGCCGGAAGCAGGGTATCGGAGCTGGCAACGAACACATCTTCGAGGTACAGGTACTGACCAATGCCCACCAGACTGGAAGTGGAGTCGACTATCAAATCGTCGGTAAATAACGACAAACTTACTACATTCTGAGTTATTTCGTATTCGCTGTAATAATCTCCCCAGAACTCAGCATAGCCCCAGCTATAAACAGGATCCGATTCGTAAGCATATTCCACCGGGATTTTTTTCTCGCACGAAAAGAACACCAAAAGTAATGGTAGAATAAGAATAAGTCGTTTCATTGGGCAGGCGAATTAGTTTTAATGTAGTGCACCGGATACAGCGCTGCTAAGAATCCCATCAGCAGTACTGTAACTAAAACTATAAGAAGATCGGAAAATTGTGTTACGGCAGGATATTTATCAATAATATACCCTTGCCCCAGGCGGATGATGCCCCAGTGCTCCTGCACCAGCGAAAAGACAGTGCCTAATACTAGTCCGACAAATGCTCCTACAGCCGAAATCATCCATCCTTCGAACAAAAAGATTTGCTGTATAAGTTTACGATCAGCTCCCAGGTTACGTAAGGTAAGGATATCAGCTTTTTTATCGATAATGAGCATCGACAGTGCGCCGATGATATTAAAACTGGCAATCAACAGTATAAAGCTGAGGATCAGGTAGGTAATCCACTTTTCTATCCGCATGATAGTGAAATAGCTTTCCTGCTGCTCGAAGCGGTCTTTTACTGTATACCCGGGACCTAACAGCGCTGCCAGTTCTTCCTTTACTTGTTTCAGCTCCACACCGGGTTTGAGTTGTAGTTCAACAGCACTGACCTCACCCGGAGCGTAGTCGAACAGGTCGCGGGCCAGTTGAAGCGACACCAGCACATACTGGTTATCGTATTCGTTCTGTTGCAACGAGAATATACCCGCCATGTACACCGCCGACTCAACAAAACCGGTTTCGGGGCGGAGCAAGTTGATGCGTTCATTCCGTTTAGGAGCATAGATATACAGAGGATCAATAAAATACGACCCTAATCCAAGTGTAGAAGCAACTCCCAGTCCGGCAACAGCCCTTTCGAAAGCACCATCATTGAGTATAAACTCTCCTTCGAACATGATACTATCGATACGGGTCATGGTGTGGAACTCCTTTTGCGACACGCCCTTGATGAGCGCTGGCATTTGCTTGTCGCGAAAACGAAGTAATGCATTTTCCTGAACCACCTCTGAGAAGACTGCCACCGAAGGGTGATTACGGACTTGTTGCAGTTCGGTTGAGTCGACATTGAAATACTTACCTTCCACCAGCGTAATCTTCAGTTCGGGATCGAAGGCAGAAAACAAGCCGGTGAACAGTTGTTCGAATCCTGCAAATATGGAGAGTGCAATAACCAGTGCCATGGTACCAACAGCAACTCCGGCAGAAGATATTCCGGAGATTACATTGATAGCATTGTGCGATTTCTTTGAAAAAAGATACCGACGCGCAATCCGTAGTGAGAAACGAAAACGGCTGCTTCGACTTACTGGTTGCTGTTGCACAGGCTGCATAAATTATTCGTTGCTTTCGTCTTCAGATAAAGGCGAAGGAGGATCCTTCTTCAGCAGCTGATCAATATTCTCGAGGTAATCGAGGGTATCGTCGAGGTGAAAAACCAGTTCAGGAATAATACGAAGCTGGTTTTTTACTCTTTTTCCAAGGTCGTACCGGATTTGCTTTGTATCCTGCTTTACAAGTTCCAGCGTTGCTGTTACCCTATCGCCCGGAAAGATACTCAGGCTCACGTGCGAAATACTTAAATCGGGACTAATCTTCACGTTTGTTACGCTGATGATCACTCCCCCCAACTTCTTTGCATAGAGCATAAAGATCTCGCCCAGTTCTTTCTGAAGTAATCGGGCTATTTTTAATTGTCGTGTTGTTTCCATACTTTTTTGTGCCCTTCGGGCTTTTACTGGTTTATTAAAGAGTGAGTTTTATGACAAGCGCCATTCAAATCCATCTTTGGTGTCTTTAATTTCAAATCCCATGGCTGTCAGCTCGTTCCGTATCCGGTCGCTGGTAGCCCAGTCTTTATTCTTTTTGGCTTCAAGGCGGATATTCAAGAGCAAGTCGATCGCTTTCTGATAGGCTTCTGTACCTTCGGCCGAATTTACTTCGTCTTTTAATCCCAGCAAATCGATCATAAACAGCTTGAAAACCTCCTTCAGTTCGGAAAGGTCTTTTTCAGCAATCGCAGCCTTTCCATCGTATACAAGATTGATGTTGCGGAGGGCATCAAACAGGTGAGAGATAACAATGGGTGTATTCAGATCATCGTTCATGGCAGCCCCGCAACTGGCTTTCAGACCCGTTACATCCACAGTACTCTGAGCCGAAGGGGTCAGCTTTTGTAAGCGTGCATATCCTTCCATCAACCGCTCCAATCCTTTTTCGGAAGCTTCAAGTGCTTCGCTGCTGAAGTCGACTGTACTCCGGTAGTGCGCCTGTAGAATAAAGAAGCGTATGGTCATCGGACTGAAGGGCTTTGACAGCAGGGAATGCTGCCCGGTGAAGAATTGCTCGAGGGTTATAAAATTCCCCAGCGACTTACCCATCTTTTGTCCGCCTATCGTAATCATATTGTTATGCATCCAGTAGCGCACCGAATCTTTGCCCAGGGCTGCACACGACTGAGCTATCTCGCATTCGTGGTGAGGGAACATGAGATCCATCCCCCCCCCATGGATATCAAACTCATCGCCCAGGTACTTGGTACCCATCGCCGAGCATTCCATGTGCCATCCGGGAAAGCCCATACTCCAGGGTGCCTGCCAGCGCATTATATGTTCGGGAGAAGCTTTTTTCCACAGTGCAAAATCAACACTCCGTCGCTTTTCCGACTGTCCGTCGAGCGTGCGGGTGGTTTCGAGCATTTCCTCGATATTGCGTCCCGAGAGTTTACCGTACTTATAATCCTTGTTATACTTTACCACATCGAAGTAAACCGAACCTTCACTTTCGTAGGCATATCCGGCATCGAGAATGCGCTGGGTAAACTCAATCTGTTCCATAATATGTCCGGAGGCATGAGGTTCAATACTCGGGGGCAGCACATTGAGTGCATCCATGGCGCTATGATAGCGATTTACGTAGTACTGAACCACTTCCATCGGCTCGATCTGATCCAGTCGGGCCTTTTTGGCTATTTTATCTTCGCCTTCGTCGGCATCATTTTCGAGGTGACCAACATCGGTTATATTACGTACATAGCGTACTTTATAGCCCAGGTAGTTCAGGTAACGGAACAGGATATCGAAGGTAATAGCAGGGCGAGCATGACCAAGGTGTGGATCGCCGTATACAGTAGGGCCACAGACATACATGCCGACTTTAGGTTCGTGCAGGGGAGTAAATAACTCCTTTTTACGACTCAGTGTGTTATAGATGGATAGTTTATGTTCCATAAATTTTCAAAACAATGTTCCGGTTTCTCCGTATTTTATCTTTCCTAAATGTTTGTATGCCAATTCAGTTGCTTCCCTGCCACGGGGAGTTCGTTTCATAAAACCCTCTTTTATCAGGAAGGGTTCGTAAACCTCTTCGAGCGTACCAGGGTCTTCGCCCAGGGCAGTTGCAATGGTGGTCAGGCCAACCGGTCCCCCTCTGAATTTATCGATAATGGTAGTGAGAATCTTGTTATCGATTTCGTCAAGACCATACTTATCGATGTTAAGAGCTTCGAGTGCGTAACAGGCTATCGGATGATCGATAACACCCGTACCCTTTACCTGAGCAAAATCGCGTACCCTACGCAAAAGGGCGTTGGCAATACGCGGGGTTCCCCGGCTTCGACCGGCTATTTCGGTTGCAGCATCGGGTTCGATAGGAACCTGCAGCAGTCCGGCTGAACGCTTAATAATTCCCGTAATCACCGAAAGGTCGTAATACTCAAAATGCGAATTTATACCGAACCTTGCACGTAAGGGAGCCGTCAGCAAACCACTCCTGGTGGTAGCCCCTATGAGGGTAAAAGGGTTCAGGTCCAATTGAATAGAACGGGCTGAAGGACCTTTATCAATCATTATATCGATACGGTAATCCTCCATTGCTGAATACAGGTATTCTTCAACGATAGGGCTCAGTCGGTGAATCTCGTCGATAAACAGGACATCATTGACTTCCAGACTTGTAAGCAATCCTGCCAGATCGCCCGGCTTATCGAGAACCGGTCCGGAGGTGATTTTAAAGCCTACATTAAGTTCGTTGGCAATAATCGCCGACAAGGTAGTTTTGCCCAGGCCCGGAGGTCCGTGAAGCAACACATGGTCAAGCGACTCACCACGCATGCGTGCAGCCTTAACGAAGATCTTCAGATTTTCGACAATCTTAGCCTGCCCTTTAAAGTCGGCAAAGGATAAGGGGCGGAGAACGTTTTCAAATTCTTTCTCGCCTGTACGGTTATTCCTAATATCAAAATCTTCTTCCATGCTTTGGTGACAGTTCTTTGGATCAATCGGTTAAGCAGTTCGATTTCATTGAAAAGGACAAGCATTAACTGAGATTAGTCTGCAAAAATACAAAATAATGACGGGAATAGAAAATACCGGTTGAAACTGAAAAACAGCACTTAAATTACTAACTGATAGTGCAGGTAGTTTGAAAGCTATTATCTTTGCAGCAACAAAATCGAATCAATATATGAAAAAGTTCATTCTCCTGCCCCTGTTTTTAATGTTGCTGGCTCCGGTATTCCCGCAGGCCATCGTTGATACCTTAACAATTTTTTCGCCATCCATGCAGAAAGATGTTAAGTCGGTTATCATATTACCTGAAGATTACACTTCATCAAAAAAGTATCCGGTAGTGTATTTATTGCACGGTTACAGTGATAATTATTCAAAATGGGTACGAACAGTTCCCTCGATTAAAGACCTCGCCAGTCAACATGAGATAATCATTGTTTGTCCCGATGGCGCTTTCAGCAGTTGGTATGTCGATAGTCCCATCGACCCAAAGTTTCAGTACGAGACCTACATTACCAAAGAACTGAGAGAATATGTAGAAAAGAACTTTTCGACGATTCAACAACGGGAAGGAAGGGCTATCACCGGATTAAGCATGGGTGGCCACGGAGCGTTGGTGTTGTCGATGCGCAATAAAAACATTTACGCCCATGCCGGCAGTATGAGTGGGGTTACTGACATTTACAGTCTGGATCGCAACCTGGATCTCAGCAAGCGACTGGGTTCTAAAGAAGAAAATGATGAGCTCTGGAAAAATCGATCGGCCTTTTACCTGGCAGAGACATTAAAGAATGGCGAACTAAATCTGGCTGTTGAATGTGGTGTGGATGATTTTCTGTATGATGCCAACGAGCGATTCCACAAAAAACTTCGTGAACTGAAGATAGATCATGATTATACCATTCGTCCCGGGGTTCACAACTGGGAGTATTGGACCAATGCCATACAATATCAGCTACTGTTTTTTGACCGGCATTTTGATAAAATAAGATAAAACAAAAGAGGCTTCCCAATAAGGAAGCCTCTCTTTTTATCTGGTAAAAAACAAATCATATTAGAGCTGAGGTCCGGCAACTTTAAGCGCTACAGCAGCCTCATTGTCACAATACTGTTCGAAGTTCTCGATGTACTTTTCAGCCAGCTGACGAGCTTTAACTTCCCATTCAGCAGCAGTAGGATAGGTATCACGAGGATCCAGGATGCCTTCTGAAACGTTGTTCAGCGCTTTAGGAGCAACCAGGTTCAACACAGGAATATGAACTGTTTCTGCATTTTCGATAGAGCCATCAATGATAGCATCGATAATGGCACGGGTATCTTTAATAGAGATACGTTTGCCTGAACCGTTCCATCCGGTGTTTACCAGGTAAGCCTTAGCACCATGTTGTTCCATCTTCTCAACCAGACGCTGAGCGTACATAGTTGGGTGAAGTGTAAGGAATGCCTCACCGAAAGCAGGAGAGAACGACATCTGAGGAGCAGTAATACCGCGCTCTGTTCCGGCTAACTTGGAAGTATAACCGCAGAGGAAGTGGTACTGAGCTGATTTATCATCCAGGATGGATACAGGAGGCAATACTCCGAATGCATCGGCAGAAAGATAAATGATTTTGTTAGCATGACCCGCACGTGAAGGAAGAACGATCTTGCTGATGTGGTGAATAGGATAAGAAACACGAGTGTTTTCAGTCTTCGAAGCTTCTTTCGAATAATCAGGGGTACCGTCTTCTTTAACAGTTACGTTTTCGAGAAGGGCGTCACGTTTGATAGCTCTCCAGATATCAGGTTCGTTTTCCTTGCTTAGATCAATAACTTTAGCGTAGCAACCACCTTCGTAGTTAAATACACCATGATCATCCCAACCATGCTCATCGTCACCAATAAGGAAACGTTTCGGGTCGGCTGAAAGAGTAGTCTTACCAGTACCTGAAAGTCCGAAGAAAACTGCAACATCACCTTCAGCACCAACGTTAGCTGAACAGTGCATGGAAGCAATACCCTTCAATGGCAGGTAGTAGTTCATAAGAGCAAAAATACCCTTCTTCATTTCACCACCATACCAGGTACCGCCGATAACCTGCATTTTACGGGTAAGGTCAAACAAGGTAAACACTTCAGAGTTTAACCCTTGTTCTTTCCAGTTAGGATTAGTTGTTTTCGATCCATTCAGACACACGAAATCAGGTTCACCGTAGTTAGCCAGTTCGTAATGAGACGGACGGATAAACATATTTGTTACAAAGTGAGCCTGCCATGCTACTTCCATGATAAACCGAACCTTCATACGGGTATCTTCGTTGGTTCCACAGAAAGTATCCACAACATACAGTTTCTTTGCTGTTGAAAGCTGCTTGGTTACCAGACCCTTGCAATGATCGAATACTTCAGGAGTAGTCGGACGGTTAATGGTACCATCCCACCACATGGTGTCGCGGGTAACGTCGTCCAAAACGATAAACTTATCTTTGGGTGAACGTCCGGTAAACACACCTGTATCAACAGCTACTGCTCCGGTATTGGTTAATACTCCTCTTTCAAAACCCTCGTTTGCGGGGTCCATTTCTGCCTGAAAGAGTTCCTCATAAGAAGGATTGTGCAGGATTTCGATATCACCCGAAATGCCGTACTTGCTTAAATCCAGTTTTGCCATTTGAATAAAAATTAAATTATATATTGTTTTTGTTTCTATCAAAAAAAAGTGCTTCTTAAGGCGATACAAAAGTACAACTATTTTGCAAGAATACAAAAGAATTAAAGAAATTTTTCCCTAATTAAAGAAAATAATTATTTTACAGCCTTTTTTATAGCTTAATCACAGGAAAAAAGCGTATTTTTGTAATTGCTGTACTAAAATCAAAACTGCATATGAAAATCAAAATAGTGAACCGGTCAAAGCATTCTTTGCCCGCCTACGCTACTATACATTCAGCCGGAATGGACATTCGTTCCAATCTGGATAAACCTGTCATACTCAAGCCACTGGAGCGTTCACTAATCCCTACCGGCCTGTTTATCGAACTGCCCGAAGGATATGAAGCACAGATTCGTCCGCGCAGCGGATTAGCCCTTAAAAAGGGACTAACTGTATTAAACTCTCCCGGCACCATTGATGCGGACTATCGGGGTGAGATTTGTGTAATTGTAATTAACTTGTCATCTGAAGAATGTATAATTGAAGATGGCGAACGCATTTGTCAAATGGTGGTAGCTTCCTATGAACAAGCACAATGGGAAGAAGTAGAAACATTGAGCGAGACCGATCGCGGAGCGGGTGGCTTCGGACACACAGGCTTATGAGTATTCGATTAATAATTTTAGGTTTTAGTGCATTAACCTTTTTTTCGTGCAGCACCTCCTCCCGTCTATCGGAGAAAGCAACCGTACCGGCAAATCAGATTATTTTGTCGGAAGATGATCAACGTTCATTTGATTATTATTTTTACGAAGGACTTCGTCTGAAAGAAGAGGGACAGTATCAACAGGCTCTCGACTCACTGGGTAAAAGTCTGAGCCTCGACTCGCTGGATGCCGGCTTGCTGGCCGAGATAGCTCAGTTGCAGTCGCAGCTCGACAACAAGGAGGAGTCGATACTCACGATGCAAAAAGCCCTGCATCAGGACCCTGACAACTGGTGGTTCAACATGCAGATGATTCGGTTATACCTTCGTAACTCCAGGAATCAGGAGGCCCTGACCTTAGCAGAGCAACTACATAAGAAAAACCCCCTAAAGGAAGAGGTTTACAACCTGCTCATCCCGATGTACCAGCAAAGCGAAAAGTACGAGGAAGCACTTAAACTCTACGATCAACTGGAGTCGATAGTGGGTGTAAACGAACGAATCTCGTTTGATAAGATGCGACTGAACCTGATTCTGAATCAGCCCCGTAAGGCAACTGCAGAAATCGACAAATTGATACAGAAATATCCCTATGAGAATCGTTTCAAGGTGCTAAAAGGCGATTTCCTAATGCAGCTTCGTCAACCGGAAAAAGCGCTTGAAATTTATCAGAACGTACTTGCAGATGAACCCCGGAATCCGTATGCTCAGATATCCATGTCGGAATATTATAATTCGACCGGCGATCGTGAACGCTCGATGGAGTACATCATTGAGGCCTTGAAAAACAACCAACTGGAGATAGAGACAAAAATTGAAATTATCGGACAGCATATTGAGAACCTGTTAAAAGCCGACAGCAAACTGGAGGACACCGAAAATCTTTTCAAATTATTAATCGAATATTACCCGCTGGACGAACGGGTACATGAGTACTATGCTGCTTACCTTCAACATCAGAAACGTGATTTGGAAGCGCTTGACGTGTATGAGTCTATTCTGGCCATTAACCCGACCAAAGAGTCGGTATGGTTTAGTATCATGCAGGTTCATTTCAGCAAACAGGACTATGAGAAGGTAATTGAAATTGCCGACCGGGCAATTACGGCCATGGATAATAATCTTCGTGCCTATTACTTTAAAGCCATCTCGCTCGACCTGGCAGGGAAACCGGAAAAAGCGCTGGAGACACACCATCAGGCCTTTGCACTGTTTAAAGAGGGAGAACAGGTGGTTTTGAAGAGCGACTTCTATGCTCATGTTGCTGAATTGCATATCCAACTGAAACAAAAAGAGGAAGCATACAAGGCCTATGAGGAGGCACTCAGTCTGAACCCTGACAATATCGGGGTACTCAACAATTATGCATACAATCTTTCAATCGACAAATCGGATCTTGCAAAGGCAGAACGAATGAGTGCACGCACCATTGAGAAAGAGCCGCGCAACAGCACTTATCTCGATACCTATGCATGGATTTTTTACCAGCAGGGTAATTACTCGTTGGCAAAATTCTACATCGAAAGGGCTATCTCCTATTTAAAAGATAATCAGGATAAGGGAGTTTACCTGGAACATTACGGTGATATTTTGTGGATGACCCGTACAAATGATGAGAAGGCTATTGAAAACTGGCAGAAAGCCTGGGAGACCGGAATCCGTACAGAAGAACTGAAGCTTAAAATCGAAAACAGGGGATGGAAAAGAGAATAAATACTTATCTTAGCATTATCATAATAATAGGTATGGTAATGACCGGGTGTAAATCGTCGAAAACAGTAACAGATGCGGGACAGGTATCAGCCGACAACCGCAGAATACCTGAACTGGCGATGGCTGCTCAACCGGACTTTACCAGTCTGGATATAAAAAGGATGAATCTGACAGTGGCTATGAGTGGAGGACAATCCTATTCAAGTCCTGCTACAGGTCGCTTTATCCGTGATTCGGTTATACATATTTCAGTACAACCCTTCTTTGGCATTGAAATGTTTGTAGCACGCTTCACAAAAGAAAGTTTTTTGGTGGTTGATAAAATGCGAAAGATTGTGTACACCGGTACGTATTCACAGTTTAGCGATCAATTCGGTATTAGTCTGGATTTTACAACTATAGAGGCCTTGCTCACCAACAGATTATTTGTAGTTAACGGGGCATCGCTAACGACTCTTAAGCCCACGACTAAGGAT
>JAQUYE010000078.1 GCA_028691965.1 Paludibacter sp. | reverse complement strand
TGTGATTTTCATTACCTGACAACTTAATTAACGAATTGTGGTCTGCTGTTTGCTTAAGACTGTAATTAAACGGTATCTAAACACCCCTATTAGTGCATTATACTATGAATAATTTTTTTCTGCAAAATAAATACCGTATTTTTGCAGTACAAAGGATAGAAATGCAAATATGGGATTTTTAAATTTAAAATTAACTACCAGTGTTAATGATTTGTGAACTTTTAAACATCTGAGATATGAAATTAGTATCCACCCTTTTTGTTCTTTTCTTTTCAGTTTGGTCACTCCAGGCGCAGACTGATATTGATAGTGCTATCAGCTCTGCTTTAGCGAAAGGTGATGGTGAAACATTATCTTCCTACTTTAACGACAATATAGAACTTGTAATTGGCACAACTAACGACGTATACAGTAAAAAACAGGCCGGCAGTATTGTTACCGACTTTTTCAGGAAAAATAAAGTAGCCGCTTTCAAGGTACTACACAAGGGATCAAAGGAAAACTCATCCTTTTTAATTTGTTCTGTTACTTCCGGCATTTCAACCTACCGGGTGTATGTGCTGGTTCGTCGTGCACCCAACAACAAACATTTAATTCAACAATTACGTATAGAATCATCCAATGACTGATTATTTAGATCAACTAATTCCATTGTGGTTTGCTGAAGATATCGGCGATGGTGACCACACAACTTTATCCTGTATTCCTGCTTCGGCTACCGGTAAATCACAATTAATAGTAAAAGAAAAAGGAGTGTTGGCAGGTGTTGAAGTTGCCCGTCGAATTTTCAATGCTTTTGATCCTGAACTTAAGATGGAACTCTTCATTGAAGATGGCACTGAGGTAAAACCCGGAGATGTGGCTTTTGTAGTAGAAGGTAAAATACAATCTCTTCTTCAAACTGAAAGACTGATGCTTAATATAATGCAACGGATGAGTGGTGTTGCCACCCGTACCCGTGAATATGTTCGTCAGTTAGAAGGAACAAAAACCAGAGTGCTCGACACACGAAAGACAACGCCCGGTTTACGTTTACTTGAAAAGGAAGCTGTCAGAATCGGTGGTGGTGTAAACCATCGTATCGGGTTATACGACATGATTCTGTTAAAAGATAATCATGTTGATTTTGCGGGTGGAATTGATAAAGCGATTCAACGTGCCAAAGAGTATTGTAAGAACAAGGGTAAAGATCTTAAAATCGAGATTGAAGTACGCAATTTTGATGAACTGAATCAGGTGCTTGCCATCGGTGAAGTGGATCGAATTATGCTGGATAACTTCTCGATAGATGCTACCCGTAAGGCAGTTGAATTGATAGCCGGTAGAGTTGAAACTGAATCTTCAGGTGGAATAACCTTCACTACTTTACGCGACTATGCCGAATGTGGAGTGGATTATATATCCGTGGGAGCATTGACACATTCGGTTAAAAGTCTTGATATGAGCTTTAAAGCCGTTTAAAATTCTTGTAAAAACGATAAAAAGTATAAGCCGCAGTCAGTGTTGCCAACGCATCACTGACTGGCAGTGCTGCCCATGCTCCATTCAGTCCGAAGATAGGAGGCAATATCAATATAGCAGGAATCAGGAAGATAAACTGTCGTGTCAGACTTAGAAAAATGGATAGCTTGGCTTTCCCGATTGACTGAAAGAAATTGCTGATCACAATCTGAAAACCTACTACCGGAAACAGAAAGATAGAAATTCGTAAGGCATTAGCAGCAATAGCTGTAAGTTCGTCGTCAGTTGTAAACATCCCTACTGAAACATCTGATAGAAACATCCCCAGTAAGAAACCCGTAGTTGTCAGAAGGGTGCCAATGATGATGGCTAATTTAACAGTACGGAACATTCTGTCGTAAAGTTTAGCACCATAATTAAATCCTACAATGGGTTGCGTTCCCTGGTTCAGACCTAAAACCACCATTATAACAAGTGTAGCAAGACTATTAACGATTCCGTAAGCACCTATTGCCAGATCCCCTCCGTAATGCAGTAAAGTGCTGTTTATCAGTATTACCACAATGCTGGTGGCAATCTGCATACTAAAAGGCGACATTCCAATGTTGATAATGGAAATCACTATTTCTTTATTCAGTTTGAAATTGTGTTTGCGAAACTTTATATGAGATACAGGTAAGGTAAAGTGTGCAAGCACCCACCAGGATCCTACTGCAAAGGAGATCACTGTTGCAATGGCGGCACCCTGAATTCCCCACTTGAATACAAAAATAAACAAAGGGTCCAGCACCAGATTAACAGCAGCACCTATCATCATGGTGTACATTGCTTTACGCGGAAAGCCCGAAGCCCTCATGATATTATTAAAACCGAACAGGATGGCAGACAGGATGGTCCCCGGTATGATTATCTGCATATAGTCACGTGCATAGCTAATGGTCTGCTCGGTACCTCCGAAAAGCTGAAGCAGATAGTCCATCATCAAAAAGGCTGTCAATGCTACAGCTCCCGAAATAATAATTGTTAAGGTCATGGCATTCCCGAGTACCTTTTCAGCACGTTCTGTTTTACCTTCTCCAAGATTAATAGAAATGCGTGACGAAGCACCGGCTCCGATAAGCATTCCAAAAGCCTGAAGCAGTATCATAAAAGGGAAGGTGAGAGCTAGCCCCGAGATTGCCAATGCCCCGACTCCCTGTCCGATAAATATACGGTCCACTATATTGTAGA
Source organism: Paludibacter sp. (assembly GCA_028691965.1). Classification (GTDB taxonomy): domain Bacteria; phylum Bacteroidota; class Bacteroidia; order Bacteroidales; family Paludibacteraceae; genus Paludibacter. Next base: position 9,974 of record JAQUYE010000078.1, on the reverse strand, counting down.
CCGACATAACAACCATTCCAACAATTGAAGGTACAGAATACTCCCAGATTAGTTTTCCTATTTTCTCTGTACTTAATTTGTTTGGTGGAAGAGTAGACATGTAAATGAAGGGGGTGAAAATTTTTGCAAAATTACAAAAATTAGTGCCATAAGTATTCGTCGTTAATCATTATATTAAAAATTAACATATTTAGCGTCACTGCTCCAGGCGTCTTCGTTTAGAAATGTTTATATTTGCAACTTTAAATTCAACGATTGATTTAGTACTAGTTTATGAAGCAAACTTTATCCCGATTTCTGGTTCTGGCATTGGTCTTTTTTTTGATAGTTAGCTGTTCAACACCTATTGAGCCAGACTTTTCTTTTAGTCCGGAGGCCCCCAAAGCCGGTCAGAAAATTACATTTACAAATCTTACGGAATCGGGTGAAGTATGGAACTGGACTTTCGGTGACGGAGGCAGCTCTGTCGCTAAATCCCCGACTTATACCTATCGCAAACCGGGAGTGTATGATATAACATTAAGGGCTGACTCCAATGATAATTATATAGTAACTAAACAAATTACTATCTACGATACCATTCCGTCAATATTACTATCTGCTGAAACTGTCAATTACTACGAAGACATTACTTTCTCGGTATTGGCATATAATCCGTATGGATACGAAGCTACCTACGAATGGGAGTTTTCGGAGAATGCAGTCAGCGAATTAATTATTGATGGTAAATCTGATCAGGCCAGTCTGCAGGTATTTTTTAACAAGCATTCGGTAACTGAAACGGTTAAATTGAATATTCAGCTTGGAGATTCCAGCTATTCAGTAGAAACGAGTTTTACGGTTCAGAATATCCCCTCCCGCAGTCTTGTTGTTGCAGGTGCCGACGGAAAGGTATACCGCCAGCGAATATTCCTGCGTGGGGTTGAGGAGTATACGACTACTTCTTATACAACCGGCAAAAATCCTTTTACTATTCAGGCCATAAACAACCAGTTGTATATGTTTAACCTTGGATCAAAAGTTGGTGATAGTATGACCCTGGAAGCTTTGCCCGGTGATGGTAGTATTGTTAGTGTCAACATGTCCGACAATAGTACTATCGAATGGGTGCACAACCGAACATCCGGTGCTGCAAACGGATTTGCTTCGGGATATGTGGATAATACCTATCTTTATTGGACCGACTTAAGTCGATTGGTATACCGCCATCCGCTTTCCGGCGGACCGATAGGCGCTTTGGAATGGAAAGGGAGTGTTGATGCTCAGACATCTCTGCCTTATTATTTAGTAAAGCCCGATCGACTTGGATATTTTGGAAATGGACTGGATGATGTGGGTATGAATACCGGATTCTACGAATATGATTTTGTATATTTCTGGAGTAAGGGTACGGGTGGTAAAGGTATTTATCGTTTTACCAATCAGGATATTCTGACTTCCAACCTGAATGGTAAAGGAACAGCTCCGGCTTCAGGTGCAATTCTTACCGATTTCTCGATCCGCTCGTTTGCAATTGACCACCTTAATCAGAAAATCTACTTTGCTGTAACTGCTCCTGCCGATAAGATCGGTTTCTGGGTTGCGAACCTGAGTGGTAACAATCCGGTACGAATCGACGATGCACCAATGGATAGTCCCGGCCTGTTTATTACCGATATAGCAATTGATCATTATTCAAACAAGGTTTACTGGGCCTACAGAGCGCCTGTGGGACTTACCGAAAGTGATTTCGAACAGCATCCAACCTATCGTACAGGAGTAAAAATGGTACGCCTGGCTAAAAACTACAGTGTTGATACTGCGGTTGAGTATTTTATACCGGGTATTGCTGCATTTGGAATTTCAATCGATGATGTAAAGAAATACTGATGTATTCAGTCCTGATTCCTACCTATAATTATAACGTTACTGAACTGGTCATTGAATTACATCGCCAGGCAAAAGAGTTATCGCTCGATTTTGAAATAATTATTCTGGAAGACGGATCAGTTGAATGGGTAGAGGAAAACAGAAAGTTGGATACCTTACAAGGCTGTAAGTATATTCAACTTTCTTCAAATATCGGTAGATCAGCTGCACGGAATCGATTAGCAGAAGAAGCCCGCTTTTATTACCTGATCTTTATGGATTGCGATGCTATTGTTCAACACGATGATTACCTGCAACGCTATGCAAACTTCTTTCGTGAACAATCGGTTGTAGTAATTGGAGGCACAGCTTATGATGAATCAATAAACGATCCCCGTTACAGTCTGCGCCTCACCTATGGTCGCAAACGGGAAGCCAACCTGCTTTATCACAACAGGGAAGATAAGTATTCCAATTTTGCCACCTTTAATTTTCTTATAACGAAGGATATTTTCAGCCAACTGAAATTTGACGAAAGCATTGATGGTTACGGGCATGAAGATACAGTATTTGGTCATTCATTGCACGAAGCCGGATATACTTTTTTCAGAATAGATAATACACTCTTACACCAGGGCCTGGACGATAACCTTACGTTTATCAGAAAAACGGAAGAAAGTGTAGTTAATCTGTATCGTTTATACACGACGGGTAAGTATCCCTATCTTGAAAAAGAATCAAAACTACTTCATAGTTACCTGCAACTTCAGCAAAAGAACCTGGTCAGATTAGTCTCCCTTGCGGGTCGGATACTCAAACCCTTTCTTCGCTGGCAACTGTGTAGCAGAACCCCCTCCTTAGTTTTGTACGATGTGTACAAACTGACGTACCTTTGTCGTACCGCAACAGCAAACTGACAGCTTGGCAGTGCCTCTTGCTGTCATCTACCGTGAATTGCTGCCAAATGCAACAGGATTAGCATTTGGCATAAATTCTGATTCCGCTAATCCCGACAAAACAAAAATTATCATTAACTTTTTAAATATTGAATCATTATGACTATTAAACCATTGGCTGACCGTGTGCTGATTAAACCAGCTCCGGCAGAAGAGAAGACCATTAGCGGAATCATTATTCCGGATTCGGCAAAAGAAAAACCACTAAAGGGAGAAGTACTGGCAGTAGGTACCGGAACGAAGGATGAAACCATGGTTGTAGCGGTAGGTAATACTGTATTATATGGTAAGTATGCCGGAACCGAACTGGAATGGGAAGGTGAAAAGTACCTTATAATGAAACAATCTGATATTTTAGCAATTATTTAATCTGTAAGAATAGTATGGCAAAAGAAATTTTATTCAATATCGACGCGCGCGACGAACTTAAAAAAGGAGTTGATGCCTTAGCGAATGCGGTAAAGGTTACATTAGGTCCTAAAGGACGCAATGTTATTCTGGAAAAGAAGTTTGGTGCTCCTCATATCACCAAGGATGGTGTGACAGTTGCTAAAGAAATTGAGTTGGAAGATGCCTTCCAGAACCTGGGAGCTCAGTTGGTGAAGGAAGTAGCTTCTAAAACCGGTGATGACGCAGGTGACGGAACTACAACTGCTACTGTTCTCGCACAATCTATCGTTAGTGTAGGGTTGAAAAACGTTACTGCCGGTGCAAACCCGATGGATCTTAAACGCGGTATCGATAAAGCTGTGATCGAAGTCGTAAAAAGTCTTGCTGCTCAATCGGTTTCAGTCGGCGATGATTATAACAAGATCGAACAGGTTGCGACTGTATCAGCCAATAACGATGCTACCATCGGAAAACTTATTGCCGATGCTATGCGCACAGTAACCAAAGATGGTGTTATTACCATCGAAGAGGCGAAAGGTACTGACACACATATTGATGTGGTGGAAGGTATGCAGTTCGACCGGGGATATATCTCTCCTTATTTCGTAACGAACACTGAAAAGATGGAAGTGGAAATGGAGAAACCCTATATTCTGATTTACGACAAGAAAATCAGTAACCTCAAAGAGTTACTTCCTGTATTAGAGCCTGCTGTACAATCAGGTCGTCCGTTCCTTATCATTGCTGAAGATGTTGAGTCAGAAGCCTTAACAACTCTGGTGGTGAATCGCCTGCGTGCTTCTTTAAAGATTGCTGCAGTGAAAGCTCCTGGATTTGGAGATCGTCGTAAGGAAATGCTGGAAGATATAGCCATTCTTACCGGTGGTATAGTGATCTCTGAGGAGAAAGGTCTGACGCTCGACAAAGCTACACTTGAAATGTTAGGTACTGCCGAAAAGGTGACTATCAACAAAGATAACACGGTAATCGTGAATGGTGCCGGTGATAAGGAAACCATTGCGCAACGTGTGGCACAAATCAAGTCGCAGATTGCAACTACTACTTCCGATTACGATCGTGAAAAATTACAGGAACGCCTTGCTAAACTGGCTGGTGGTGTTGCCGTTCTGTTCATCGGTGCTGCTTCTGAAGTAGAGATGAAGGAAAAGAAAGACCGTGTGGATGATGCCCTTAGTGCAACCCGTGCAGCTATTGAAGAAGGTATCGTTCCGGGAGGTGGAGTTGCTTATTTACGTGCAATTGATTCATTGAGCAATATTGTTACCGAGAATGATGATGAAGCTACCGGAGTAGAAATTGTTAAACGTGCTATCGAAGAACCACTTCGTCAGATTGTTGCAAACGCAGGTAAAGAAGGTGCCGTTATTGTACAGAAGGTTCGTGAAGGAAAAGGTGACTTTGGTTATAATGCCCGCACTGATACCTACGAAAATCTGCTTGCAGCTGGTGTTGTAGATCCTGCAAAAGTGACACGTGTGGCTCTTGAGAATGCAGCTTCAATTGCAGGCATGTTCCTTACAACAGAATGTGTGATTACCGATAAAAAAGAAGAAAACCCGGCTCCTCCAATGCCGATGGGCGGGGGAATGGGCGGTATGATGTAATACCATCTGATTCATATACTAAAAAACTCCGGAAAAGTTGAACGACTTTCCGGAGTTTTTTTTATGATATTGCTTATTGATTGGCAGGTAGTTTGTTTTGTCGTTGGTACATCCTGCACCAGGGACTTAAACCGCATTGTTCACACAAGGGTTTGCGTGCCTGGCAAATGTACCTGCCATGCAGTATAAGCCAGTGGTGTGCACGGGGTATCAGGTGTTCGGGAATGTACTTCACGAGCGTTAATTCAGTCTGTAAAGGCGTTTTGGAACGTGTAGTAAGTCCTAAGCGGTCGGCTACTCTGAACACATGCGTATCGACAGCCATCGCTGGTTTATTATAAATAACCGAAGCAATTACATTGGCAGTTTTGCGACCTACCCCCGGCAGTTTCTGTAAATCATCGATTGATTCGGGTACTACTCCTCCAAACTCATCCCTTAATTTTCGAGCCATTCCGGCAAGGTGTTTTGCCTTATTGTTGGGATACGAAATGGATTTAATATAGTCGAAAATAAGCTCTGGTGAAGCTTCAGCCATTACCTCAGCAGTAGGGAAAGCATCAAACAGGGCCGGAGTTACCATGTTAACCCGTTTGTCGGTGCATTGTGCTGATAGTATCACGGCAACCAATAATTGAAAAGGATCTTCATGATGCAATTCAGTTTCGGCTACCGGCACATGTTCTTCAAACCATGCTATAATATTAGTGTATCGTTCCCTTGTTGTCATCTTATCTTCTTTTTAGAATAATCCATAATATAACCGGAGCACCAAACAGGGCACTAATGGTATTGATAGGAAGTGTGTATTCAGGAATCTGAGAGATAATATCACAAAGCAAAATTAAAATACCCCCTAAAAGGAAGGATGCCGGCATCAAAATTTTATGGGCAGAGGTTTTAAATAATCCACGGGCAATATGAGGAATAGCAACCCCTACAAAAGCGATGGGACCTGTAAAAGCAGTCACACTTCCGGCAAGTAAGCCGGTTGAAATGACCATTAAAATACGGGTAGTCCGAATGTTGATTCCTAATCCACGGGCATAATTTTCGCCCAACAGTAAACCGTCGGATTTCTTATGCAATAAAAAGGCAAGTAGTGTGCCGATACTAAAAACCGGTACCAGTACCCGTAAACTATCCCAATTCACAGCACTCAGACTGCCGAAGGTCCACACCACATACAACTTAATAGCATCCGGATTAGCAAAGTTCTGAATGATACTTACAATAGAACTTGCAATGGTTCCGAACATAATCCCCACAATTAATAAAGAGACAGTATTCGTCAAGCGAAACGATACCAGAATTACAAGTAATAAAATGGCTGATGCCCCGATAACAGCAGCCAGAACTGTTCCCCAGCCAGAACTTATAAAAACGGCAGGCAATAGCGATGAAGCCATAATAGTAAGTGCAACTCCTAATCCGGCACCTGAACTAACGCCCAGGATGTAGGGATCAGCCAGGGGATTTCTGAACAAAGTTTGCATCATTAAGCCGGCCAACGAAAGGGATGCTCCTGCTATGATAGCAGTAATCGCCTTGGGGAGTCGGTAGTTTAGCACAATCTCCCTGTTGATGGAATCCTGCTCATTTCCCGAGAAGATGGAGAACAATTCTGTGAATGGAATATCTATACTTCCCCTTACCAGGTCTGCTACAAAAAACAGCAACAGGAGGAGAGAGGCCGGTATGAACAACCAGTTTCGGTTCGTAAACATGATCACTTAATTTGCAGGAATTAGTATTCAGACCCCAAAATTAATCAAAACTTAAGGATCAACGGATACAAATGCAAAATTTTAGTACATTTGCTCACGCTGAATAATTTAAATATGAGTATAAAGTCATGAAAAAAATCGCCTTTCTACTGCTCTTAAGCGGATTGATTGTTAGTTGTAAAGCGAACCCAACTCCTGAGAAACAGCTGGATTCTGATGCTGATACGCTAACCATAGCCACTTATAATGTGCGAATCCGTACCGGCTCAGATAAAAACGAAAAATCGTGGGCTAATCGTAAGTCGGCCGTAGCTGAATTGATTAAAACAGGACGATTCGATGTAGTTGGCGTTCAGGAGTTAATTGATGAGGATCAGGAAAAAGACCTCACATCCCTGCTGCCAGGGTACGATGTATATACCGTTGGGCGCGACAACCAGGCAGGTACTGAAGGCGAACGACTGGCACTCTATTATGGGAAGGATCGGTTCCGGCGTGTAAATCAAGGATATTTCTTCCTTTCTGAAACTCCTGAAAAAGTATCCAGGGGTTGGGATGCTGCCCTCAACAGGATCTGTATATGGGTACACTTATACGATTCCATCACCGATAACTACCTCTTTGTTTTCAATGCTCATTTTGATCACCTGGGTACCGAAGCGCGTGCAGGAAGTGCTGCTTTGCTTGTTGAAAAGATGAAAGAGTTAACCGATGATGAACTGGTGGTTTGTATGGGCGACTTTAACGCGTCGCCTTTTGAAACAGCAGTATATTCAACACTCAGCAATTACATTTCAGATGCACGCACCCATGCGTCGAACGTACACGACGAAAGCCGGGGCACCTATACCAATTGGGTAGTGAGTAACGAACCCATTTCCGAGCAATCGAGAATTGATTATATTTTTACCAACAGCACAGCTATTGTGGAATACCGGGTTCACACCCATCGCTATTTACCCGATGCGTATCCTTCTGATCACTTCCCGGTAAGTGTGCGCCTGCTTACCAGGTAAGTTAACTAATTAAACGCCGGAATCAGAATCTGTGGGTTCGTCGATAATCTGAATTGCCTTCTGTAGTAATAAGTTATTAGGGAATATCTGAAGTTCACCTTCCTTGGTGCGAAGATGAGTGTAAAACGCGAAAATGTCTTCAATTTTAGCTTCTACAGGTAAATCTTTGTCTAATATCCGAATATAATTACCAATGCGGTAGGCCGGTGAGAAAAACAGGATGACACCCGAAGTAATGTTACTCAGCACCGACCATTGTGCAAACAGGGCGACACCAATGACAGCAAACATAGACGAAAGTGTCAAAAATATATTCTTTGTGTCAACTCCCCACAGTACAATTAAAACGGCAATGGCAGCAAAATTCACAAAGATATTGGTTACTCTGCTCACATGATGGATCCGGATATCAGCCTGTTCGTGCATACGTGCATAAGAAACTATCAATTTACGTATCACGATGCGTATAGCTGCTGCAAGTACCAATACAGCAATACTGCTGATTACCTGGGGTAAGTGCTCTTTAATTACGGTTAAGTCAAATTTATCTGAAATAAAAATAAAGTTATCCATACTCACTAATCTGTTGTAATTTTTCCTTATCCAGGATTGTAAAAATTTTACCTTCTATACCTATTACCTTATCACTTTTAAATTTTGAAAGAATGCGGATAACGCTTTCCGGGGTTAAGCCTGTTAACTCAGCTAATTCTTTACGCGACAAAGGTAACTCAAATTCATCCATTTTAAAAATATTGTTGGACAGACACATCAGTGTGTCGGCCATTCTGCCAAACGATTGTTTCTGTGTAAATGCAAAGAATCGGGTTTGGGTTTGAATCTGGTTTTCACACAGCAGGTTGATTACCTGACTGGCAAATTCAATATTTTGACGGAGTAGTTGTTTGAAAATGCGAATGTCAATCAGCCGAACCTTGCAATCCTGATAGGCATAAGCAGAATACCGAAATACATTATTATTGTCGAGCAGAGCTGTTAATCCAATCAGATTACCGGCCGGCAGAACTTTAAGAATCAGACTTCCCCCTTCCTTTTCCATGTAGATTTTAACTAATCCACTACATATATACATAATGTGAGATGCCAGGGTGCCTTGTTTGCATAAGATTTCACCCTTCTTGTAATTTACTACCACAAGGTTGTTTTCAAGTAACAGCATTTCTTCATCAGATAAGCTCTGGAAACTGTTTTCAACTGCAATATTAAGTGTGCAGCTATTCATGGTATGTTCTGTTTTCATGGGTTCTTCAGGTGTATTAAAGAATGAATTCATGATTAAAACATGAATATTTATTGATCTGTATCATGTTCATCACTGATGCAAATATAAGTAGAAATTGTAATATATCACGCATTATTTCATTGTGTGTGTGCAAAATATCACAATCTTTGTGCAGTAACAAAACAACAAAAAATCAATATCATGGAAGTAAAATTAAGCTTAGATTGTAAAGGCTTATCGTGTCCGATGCCGATGATGAAAATTGCAAAAGCAATGAAAGAATTAAAAACAGGTGAAGTATTAGAAGTATTCGGCACCGATCCCGGTACCAAGTCGGACCTGCCCGGATGGTGTACAAAGACAGGTAACGAATGCCTGGAGATAACTGATCTTGAAGGTGGTGTTAATCGCATGTTGATTAAAAAAGCATAGGAGGATATACTATGTCAGCTGGAGATAAAAATCCGTTGGTTGAGTTGTTCGCCACTTTTTTTGGAAAGCACTGGCCGGTATGGGTAGGAGGTATAGTCCTCGGTACCCTCAACATCCTGTTGTTTGCCATTAAAAGTCCCTGGGGTGCCAGTGGAGGCCTTACCAACGTAGGAGATAATTTGTTTGGTATCACCGGGTTATTTAATACTACAGCAATTACACCTGTTAATCAAAGTAACTACGGTATGTTAGTCATTCTAATTGTGTTAGGTTCCTTTGCAGGTGCTTTGTTTTCTAAAGAGTTTGCATTGCGGGTGCCTCCCAAGGGTGAAATGATAAAAGGTTTTATTGGTGGTACGCTGATGGCTATTGGGGCCACTGTTGGGATCGGGTGTTCGATTGGTGCATTTTTCAGTGGTGTTCCGGCTTTATCGGGAGGTGCCCTGATTTTTACAGCGACCATGTTTGTTGGTGTAGTGCTGGCACTAAAATACCTGATTTGGGAGATGGAAAACAAACCGGGATGGAGTTCTGGTAAGAGTTATACCTTTTTAGCAGCCAGTCCGAACAAGGGACAATGGCAGGGGTACCTCGGACTCTTGGAAGTTATGTTTGTAGCTATCATCGCTTACAGTCATGTTAAGTCGAATCCGGTGATGACCTGGTTTATCGTAATTGCCGGTCTGATGGGACTTATATCACAGCGTTCCCGCTTTTGCATTGTTAAGGCTTTCAGG
>JAQUYE010000077.1 GCA_028691965.1 Paludibacter sp. | reverse complement strand
TCAAGTGATAAAGGATAACGTAGTTCAGCAGTAAATTTATTGTAAAGATAGCCGATACGTGTTCCCCGCTGAGTATCCCAGGGAACTAACGAACCGCTTTCGTAACCACGCATAGCTATGTATTCTGTTCCGTAGGAGGTATATGCCGACATACCGTCGCCACCCATGTAGTAGGTTTCGTAGGGTGAGCGGGCGTCTTTGTTGTAATGCCCCAGGTAACCAAACATCACACGTGTCATCAGGATGAATTTTTCGTCGACAGTAAGCGGAGTGAAGGTTTTACCGGTAAACGACCATTTATGATATTCAATCCATTTGTAACGTTCCTGACTGGTCATCGATAGATCAGTATAATCCTTTCCGTTGATTGCCGAGTAGGGAGGTGTGATTTTTAATCCTAATGAGAAAGAGGAACCACGACGGGTATAAATAGGATTAAAAATTGAGTTTCTGCTCAGGGTAAGGTTTAAACTGAAATTATTAAAATTACCATCTGTAAGTGGTGGCAGGTATTGCCAGTCACTCAGCATGAAACGTTGATACGATAATTCACCATAAAAGGAGAAGTAATCATCCGGCCAGTTCATTCGCTTACCATATCCTATTGAAGCACCCAGTGTACGCATGTAGCGGTTTGGGTCTGTCTCGTTCTGATACATTGCCTGATAGGCACTGCTATAATCATTGTAACCACTACCATAGCTACTTCCGTATCCACCATAACTACTTCCGTATCCGCCATAACTGCCACCATACCCGCTGTAATAGGGGTTAGCGTAGAAGTTCGACATGCTTTCGTAAAAGCGATCACTAACACCTGTTTGTGCAGCATAATATACCGATGCAGATAAGGAGTTCGGACGTTTTCCTCCTAACCAGGGTTCCAGGAAGGATGCACTGAACGAGGAATAGGACTGACCATTTGTACGGGCGTTTATAGAAAAGGTTTGACCTTCTCCCTGCGGCACTATTCGATAGGTTTCGGGGCGGAAAAGGTTTTGAATGGCAAAGTTAGAGAATTTTAACCCAACTGTACCCACAATTCCGGTTGCTCCCCAACCTGCTGAAAACTCAACCTGGTCGCTACCTTTCGTTTCAAGTTCATAAGCAATATCTACAGTACCGTTTTCCGGGTCAGGTTGAACATCAGGGCGGATCTTTTCCGGATCGAAATGTCCCATACCGGCAAGTTCGCGGTAGGTTCGCATAATATCCGACTGACTATAAAGCTGCCCCGGTTTGGTATAAAGTTCACGACGTACTACGTGCTCGTAAACACGGGTGTTCCCTTTAATTTCAATCTGATTGATGGTAGCTTGTTTCCCTTCATACACCCTCATCTCAAAGTCGATGGAGTCGTTTTCTATCAGTACTTCTACCGGTTCAATCTGCGAAAACAGGTAACCCCTGTCCTGGTACAGCTTGCTTACCGCATCAGCTTCGCTGGTTTGTAAACGTTCTGTGAGGTGCTTGTAATTATATACATCCCCTTTCTTTATATTTAATACCTGTGAGAGGTATTCGTGCGGATAGATTGTATTTCCTATCCACTTAATATCCCTGAAATAGTATTTGTCGCCTTCATCGACCGTTAGATATACCGCTACGTTCTTTTCGTCCAGTTGTACAACGCTGTCGGTGGTTATATAGGCATCGCGGTAACCGATTTCATTGTATTTCTCAACAAGTGCCAGTTTATCTTTTTCGTATTCTTCACGTACGAACTTTTTTGTTCTGAAGAAGTTACGCCAGTTACGGTCGTTGGTCTTCTTCATGGCCTTATTGATCTGATTAAACGACAGCGCTTTATTTCCGGAGACAATAATCTTACCTACTTTTGTCTTTACTTTTTTATCCACCTCCACATCAACAATAACATGTCCCGCCTTTTCAGGGTCGTTCCGTTGGTATACATTGGCATCAACATTCATAAAGCCCTTCTCTTCCAGGTAAGTTTTAATTACCTTCACGGCACGGTCGGAAATGTTTGGAGTGATTTGATTCCCTTCAACAATTCCAAGTCGGTCTTTCAGTTCGTCAATTTCTCCCTTTTTTAATCCGTTATAATTGATCTGTGATACCTGTGGACGCTGACGGAGCTTTATGTGCAACCAGATTTTGCCATCTTCGATCTTTTTATAATAAATCTTCACATCCGAAAATAGCCCTTGTTTCCAGAAACGTTTTACTACATCGGTAATCGCCTCACCCGGAACAGTTATAATATCGCCAACTTCCAGGCCGGAGAACCCAATAAGTACAAAGTCGTCGTAATTATCGGCGCCAGCAATTGTTATCTCGGCAATTTCCAGTTTTTGCGGAGCACTACCGTAATCAATTGCTTTATAGTTTACCGTGTCGGCCGGAGTAGTTTCCTGAGCCAGTGAATACTGAGAAAAAACACTGAGCAGAACAATCAGAATCGTATAGTGATGATGCATAAAAGATGTATAAGCCTTCATTAATGTTTATTTTCCAAACCTTCGGTTGCGTGACTGGTACGAAATTAGTGCCTTGTAGAACTCCTCTTCTCTGAAGTCGGGCCAGTGAATATCCGTAAAATACAATTCACAGTAGGCGATTTGCCATAACAGAAAATTGCTGATGCGAATTTCACCACTGGTTCGGATAAGTAAGTCCGGGTCCGGAATATTGCGGGTAGTCATATAAGAAGATATCAGGTCGTCGGTAATATCTTCGGGGTTAATTTTTCCATCTTTTACATCGATGGCTATTTTTTTTGTTGCATTGCCTATTTCCCATCGTGAAGAATAGCTCAATGCTAACACCAGACTTAATCCGGTATTGGAAGCAGTTTGAGCGATGCAGTCACGTAGCTTCTTTTGGGTGTGTGTAGGAAGACGGTCGATGTCGCCAATAGTCAATAATCTTACATTGTTTTTATGCAGGGTTGGGGTTTCCCGCTCGATAGCATCTACCAGGATTTCCATTAAGGCACTTACTTCCTCTGCCGGTCGTCCCCAGTTTTCAGTTGAAAAAGCGTAGAGTGTCAGGTAACGGATACCTATACGTGCAGCTGCCTCGGTAATGGCACGTACGGAGTCGACACCATGTTTATGGCCGAACACACGGGCTTGACCCTTTTCTTTTGCCCAACGGCCATTCCCATCCATGATGATGGCAATGTGTTCCGGTAGGTGGTCTAAATCAATTTTCTCTTTGTTCGACGACATTTTATAGTTTTAGAATACTCACTGATAGTTCTGACATTCACAATCGCGTTGCGTTAAACCGATGCTAATCCCTATGCTTAAACTCCCGGAACCGTCGTTGTTAAAACGGTTACTTCCGTTCAACTGCAAAGGATTATTAGCCTCGTCCCGACCTTCTACACGATCCGAACCCAGCATCAGGCGCTGTGTCCATTGTGCGTTCAGGTGTAAGCGGGGACTAAGTCTTACCTTTATACCTATGCCATAGGGTAGGGTAGCACTTACTTTTCCGGTTGCTTCAGCTGGTAATAACACTCCTCCTATACCTGCAAACAGATAGGGAGTGATATTACTGCTATACATTATGTGTTCCAGATAGCCGTAATCAAAGAAGTTAAATGCCATCGTAACATCCAGAAATCTCAGTGGGTTGTTCACCTCTAAGGTTTCGGAGTAAACGGCCGGATACAGGCTGGTAAATTCACCATTAGCCCGGGTCTGATGATAATCGGCATGAAGTGAAATCCTCTGATTAAAAACATACCGTAAAGTCAAACCTACATCTCCTTTCATCCCTTCAAGTGCATTTTTGCTAACATCGCCACTGAAATAGGAAGCTCCACCATAAATACCGGCTTCTGTTGTATAGATCATCTGTGCAAACATAGAAACCGGGAAAAATACCGACAGTATCAGGCTCACCTTTAAAAATCGCGTCATTCTTTGCTTTATTCTTAATTTCAAAAGGTAATAACGGTATTCTGCCCGTTTAAGTATTTACTATTCCGCAACACAGCAACAAAAGTAATGATTATCTTTTAATGTAAAAAGATTAACTGGTTTGCAGTGGTTTAATTTAACAAATTATTGCATAAGCATTGTTTTGCTTATCGTGTTGACCTGGCTGTAGCTAAAAGCCGGAGCGCTTCATCTTCCAATTCTGTCATCCTTTTTCTCAATTCGGGAGTAGTATCATCAAATCCACACAGGTGTAACAATCCGTGTATAATTACCCGGTGTAATTCATGCTTGAAACTTACCTTGTATTGAAGGGCGTTGGTGGCAACGGTATCGACACTAATGTAAATATCGCCCGACACAACCGATCCTGTTGAATAATCGAACGTGATAATGTCGGTGTAGTAATCGTGCCGGAGGTAGGTGCGGTTAACTTCAAGAATCTTTTCGTCATCACAAAACAGATAGCCTATTTCTCCGACAGTCTTTTCGTATGTTGAAGCTACCTGTCGTATCCAGTTGCTTAGCTCGACTTTGTTGATGTCGGGCATATCTGTCATTTCGTTTAAGAATCGTATCATTGTATATTTTAATTATCAGAAGAAAAAGAAATATCCTATTACAATCGCTGCAATTATACCTGCAAAGTCAGCTATTAGTCCGCACCCTAAGGCATAACGTGAGTTTTTAATTCCAACGGATCCGAAATAGACGGCCAGCACATAAAAGGTAGTTTCGGTAGATCCCTGAATGATACTGGTCAGTCTTCCTACAAAAGAGTCGGCACCAAAGGTTTGCATAGCATCTATCATCATCCCCCGCGCTCCGCTCCCACTAAGGGGCTTCATCAATGCAGTAGGCAGGGCTTCGACGAACTCAGCATTGATGCCGGTGAACTCAACCATAGCCCGAATGCCGTCGATGATCATGGTCATTGCTCCTGAAGCACGGAATAATCCGATAGCTACTAAAATACCTATCATATAGGGTATAATTCCTATGGCAACCTGAAAGCCCTCTTTGGCTCCCTCGATAAAGGATTCGAATACATTAACCTTCTTTACCATGGCCATAACCACAAAGGATACGATAATCGACATCAGGATGAAAGCTGCTGCAAAATTTGACCAGAGTGCCATTTCTTCCCGGGGAAGTTTGCTGATTAGGTGCATCAATCCAAGAATGCCTCCCATTAAACCTCCCAGCGTTAAAATGATTGCCCGCTGAAACAGATTAATCTTTTGAATAAGTGCTACCGAGATAAATCCAACCAGGGTGGAAAAGAAGGTGGCCAGCAGGATAGGGAGAAATATATCAGAAGGGTTGGCTGCTCCCATCTGAGCCCTGTATACCATAATACTAACAGGTATTATCGTTAGCCCTGAAGTATTCAGTACCAGAAACATAATCATTGGATTGGAGGCTCTCTCCTTTACGGGATTTATTTCCTGTAGTTCCTTCATAGCTTTCAGACCCATAGGGGTGGCAGCATTATCAAGTCCTAACATATTGGCCGATATATTCATAAAGATACTTCCCATGGCAGGGTGGTTGTTGGGTATCTCCGGGAAAATCCTGGAGAAGAATGGAGCCACTAAACGGGAGAAAAAGGCAATGACTCCTCCGTTCTCACCAATCTTCATAATGCCCAGCCATAAGGACAATACACCGGTAAGTCCCAGCGAAATCTCAAAGCCGGTTTTTGCCGAATCGAATGTCGAGTTAAGCAGATCTGTAAAGATGGTAAGATTTCCAAAAAAGAGCCATTGAACACAAGCGATAACGAATGCTATCAGCAAGAATCCAATCCAGATGTAGTTTAAAATCATGATGCAGCAGTATTTGGCTTCTGAGGGCAAAGGTACATGAAAATTTCAAAAAATCAGTGTGGCTTTTAAACCTTTGCCTGATGCTACAGTCATAGCTTGGATGTTTTTCGTTTCACCAGCTTATTAATTCTATGAAGAAGATTTTCTATACTCTTGTGTTGCTCCTCGTTTTCCACTTGAGTGCTCTCGCCCAGCGTTCGGTACAATCAACTGTGTTTGATGCCAAAAACGGTATGCCACTCGAAATGGTTACTGTTCGATTGCTCAATGTCTCCGATTCAGCTTTAGTGCAGGGGGCTCAGACCAATACCAAAGGATATTTCGTACTGCCGGGTATTCGTCCGGGTAAGTACCTGTTGGTAGTAAGTTCAGTGGGTTATAGTGAGCATCGTGAGACTATTACCATGGAGCGTCGCGATTTGATAGTAAAGAATATCCAGCTCAACGAAGATGTTAAGTTGTTGAAGGAGGTAGAGGTAAAAGGTACAGCTGCACAGATGGTGGTAAAGGGTGATACACTGGAGTACAACGCTACTGCTTTTAAAGTGCAGGAGAATGCAGTTGTCGAAGACCTTTTGAAACGCTTGCCTGGTGTTGAAGTGAGTGCTGATGGCAAGATAACAGTAAATGGACAGGAAGTAAGTAAAATCCGTGTTGATGGCAAGAAATTCTTTGATGGCGATTCCGAGATGGCAACCAAGAATATACCTGCTGAAATGATTGATAAAATCCAGGTGCTGGAGCAAAAGTCGGATATGGCTTTGCTGACCGGTTTTGAAGACGGGGATACAGAGCGTATCATCAACCTGACTACCCGCTCGAATCGCCGAAAAGGAGTGTTTGGTAGTGTGGCAGGAGGTGTCGGACTTGATTCGGAAGACCTCTTAAGGTATGATGTAAATGCTAATATTAATATTATGGAGGGAGATGCGCAAACCTCTGTAATTGCAGGTGCAAACAATGTGAATACTTCACGAAGTCGACGTGGAAGGGGTGGTTGGGGAGCCAACAATGGTATTACATCTACTCAGAATTTGGGGGTAAACAACAATACCATAATCAACGAAAAGTTTAAAATCGGAGGGGATGGTTCTTTCAACCATTCTAACAATTTCAGTGAGACCCGTAGTACCAAGGAAAGTTACCTGAGTGGTTCGGTCTTCAACGATTCGACCTATAATTTATCCAACAGCGATAGTTATGAGGCGAATATGCGTCTTGAAGCAGAATGGAAGCCGGATAGTCTTACGACCCTTATTCTGCAGCCAAATATTAACTATAACTACGGTACTTCTGATAGCTTCTCCGATTATGAATACCTGCAGGATGGGGATACTACCAGCTACGGATTGTCGCGGTATGCCTCACTTAGTAATTCACTGTCGGCAGGCATGAGGGTTATCTTCAATCGCAAGTCGGCAACTAAACGCGGACGGAGTGTGACTGCTACTGTATCTACCGGTTTATCACAGAGTGAAAGTGAAAACTTCAATTTCTCTTCAAAAACATCATCCCGAATTGCTCCCGGGCCCGCAATTATCAATCAATACACTACTAATAATTCGGATCGGTACAATGTGGATGCCCGGGTATCCTTTGTTGAACCCTTGTGGAATATGAAAAATATGCTGGAAGCTTCTGTTGCGTTTAGTTCGAATACACAGACAAGCATCAAGGATCAATTTGCCTCAGATGATCTGAACGCTTACTACAACCAGAATCCCGACGACTACACCAACTTTGTGGCTGAGTATAGTAATAATTTTAAAAATATCTTCTTTCGGGAAACCATGGAGTTGAATTATCGCCATACCGAACAAAATTATAACCTTACCCTGGGTGTCAAGGGAGAGCCTTCGCAAACACATAGTATAACGTATTACGGTAACGGTGATGTAAGAGATGTACGTAATAACGTAGTTAACTTTGCACCAAACGGTCGGTTCCAGTATAATTTTGGAAAGAAACAGTTCATGCGTATCGACTATCGTGGAAACACGCGTCAACCCTCTATCAATCAAATGCAGCCGGTAAAGAATAACTCTAACCAAATGCAGGAGACAGTGGGTAACCCGGCACTCAACCCGGCTTTTTCCAATTTCTTCCGGTTGATGTACAGCACATTCAACGACAAGCGTTTCTCTTCGTTTAGTACCTGGCTTTCGGCCAACTTCTCCAAAGATGAGCTGGTTACCAACCGAATTTACGATCTGACAGGTAAGCAATTCACGCAGACGGTAAATACCGATCAAACTCCTTTTTCGTTTAATGGTAATATAATGTACAACACCCCCCTCATCCAAAAACGTCTGCATTTCAATACCAGTTCGAATGTGGGGTACAACACCAATTATGGGTACACCTCCAGGGGGTTGGATAATATTGTTATCGATGATGAAAAACCGCTTCCACTCGGAGACATGAGTTTTACACGTCGTTACAATGCTCAGGAACAAGTCTCCCTGACCTTCACGCACGATGTGATAGAATTGGGAGTCATGGGATTGTTCCGGTATTCCAACTCGCTGAATAACCTTAGTTCAACTCTTACGCAGACATACGACTGGACCGGACGTGGAAATGTTGTGGTTCGATTGCCTTATGATATAACACTTAACAGTGATATCAACTATTCGAACCGTCAGGGATATTCCAGCTTCGATCAACGTGAATGGTTGTGGAATGCCTCCATTGATAAAACACTGTTTAAAAACCAGGCTGTCTTATCTGTTCGCTGGAACGATATTCTTCAGCAACGCCTGAATATTCGTCAGTCGGTTGGCGATAACTCAGTATCGTTTACAAAATATAATACGCTGACTTCTTACTTCCTGGTAAGTTTCAGCTACAAGATCCGTAAATTTTCAGGAGCGAGTGAAGCCGACTTCCAGGGGCGTGGTAATCGGTTTGGTCCCGGAATGAGACCCGATGGAGCTGGTCCCGGACGAGGTGCCCGGGGTGGATCTCCAATGATGTAAAAATAAATTAAGATTAGTTGTGGTGGTTACCACACCAGGGTCGAAAGAGCTTGCCGGATAGTTATTCAGCAGGCTCTTCTTCGTCGACCGGGCTTGCATCGAAGACCGAAAGCTGGCGATTGAATACTTCGTCGAGCGAAATCTGGAAAGTTTCAGTATGTGAAATTCCGGGAATGCCGGTTATTCTTTCAATGATTACCTGAAAGAGGTGACGGTTGTCGCGGGCATAAATTTTTACAAACAAGGAATACTTGCCGGTTGAAAAATGACATTCTACAATCTCCGGGATTTTCTTCAGTTCATCAGCCACACGGGCAAAAGCCTTGCTGTCGTTCAGTGTGATGCCGATAAAGGCACAGGTCTGATATCCTACTTTATAATTATCAATGATAAATTCAGAGCCTTTGATAATGCCTGTGTTTTTAAGTTTCTGAATCCGTTGGTGGATAGCGGCTCCTGAAACATTGCATTCGCGGGCTACCTCAAGAAAGGGGATACGGGCATCCTGAGCAATTAGTTGCAGTATTTTTTTGTCCAACTGATCGATACGATGTGGCTGTGGCATATTGGATGAATTTAAGGATTTGCTTTTAGATTGTCTATTTTGCCGCAAATATAATTAATAATTTTGTAAATAGCAGCCAAATACTAGTATTTTGTAAGGAGTATGCAATTTTTATCGGTATTTTCCGGTGTTGAAGTCAGAAAGTATGCTCTTGTAGCTCTGGTAACGGGAGTCACTTATCCGATGTTCTTCCACTGCCTTTAAAACTGCACAGCCGGGTTCGTGTATATGGGTACAGTTTGCAAATCTGCACTTTTTTGATTCGACAAAGATTTCTTTAAAATAATGACTTATTTCATCTGCTTCCATATCAACGGTGCCGAATCCTTTAATTCCGGGAGTGTCGATCAGCCAGCCTCCGCCTTTCAAGGGGAACATTTCCGAGAATGTGGTTGTATGCATTCCTTTTCGGTGATACGACGATATCTCGCCGGTACGTGCCATTGAATCGGGTAGCAATGCATTAATCAGGGTTGACTTTCCTACACCTGAATTACCGGATATCAGGGTTATCTTTCCCTGAAGAAAAGTGTCAACTTCGACTATGCTGCCGGGGTTAAGTGCCGAAATAAGAAATACAGGATAACCAATGTATTCGTAGAGATCTTTTAGTGCCAGTACATAGGCCATTTCATCTTCTGAGTACAGGTCCGTTTTGTTGATTACCAATGCTGCAGGTATAGAGTAAGCTTCGGCCGAAGCAATAAACCGGTCGATAAAGACTGTGGAGGTCTCAGGATAGTTAATAGTTACCACCAATAAGGCCAAATCAAGGTTGGCTGCAAGTATATGCGCTTGTCGCGATAAATTGGATGATTTACGAATAAGGTAATTGCGCCGGTCGTGAATGGCCGATATCATACCGATTCCATCGTTTGCCACACTAAACTCTACCTGATCGCCTACCGCTATGGGGTTGGTGCTACGGATATCCTGTAGCCTGAGATTGCCCTTTATCTTGCATTCAATATGCTTGCCTTCCTCTGTAATTACCTGATACCAGCTTCCTGTATTCTTTATTACTAATCCCTTCATATTTCTTTTTTAGTGGGATTTTTCAGGTAAATGAATAAGCCAGGGCATCCACGATTAGCTGAATGTCATCAGCGCTGATGCCGTTTTTAAGCAGATGTGACTTATCAGCCTCCATTTGACGGACAATGAACTCCAGTGAATGATCCTGCATAGCCAGCGTTTTGCGGTAGAATTCAACAGCTTCGGTACGTTTGTTCAGACACAGCGCAATATGACCGGCATTCAGCAGGTCGATAGCATCAGGGGCCACAGCCAGAACCTTCTCGAGGTAGTATTCGGCCTGAAACAAATTGCCGGTTAGGAAGGCATTCCAGCCGATGGCTCTCCAAAGCTTTAATTCTTCGGGATAGCTTTTTTCCAGGGTTGTATATACCTGCATCGCATCCTGGTAGTTTTCCATGGCTATCATGCATTTGGCCATCTGCATTCGTGTGTTTAGAGTGCCCGGTTTCAGGAAATCCACATGCCGGTAGTGTTCCAGTGCTTGCTCGTACTTCCCTCTCAGGCGATAACATAACGCTATTTTCCGCACCGTCCACAAATCATCAGGCTGAATAATGTCTGCTTTTTTGTAGGCCTCAAGTGCCTCATCAATCCGGGATAGCTTTTGCAATGCAAAACCACACTTCTGATACATAGCTGCTGAGGGATCCGTACCTTTAATTAGTTCGTTATAAAGTTCCACAGCCTGCTGGTAAAAGTTTTTTGTAAAATAAAATTCGGCCAGTTGTTCTTTAAGGTCACTGGAAGCTGCCAGCATATCAAAGAATACCGAATGGTGCATCTTAAGCGATGAGTGGAACATGTCGTTGAAATCGCTGTGTTGCGGATGGAGCCGGAAGAAGCGGAACAAATCCTGAATATATTGTCGGGCGATATTCTTGTCGGCCAGATCGGGTTTCAGTATACTTTCATCCCGTGTCATCTCGGCAAGCTGGTCGGCTTCCGATTTAAACGAACGACTCATCATGTCACGCTGACTGGTAGGCATTTGCATCACGCTCAGGGCAAATGAATACTTATCCGAATTACAGATCACACTGTTGTTAAGGAATGCTGAAATCAGGCTCTGATCTTTGTTCGAAAAGAGTTCTGCTACCGAGCTGAATTCAGTATCAAAGGGAAGAAACCAATGGGCAGTTTCGTTGAAAAACGGGAAATTCTTTAGTACTGCAAAGGTGCTCATGTATACATCCGCACCTTCTAATTGCAGGTCGGTGAGTTCCTGTAGTTTCTCTCCGATACCACTTTGTTCGAGCAGTTCGTTCCATTCCGGGTTTTCTTCCGACCAATCTTCCGATTTCATCAACGATTCGGCATCCAGTTTGCTTTTAATCTTCGGACTTATCTTCATCATTTCCGGTAGTATCTCGTCCTGCATCTTGCGGGTGATACGATCGGTATCCGAACTGCCTGCAATAAGCAGGATGATATTTTTGAGGTTCTCCAATACGCTGGTTGTGTCGGCTAAAAGCATCAGACGATTACGCACTGCCGGGTAATAGGGCAGATAATCGTTATAGCGACTCATAACAAAACACAGACCTACCAGGGCGCGTTGACGAACGGGGCGTTCAGGATGTTCGCAGGCTTCGATGAGCATCATCAGCTTCTCCTCATCGAACATGCGCCATAGGTTGAGTGTAAGTGCCGACACAATAAGGCATTTTTCGGTAATACCCGGATATTCAGGCAACAGAATTTTACGGAACACAGTTTTTTCGGGATGACCCAGACTGGTATTCAGCCAGTAGATCATAAACAGATCGGGTAACAAGCGCTCAAAGTTCTGACGAATACGTTGCATTTCCGAAGCATGCAGGGTGGGATCAACTTCACTATACAGTTGCTTCTTCTGATGATAATAACTTATCGAGTCGTAGAGGTCGGCTGTGTTGTTGAAATGTAATTTATGCGGGAGATACCTTTTCTGAGTGTATTCATAGCTGGTGAAGTTCCTCATTTTTAATTCTTCCCGCAACAGGATAGTGAGGTTCAGTAGCTTTCCTGCCAGCTTGTTGAAAATGCGTTTGCGTTCCGGGTCGTCGACTCCCTGCAGGTAATACTGGAGCATCAGCCGGTAATTGTCGTGCAGGTCGGTCAGGCGATCGTTAATATCTCCCCATTGCAGCTCATCGGCAAGTAAGCGGGTTGTGTCGATTGCCTCTTTTAATTGTCCGCTTAAAGCGAATTCAATTGCTTTTGCTGATGTCTGTTCAATCTGATTTTGTGTCATTTGTGTTGGTTAGCCCATTTTGCTGATCCGGATCAGTTGCTCTTCATCAATTAACTTTAATTTACGTCCGTCCATGGCAATTACATGCTCGTTTACGAAATTCGAAAGCGTGCGAATAGCATTCGAGGTAGTCATATTGGATAAGTTTG
>JAQUYE010000076.1 GCA_028691965.1 Paludibacter sp. | reverse complement strand
GTCGAAGCCACCACATAGCTTTCAGGATTGCGCTCTGCTATCATTTCAACATCCGTAGCCAATCGAAAACCGATTGTGTCGGTATTGAGCGAATACATACAGGGGCCAGTCACCGTCGAACCATTGTATTCAAACGAGAACGAAGGACTCGCAGGGTTGAAAACCTTGCAGTAGTACTTCTTGTTAATCGTTTGTTCGTCAATAATGATGGTCTTAACCGGATTATTTTCGATACCGGCCATCCGTTCGTCGTAATACAGGTTGGTTAAATGATCCGGATATTCCACCCAGTAATACTCATTTCCACTGTGCGCCAGTCGCGTAAGCTCCCGCACATCAAGCGTAAGGGTATCGCCCATCTGCACATTCAGTAGCTGCTTCTTCAGGCGAACATCCTTCTGGTCCCGTACACTAAACTTTAACTCATCCGCAGCAGGAATATCATCAAATACAAAACGATTCCGTTCGAGGCGCACATGCCGCCCATATTCATCATACGAGTAAATCATTAATTCTTTCGGAATCGGTCCCTGCATCTCGTTGTCGTGAAAATACACCTGAGCATTCAGTCCTATCTTTGCAAAGCTCTCCGGGATACGTTCAATCCGGTTGTTGTTAACAAGGCATTCGGTGAGCGGTGGGATATCCCCCAATTCCGAAGGTAGAGACCGCAATTGATTGTACGACACATCGAGGTGCTGAAGATCAGGAAGAAGTCCGAACGCCTCCGGCAGCGAATCAATCCGGTTATGCGAAGCCTCTAAACGAATGAGCTGCGACCAGTTACCAGCATCATCAGGAATAGTTGTCAGCTTATTGTTGCTTAATTTTACCTGCTTTAACTTCATCAGACTGCCCACTCCATCACCCAGCGATTCGAGTTGATTCGAGGATACATCCAGGTGAGTTAACTCATACAGACTTCCTATGCCGTAGGGCAACGACCCTTTCAGCTGGTTGTCAGCTGCGTTTAAGGTGGTTAGCTGCGGACAATTCCACGCTCCTTCGGCAAAAGAGGTCAGCTGATTATTGTTCAACTCAAGATTAACCAGTAAAGGAGAATTCAGATTAGGTATCGCACCCGTTAGCCGGTTACCCGACAATTCCAGATAGCGTAAAGCCGGCATCTGACTAAACGCTGCAGGGATAACTCCGGTAAGTTGTTGATTGGTGATGTGAACGATTTGAAGCTTTTTCAGCTGAGCAAGTTCAGCAGGAATGGCACCCGAAAGCTCACCTTTGTCGAAATGAGTAGTATCGTTGCGCAACCAGAGCTGGCTTAAATTAGTAAGATTGCCAAGTGAAGCCGGAAGTTGACCCGTGAGGCAGTTGGATAGAGATAACACTTCGAGTTTGGTTAAATTACCAATTGCGGCAGGTAGTTCTGCTTTCAGATTACCCTTGTAAAGCTGCCCATCATAGTACACCTCCTGATTGTGAATTCCCAATTCCACCAGTTCAGTTAGATTGGTTATACCTGCAGGCAACGTACCATTTAAACAGCCTACGATATGTAACTTTTGCAAGGCAGTCAGATTTGCAAGCTCCGGAGCTATACCTTGACTCGTGGACTGGTGGAAGTTGGCAGAAATCACTAACTCAGTGACACGACCGTTAAAAGTAAGTACCCCATTCCACGAAAAAACCGGTTTCAACAAATCCCATCCTGTTGCAGCAGTTCCTCCCAGTGAATTGTGCAGCGCCACCAGTGCCAGCGAATCGGCAGGTAAAACAGGGATGGCAACCGGCGTAATAATGGCCAGATCGACCAGATTAGTCGTAAACTGATAGGGATCAAACCCTATCCGAACACCCTGGTTCAGCCGGTAGTATCCATTAGCAACTCCGCCCCATCCAAAATTAAGATGAAACAAACCCGAAGTATCATAGCCGTCGACCACTATAGCATGCCCTACCGGTATGCCGGGAATGCCGGCGTACACCGGGCGCTGGTGATTAAGTTCATTGACAAGGTAATACGCTTCGCGACTTGCATTTCCAACAAACTGCGCAAAATGACCCTCAATAGAATGAATGCTTTTTCGGGGAGAACTGCCATAGTCACTGCTGCAATACAGCATCTCCATCGCATTTCCCACATGGAACGAAAGCAGTTGCGGATTGTCGGCATACACCGCATTCTCAAAATCGGCACAAATCTCTCCGTGCTTGTCGTCGGTGTAACAATGCTGTCCGTAGCCTTTTATGGGGATACCCAGGCGCTTCGAATGATACATCATTATCTGAGTCACGGCAGTAGCCATGCAACCGGTCGGACAATTACCCACTTCCGTATGGTTGAATTGATTCAGTGCCACATCGTATTGATCCAACAGTGGTGCAACTACCGGAGTGATTTTCGAAACGTAATTAGGTGCAATATTGAAAACCCGCAGCGAGTCCTCGTACAAGTTCAGTAGGGCCTTCAACTGAACAGGAATATTCTCGGCATCGAAAGTACCGTTGCCGGAATAACCCACCACCTGAAACGCTGAGTAGCCCTGAGCTACTACGGCAAATCCGCTTCCGGCACGTTGAAAAACAAATACCGGCGTAGCAACATCACCGGCCGACTGGTAAACCTGTTGCAGTTCGGGCTGTTGCAGCATTCTGCCTTCGGCATTCCCGGGTCGGGAACCTTGCAGAAACCCCGATGCCATCTTTTTTGCACCATCAGGATCGGGCTGAATGGCAACCACCGCATTCGACAGCATTAATGCTAAGAGTAGCAGACTAACTTGAACTGCTGTAGAGAAGCATTTCATAGCAGGGCAGATTAATGGTTATAAATAATCTTTTCGATGTGGTTGTACGTATCGGTCTGAACCGAAATAAAATAGGTACCCTCAGGAAGAGCACAGGAAACAACAGAAGAACCGGTAATCGTTGTATGGAAAACCATTTTCCCCTGCACCGAGAACAGACGCACAGTAGCCTGCTGTTTGCCACCCTCCTTATGATCAGGAATACTGATGTTCATTTTCGAATCGGTAATCACGGTAGGATACACCTTGTAATCCGAAGCATTGTCGGGAGCATCAATCCGGGCGATTACCTTCATAGTAAATGCCATAGTAGAATAACAGCGGTTCTTATCCAGGGCCTTCAACTCAAACGAATCACCCTTTTTCGGAGTAATCACCACTATATCGCCCGTACCAATCAACTCGCCGTTTTGCAGCCATTGATAGGTATAAGGCTGCACGCCTCCCTTTACCCGGTAACCCATCAGACCAAGCACTACAGGCATACCCTCCGGCACTTCTTCGTCGAATAACACAGCCACCTGCAAAGGCTCCTGCGCCTGTGGCGGAACAGTCATCTTAACAATAAGCTGACTATATAACCCTGTTACCAGCATCAGGGACACGATAAGAAATATACTCTTTTTCATAGCAATCTGTTTATACGCGATTAAAGTGGCAGCACAATTCGGAAACCGGTATTCTCAATCAAATAGGCTAATTCGGAATACCCCGGTTGCTGATCGGTCCCTGAGGGATGAATTCCTTTACGGAATTTTACATTGCACTCGGAGAATCCCCATTGCTCAACACTTTCCACATTGCCACCCCTGATCACCTTTTGAGTCCCTGATGCCGGACCGGTAGGGTTGGTCTGTAAATCAGGAATTACCACCGATTGATTTTGCAGTTCAAACCCAAAATACGTATCAAACCAATCGTTGCACCATTCGTTTACGTTCCCACTCATATCGTAAATTCCCAGTTCGTTGGGGAGTTTCTGTGCTACCTTTTGCTTCACCTGAGCTGCATTAGTCCGATACCACCCAACCTCATCCAGCGTATTACTTCCCGCATAGGTATATCCTTTATATTCTTTTCCTCCCATAGCAGCAAATTCCCATTCAGCCTCTGTTGGCAGCCGGAAGCTTTTACCGGTAAGTTGATTTAATGCCGGCAGAAATTGGGATGTAACAGCATTCCAGCTTGTACTACTTACCGGATTGTTTCCGCTTTCGGTTTCACTACCCGACTCATAGGGAAGTGAATTGACAACTGCCTGCCATATGGCATTGGTAATTTCAGTGGTTGAAATATAGAAATCCGATAGCTTCACCTGATGCTGCAACGAAGCATTCGACGGATCGCTGCTGCCCATGGTGAACTGATCACCTTCGACCAGCACCAACGTGAGTGGCACCCCTTTCACCGACATGTGAATGGTAGAGGCACCTGCCTGGGTAATTTCAATCAGTTGCGTTTTGTCGCCCGCAGTCAGTGTAACAGTAGCTTCCCGCCTGAAGCCCTCGTTGTCGGGTGCTCCGATCAGAAAACCGGTATTCTTAGTTCCGGAACCGGCCGACAGTGAAATCCATGCGGCAGAGCTTACGGCCGACCAGGAAGTGTTGGTACGAACTACAATCAGACTGGCGTCCTGTTCGGCTGTGAAATTGATCGTGGTTACCGATACCCCCAGCGAATCAATCACCACCACCGGAGGCTTATCAGGATCGTCGGGATCGTCGGGTGTATCAGGACCATCCGTTCTGTCGCACCCAACCCAGAAAGCCAGTATCGTTAATAAAACTAATCGAAAACTAACTATAGTTATGGCTTTTTTCATACGCACTCCTTCCTGTCCTGATTGTTGACATTTAATAATGCAAATATATTAATTTTATTAAATATACAACAATTAAAAACCTGATTTGTTGCCGGAAAATTTAGTGATAACCGACTGAATACCATCCACCATCACCCCTTGTTACTACTGATACCCGAACCAACATTCTTCTACATCCTCATGCAACGGAAGTATGGTTCCGGCCATCTGTACAGAAACGACATCAAAATGAGCAGTGACTAAACAGCAATCCGTCCGCTTTCTGCGACTGCCCACACCACTGAGCGGTTCAAACGGGTGCAATCAATTAATGGGAAGTTACGAAATTTCGAATGGGGTTCACCTATCATTTTCAAAAATTGCCACTACCCGAATGGCTTGCCAACTTAACGGATGGGATGAAATGATATTTAACCAGGCCCTCGGGAGTATCAGTAACTTTACAATCAGCGGCAACAGGTTGATGCTGAATACAGAAACAAAAGCACCGATAGCCATATTTGAAGCAACTCCTTTATAAGCATTTTTGACACTCCGGGACAGAACTGAGAGTATATACTTTGCATACAGCAGAAGCAACCACCCCGGGTAAAAGCTTCAATTAACCACAATTGTGCAATTTTTGACCACAATTGTGCAATTTATGCAGGTTCAACTATGCTACCTTTGCTCCCATGAAACCAACGTTCCTCATTCAATTTATTCTGGCAGTTGTTAAGATTTTTCTTAACAACCAGCTGCTTACAAACAATCATCGCTACCCGTATATTACATTTAACACTTTTAAGAATTTACAATCAGGAGCCATTCTGTTAGCTGTAACAACAAAATTCACTTTCGGTTTCTTTGCTACCAGTCTTTGCCATTCTTCTACCTTTGCTCAAGCAAAGAAATTACCCACTCCTGTTCACCGTTCCGAAAAATCTCCCTATCTGTCATCATTATCTGTGACTTACCGGTTTATACTTACTAACCACCGTTTCAAATCAGTCCCTTTAAGTTCATCCCCCGTCCCCCTGCAATTACTGATATACGGGCAGCAGCCAGCTATCCAACCATTTTGAATCTGTTTTTCCTTACCGGAAAACAATCAAAACTACCCAACCAATTTAACGTACAGACTAAGTCTATCCATCCAACTGACCTGATGTGCACAGTCGGCACGCCCTGCATGACTAACCCGCACACGACGTGTGACTGATCCGCACACGACGTGTGAGAAGCACCCACATGACATATGAGAAGCGCCCACATGACATATGAGAAACACGCACATGACATATGGGAAACACGCACATGACATATGGGAAACACGCACATGACATATGAGAAACACCCACATGACATATGAGAAATACGCACATGACATATGGGGAACAGTCACACAGGGCGTGATGACTAAAAAACGCAGGGCATTTCACTCTTGCACACCAGCTTACCACCCATAATTGTTAATTTTTATCGTTAATTAGCTATCAGCACAGCACTCTTAAACTGTATTTATTTACAATTCACTCCTTTTACAGAAAAATCAGTACCCTCAACACGTAAAATATAGTAGTCAGAAAATAAAAAAGGGAGAAAATGCGTAATGCATCTTCTCCCTTTTTAACAAACCATCAAAACACGTTTAACAATTACTCAGGTGCCTGACTTATTTAAGGCTAAATCCCCATCACCTACCCCAACAACACACATTCAACGTTGAAGAATGGAATTACCATGGGGTTCTGTAAAAATCGTTTAACGAATGGGTATAATAACTATAATTAATTTTGCTGTGGCGTTGGAAAACAACCGGTTTCTTATATCCAACAGGCACCAATGTTAGTTTAGTCATCCCGTTTATCGATTTAAAATTCATTTGTCAATTCGGAAATAATCAAAATCCACATGTCCGCCACTTTCTTTTGTAGCATACGTAAAGAGGCCATACCGATAACCCATAAAATGTTTCGGTAAGGTATAGACCATCTGCAGGGGATCACCTATCGTCTGCCACAGATCGCCATCCAGACTATAATAGAAATAGGCTATATCAGTTTCAAAATCACATTGAATCTTCAGGTAAACTTTGTTTTGGTTCATCGGAATCTGCTCCATGACTGTGTACGAAGTACTTAAGGTGCTACCCGGCGGGGTGCTCTGCAGGCCATCTTTACCCGTGTTGGATTGAACCATTACAACCGACTTCTCTCCTCCGGCCACCTTCACACCCACAAATCCGTATTTATTCTGAAATGCTATCAGACCAGCTACATCTCCTTCTTTCATACCTTTTACTAAAAGGCAGGTTGATGCCGAACTTACCGGCCCCACTGTACGCTGAGTGAGCATATTCCGAGCGGTCATTACCGTGGAATCCAACCGGCCGGTAGTGATACGGAGTCGACCGGGATAGTTAATAATTTTCCAGTTAGTAGTATCGGGATTATGATTCCACTGCCATACCATAGGAAGCACAGGATCACCATACCTTCGTTCGAATTCGTCGGAAGCCACACAACCGGAGCTTCTGGTTAAATCATTCGCTATCACCAGGGTTTCCGGCACTCTACCCTCAATCCCTACTACAGGCCATCCCTCCTGCCAATCAACAGGCACAAGGTAGGGAATGCGGCCCACCGCCCCTCTATCGCCAAACAACATAGCATACCACTTCCCGTCAGGAGTATCCACCAAACCACCCTGTGCGATCTGCTGATACTGCAACATCACGCGACCTTCGTAAGGTCCGGTAATGCTATCAGCCCGATGAACAATGACCGTACGTGCCCATTTGCTTTTTGGAGAAGCTATGTTAAAAAGGTAATACTTACCATTGATTTTAAACAACTGACTACCCTCACCCGGTAAACCTCCCACCTCATCTTCTCCAAATACACTGTTTACATTTTCGATGATTACCCGCTCTGTTCCGTCCGGCTTTATTCCTGATGCATCGGGAAGTAGTTCAACCAGTTTAATTTCGCCTGCACCGTACACCATGTACACCCGCCCATCATCGTCGAAGAAAAGTGAATTATCATGTAAGACGGGTGCAAAAGCAACCGACTCCCAGGGTCCGGATTCGATGTTGCTGGTTGTATACACATGGGTTTTACCGGATGTAGCTGAAAAAGTAGATACATAAAACTTCCCCTTGTGGAAACGCAGACTACTGGCCCAGGAACCTTGTCCGTAAGCATCCTGACCATTTTCCAGGTTCATCGCATCATTTTCTATCAGTCGGTCGTATGCATAAGCTGCCATCTCCCAGTTTACCAAATCCTTCGATTTCATAAGCGGCAAACCTGGACTCATGTGCATGGTTGTACTACTCATATAATACGTATCTCCCACACGAATAGTACTCACATCAGGAACATCAGCCCGGATGACCGGATTCCTGACTAATTGTGCCTGCACAACAGCGAAGCCCATCGAGCAGAAGCTTATTGTGATCAACCATTTTAATTTCATCCTGTACTTTTTAACTTCAAACGTTTATCGAACATACGTATAGTGGTTATACGGTTAATGGAAATTACAAGTCTTTTTTCAGCATGACCATATGCTTTAATTGAATGCCATTCTCAAAGATTGGCTCCGGAAAATTATCAAGAAAGAACCGGTGTCTTATTTCGAACATCTCAAAACCGGCTTTTTGGTAGATATATAATTGGTGTATACCCGCATCACCCGTTCCAATAACAATTCGCTTAAACCCACTTTCTTTTGCGCGGTTCATTGCGTCTTTCAATAATTCCTGTCCAATCCCGTGCCCCTGAAAAGAGGTATCAACAGCAATGTTTTTAATCTCTACTGTATCGTCATTTATCGTTTGCAATGCATATACTGCAATGTTTTGCTGATCCCGTTCAAGGACATATACATCCGACTGAAAAATGTATTTATTAATTGACTCAACCGTTTCATCAGCAAGTAACAGTAAATCATACGGGAGTTCCTTACTCTTGTCGATCAATCTTACCCGATCAGTAAGACTGTTGTACGCTTTTACAGGCATAATATCAGTGTGTATGGATAAAGTTACTGCAATACAAATTTAACTGATACTGAAGCTGCTATTTTAATTTTCTTGAATTCAATGTTGGGGACTTCACTTTTGCTTTGCCCACGAACATGGCCTACATCGAGACCAGCTATCCGACCCTGAAGGGCCTGATCAAGACTTAATGCCCTCAGATTCTCATTGTCGGAAACATGAATTGCATTCCCCGGACTTTGCGAAAGTGGCTTTGTCAAAGCAATAGCTTTATTGTATGCATTTACAATAGCTTTTGTTCTACACTCATTTTTTACACTTTCATAGTCAGTGTGATCTGTTTTCTCTATGGAAGTGTTTGATATTCCAATTGCTTCCAGTTCAATAAACACCTTACTTGCAGTTGAAGCATCATACACTTTTAAAGAGTATTCTTTTGTTTTGAGTACTTCCTTTTCTTTCAGAAAATAGGACTTGAAGTTGCTTAACATATCGCTTGCAGTCAAGTCTTTTTCAGTATTTATATTCAACGACATAAGAGATTCAACCATTTTGAGTTCCTGCTCTTCTACTGAAATTCTGTCTCTACTATCTTTCTCTGAAATAATAATATTAATGAATATCTGATTGGGTGTCACTAATGTATCGGCTGAACCTGTCACTTCGATATAAGGCTGATCGATAAAGTTCTTTGTCTGTCCGATTACTGTTGTTGCAATTGCAATAACCAGTCCTGTCGTAATTAGAATTCGTCTCATGTTTTTAATTATTTAGTTGACTGTATATGCTACTATAGATGCCGTTTACTAACGGATGGCTTGTCTACTTGCCGTAAGTTCGTTTCATTTGCTGTTTTTCAAATTCCATTCAATGGATGTTAGCAGGTTCCTTTTCCCAAAAATAAGAACGGTGTTCCTTGTTACTTTAACATTACTATCCTCTCTGAAGAAATAGTTAAAAAACCTGCCTATTGCTGTACTTTTTGTGTAGTTGATATCTTCCGGGTTAGCACCAACTGCACTATATCCTTTTTTGAGCAGAATAGATTCAATCTGTCTTATTACGGTTCCGGCATCATCAAACTCTGTCAAATGCAGCACCCCGTTTCGGTTTATTGAGGTATACATTATAGCATACACTGCCGGAAAAACAAGTTGACTTATCCAACCGGTTTCTGAAAGCACAAAACCGGGTTTGCCAATCAAAACTGAAGTTACAGCAATGATTGCGTTCAACGATACCAGACAAAACAGTAAAAAGATGATTGTCTCCGATATTGAAATTTTAAATAAGCTCTTCTCTATTTTCATTATTTATCCGTAATTACCATCTGTGTATTCGTAACCATTGACATGCTCATGCCTTCGGGTTGTTGCGGACTGCCTTTTACATGCGCCATTCCTTTTATTGACTGCGTAATCAAGGCATGTGTTATCCAACGCGACTTGCTATCAATTGTTATGTCGGAAGTCATTGTTCCTGCCATATCATACCGTACAGGCATTCCGTTTGTTTCAACATAGGCATCCTTATCGGCAGTTTCAATGGTTGAATTGCCAACAAGTTGATAATAGCTGTCAGAAATTTCTTTTAACTCGTAAACGGATTCTACTGTCGCCGGCATCCCCGATTCCAATTGTGTGGTAACCGTCCATTTATCTCCTTTCGCAACAGGGGAATCGGCGAAGATAGCAGAGCACAGTTCAATATTACCTTTCAACGCTTTTTCTCCGTATGTCTGCATTAACATACCTTCTAATGCTTTCTTTTCAGCATCACTCAGATGAGGGTAGTTGTCAAACATCGCTGAGAAAACAGCATCGATATTCTTCACCTTGTTTACCTTCCCGGTTTTGGACATTTCAATCGAGAATGGTTTATTTAGCATAGCTCCCAATAAACCGGAAAACACATCCGTCTTGTCAGTTTTCTCTGAACTAAACTCCATATCACCGTTAGGAAGACTCATCTTCATGGTTAATCGTTCGTAATTTACTTCCATATCATAAACCGCATCACGAATATCGGTCACCTTATAGGTCATTTTACCGGTAGCCGACATTTTCATAGTGATATCCTGCCCGTTGACAGTCTGAAGAGTTGTAACTGTTGTTGTCATTAGTTGAGTGTAAGTCTCACCTTTTGTAAGATTTAATTCCAACTGTACCTTTTGTGCCAGACAAGCAGTCAAAACACTGATTCCAATAAGCAAACTTAAAATTCTTTTCATGGTAAGTATGTATTTTGCGAACTCCGCCCCGTCAGTTACAGGTCGTAACGGCATCCGGCTAAGCGTTAAGTTCTAATTGGCGGCTAAATTAGTTAAAACACACTAAATAACAGCAAACAAACAGCAAAACAGGCTGTTATTTTTCAGATAATAATTAAAAATCGCTGTTAAGCCTTAATCTATAAACAAAACTTTAAAAAATCAACGACATGTGTCACGACACATTCTGCATGCCTGGTAAAGTATACTGACTACTAATTGTGGCTCAATAAAGGGCCATAATTGCACATTTCACATTAAATAGTGCAAATAATTGGGCTTTATGTGCTAATTCCACTCAACTTATAGCTAACTTTGCATTCAAATTTCGATAAAATAAGTACATGAGTAGTATTGACACCACCAACATCAAGTCATATCTGAAAGATAAACTTGAGACACTTTCTTCTCCCCGAACAAGTTCTGATCACACTTTTCATATCCCGGTAATGGGACTCGCCTATACGGTTGATTCGCCAGTTAAGGTTGCACGTTTTGGGATTTCATCTGTTATCTCAATCGTTGAAGACCGCCTGATTGAAATGATGCGCGCGCATTATTATCCGACTATTGGTCAACCCTATCAGCCTATCAGCATGCAGGAGCCCGACTACAGGGCCAAACGAATTACCGACTACCTCAACCTGGTGCAAACAATAGTTCAAAAACAAATGCATAAGTTGAAAGAAGAAGCTTTCGAAATTGGAAGTGACGTAGCCAGGTATTTTGAGATGCTGCCCGATGACAGCATCCTCAAGAATATCTACCTCGACATGATACATTGCCCAAACCAAATGGAGAAAGCTGAAAAACAAGCCTTCCTGAAAAGTAAACTGGTTGCCGGTCGAATCGACGTTAATATTATGACCAAGCTCGATAGCGAAGCATACGATAAAAACGGAGAGGTAATCGCCGATGGTTCGAATGCAGTAACTGCACTAAGAGGCTATATAAACAGCGAACTCAGCAATTCGGCCATCGTTTTCTCGGCCGGACTGAATCCTCGTCTCTACAACTACCTCGAAACTACCGATGCTTTTAACCCCGACGAGAACGGTCAGTTTTCGAAAAAGGTTATCATCAAGGTGAGCGATTATCGTTCAGCACTTATCCAGGGAAAATTCCTGGCTAAGAAAGGTATCTGGGTCAGTGAATTCAGAATTGAATCGGGCCTGAACTGCGGCGGACATGCGTTTGCTACTACCGGTTACCTGCTCGGACCTGTGCTGGAAGAGATGAAACTAAACCGTCAGGAACTCACCGATGCAATGTTTGAGTTGTATAAAACGGCTATCAGTGCCAGAACGGGGATGGACTTATCTACGCCTCCTCCAGTTGCTATCACTGTACAAGGGGGTATCGGGACTCATGAAGAAGATGCCTTCCTGCGTAAGCAGTATGATTTGTCTGGAACGGGCTGGGGATCTCCTTTTCTATTGGTTCCCGAAGCTACCACAGTGGATGATAACACCCTGCAACTGCTCTCGGCATCTAAAGAAGGGGATGTTTTTTTAAGTAACTACTCTCCTCTTGGTGTGCCGTTCTACTACCTGAAAGGTACTTCCGGCGATCTGCAAAAGCATCGGTTTATCGCTGAGGGCACCCCGGGTAGCTCGTGTCCGGAGAAATTCCTTCAGTTTAATACCGAATTTACGGAACGCCCAATCTGTACTGCCTCTAAAAAATACCAGTCACTGAAACTTGAACAACTCACCACCCTGGGCTTGTCGGACGAAGAGCTGGAAGAACGCAAAGCCAATGTGCTTGCCAAGGACTGCCTGTGCGTGGGATTAAGTAACGCTGCTTCACTGCACCACGACGAACTGTTTCTTAAAAACAACAAGGCCGTGAATATCTGCCCGGGACCCAATATTGTAAATTACACGAATGTTGTCTCGCTGCCGACAATGATCGATCATATTTACGGTCGTACCGAATTAGTTACCAACAAACAACGCCCTCATGTGTTTATTTCTGAGATGGCTATCTATCTTCGCTTCCTCAA
>JAQUYE010000075.1 GCA_028691965.1 Paludibacter sp. | reverse complement strand
TACCGGTTCTACCTCCATTCCTACCGTGTTTAGTATTTCTTCCTTAATGTATACCGGACATTCAGAGCGAACTGCCAGTGCAATGGCATCCGACGTACGCGCATCCACCACCATTGCTATTTCACCTTTCCTGAGATGAAGCTCAGAATAAAAGACATCATTGATCATCTCATAGATAAGCACCTTCTCTATTCTCGCCCCAAAAACACTTAATAAAGTCAAAATTAAATCGTGTGTCAAAGGTCTGGGTGCCTTTCTATTATTCATCTTCAAAGCAATTGACTGTGCTTCAGGCTCACCAATCATGACCGAAAACCGACGCTTTCCATCTTCTTCAGCCAGCACCAATCCGTAGGTGCCAGCGATACTCTGATTATAAACCAGCCCTGCAACTGTCAATTTTATTTCTGTACTCATTCGTGTTAATTGAATTTAGAAGCTTATATAAAACAAAGATAACGTAATTTTGTGAGCTCGTAAAAGATGGTTTGAAATTTTGTTGTACTTTTGCGTTCCTGCTATCTTAATCAGACAACGTATGCATAAAACTTCCAACATACTCATAAAAAATAAAAGGGCTACCTTCGATTACGAAATATCGGAGCGATTTATTGCCGGCATCCAGCTTTTCGGAACTGAAATAAAATCTATCAGAGACGGAAAAGCAGGACTCGCCGATACCTATTGCACCTTTATTAAAGATGAATTATGGGTAAAGAATATGCACATTGCTACCTATTTCTTTGGTACTTACAACAATCATGAAGTTCGTCGCGACCGCAAACTACTGCTTACCAAACGTGAATTGCGTAAGCTGAGCCGTGCAACCCGTGAAACAGGGTACACGATTGTTCCAACCAAGATGTTTATTAATGCAAAAGGGCTTGCCAAGCTTGAAATTGGCCTGGCAAGAGGTAAAAAGAATTACGATAAACGTAATGCACTTAGAGAAAAGGAAGCTAAACGGGAAGTCAAAACCACACGCCAACCGTATTTATAAATCGGTTAGCCGGTTTACTTTTTCTTTCCGGGAGATTTTGAATACAGAAAACGCTTAATCTTTTGAGATGCCGTCTTTTCGAAAGGCTTATCCATCACTTCAACTTTACGTACCTGCGAGTTCTTATTCAGCGTATTATTGATGTCTTTCTTAAGGTGTTCCAACCATTCGTGGTACTGATCTTTTTTCTCTTCAATAATCGTCTTAAGATGTACGTATTGTTTCTCAATATGCTCAATATCCAGGAGAATCTTAGCTACTAAGTATCCATCCTCCTCAACAACCAGCGATTCAAGTACGTAATGACTATTATTAATAATAGATTCAATATCTTCGGGATAAATATTTTCTCCACCTGCACCAATTATAACATTTTTCTGGCGTCCTTTAATAAACAATCGTTTACTGGAATCAAATTTACCAAAATCACCTGTCCGAAACCATCCATCCTGCGTTAAAACTTCAGCCGTTGCTTCCGGATTTTTGTAATATCCTACCATTACATTTGGGCCCTTTGCCCATATTTCGCCTACACCTCTTTTATCAGGTTCGTGGATTTTTAACTCCACACCTCTAATTGCATAGCCGGTAGATTGTAGTTTAGTCTGATTAGGAGCAGCTCCTGCCAGAAGTGGCGCTGTTTCAGTTAAGCCATAACCAATTGCGTAGGGCATACGGGCCTCTTTCAGAAAGCGTTCCACACGCGCATCCAGCTTGGCTCCTCCTATTCCAAAGAATTTCAACCGCCCTCCAAAGGTCTGATACAACTTCTTACCTGCTATCCGGTGAATAATTTTCCTGAAAAGCGGAGTTTTGTAAATCATTCTTGAAAAATGATTTTTGGTGAATTTACCCTGCACCTGCACCTTAAATATCTTTTCCATTATTAAAGGCACCGACAGCATCATAGTAGGACGAATTTTTGCTAAGGCAGGTAGCAAAGCAGCAGCTGTAGGAGGTTTTTCAAGATAATAAATAGAAGCTCCATACATAACAGGATATAACATTCCTATTGAATTCTCGTAGGTATGTGACAGCGGTAAAAAAGAAAGAAACACATCTTCGTGATTAATTGAAGTTACATGGAAAGAGCCAGCTGCAACAAAGGTGATGTTTTTATGCGTTAACATCACTCCCTTCGATCGACCGGTAGTTCCTGAGGTATAAATGATGGCTGCCACATCGTCTTCATGAACATCGACATCAGCTGATTTCTCAGTTGTAACAGGAATTGGTCCCCTTATAACTGTCAAATCGTCTAACCGGATAACATTCAATAAATTAGCATCTTCAGCAATCCGGGGCAACAACCGCTCACTTACAAACAGCACTTTGCTTTCTGAATGGTCAAGTACGTTCTTTATTTCTTCTGCCGAAAAATCAGGCAGTACAGGAACAATGATCATACCTTTCGATACCACTGCAAAAAATGCAATTACCCAATTAGGCATATTATGACTGTACAAGGCGACCTTGTCACCTTTTTGCAGTCCCATGGTAGCAAGTAAATCAGCAATACGCTCAATTTCACTACCTAATTTACTATAAGTTAACGGCTTTCCTTCAACAAAGGAGACAGAAGGATATTCAGAGAAACTGTCTACCGCATTATTTATCAACTCCTTAAGAGTGAGCTTTGGTAAAATTATTTCTTTGTTCATATTGTGTTATTGCTAGAACTTCACAAAGATAACAATTTAAATACAAACAACTGCACATTCGAGACGAATGTGTGCATCAACTTATCTGTAAAGAATAAAAATGGCAGGACGTTTATTTAAATCAGGGATATTATTCTTCCATGATTTAATAGTATCAGTAACTATATATTCAGTCGAAAGAGTTATATCAGCTGCTATACACAACCTGAAATCAGGAGGGCAATTGGTCAGAATATCAGCAAGTGTTTTTGCATTTCGATAAGGAGTTTCTATAAAGATCTGAGTTTGCTGATCGTGCACGATTCTGCCTTCATATTTTTTAAGAGCCTTTATCTTATCGGGCAGCTGCACCGGCAAATATCCGTTAAAGGCAAAGCTCTGTCCGTTAAACCCTGAAGCCATCAACGCAAGAATTATGGAAGACGGACCAACTAAAGGAACTACCCTACTCCCGATTTGTTGTGCGTAAGCCACTACATCTGCACCCGGATCAGCAATTGCAGGACAACCGGCTTCCGACAAAACACCCATATCGTGACCGTCTTTCAGTGGTTGTAAAAAAGTGCTTATTGTATCGGGTGGAGTATGCTTGTTTAGAACAAAAAAGGTCAACTCATCGATTACAACCGTTGGCAGGCATTTTCGTATAAACCGTCGGGCAGTCCTACTATCTTCAACTATGAAATGCTGTATTCCTGACATTAGCTGTGTATTCATTTCCGGCAATACAGCTGATAGCGGAGATTCACCCAGGGTGGTTGGAAAAAGATACAAAGTTCCCATTACTATTCTGTTTGATTTAATGCTTCGAGTTGCTCACTTAACAATTCCCATTCGTAGAGTTTTTGTTCCAGTTCACGTTGTCGTACCTGCAGCTTAATAATAAATGAAGGATCGGAGGCATAATCAGGGTTTTGAAGCAATACTTCCATTTCTGTAATCTCCTTTTCAAGTGCAGCAATTGTCGCTTCGGCTTCATTTACCTCTTTTTCAGCTTTTCTTATTTTTCGGTTAAGCTCTTTACGGGCTTCAAAGTTTAATTTATTTTCGGATGGTAATTTAGCGGCTTGTTGATTATTCGAACGGAGAGAACCCGGTTGATTAGCTTCCAATTCCTGCAGACTCTCCATTTTCTTGTACTCCAGAAAATCATAAATACCCCCCAGATGTTCACGCACCTTCTTATTTCCAAACTCGTATACCTTGGTAACCAGCCCATCAAGAAAATCCCTGTCGTGCGAAACAATGATAGCCGTACCGT
This sequence comes from Paludibacter sp., assembly GCA_028691965.1. Lineage (GTDB taxonomy): Bacteria > Bacteroidota > Bacteroidia > Bacteroidales > Paludibacteraceae > Paludibacter. The sequence continues at coordinate 8,997 of JAQUYE010000075.1, read as the reverse complement.
TAAATGCTTTGATCGCTTCTTTCAACACTTCTTTCGAACGCATATCAAGGTGATTGGTAGGCTCATCCAGAATCAATAAATTGACCGGTTCCAACAGCAGGCGAATCATGGCCAGGCGTGAACGTTCTCCCCCTGAAAGCACTTTTACTTTCTTATCCGAAGCCTCACCTCCAAACATAAATGCGCCAAGAATATCCCTTATTTTCGTCCGTATATCACCAACAGCAACTTCGTCGATTGTTTGAAAAACCGTCAACGAATCATCCAGTAATGCTGCCTGGTTTTGAGCAAAATATCCAATCTTTACCTGATGTCCCAGTTTTAGTTTACCCGAGTAAGGGATCTCATCCATCAAACATTTCACGAGCGTACTTTTCCCTTCTCCGTTTTTCCCTACAAAGGCTACTTTCTCGCCGCGATTAATTATCATTCCAATTGAATCGAGCACCAGGTAATCACCATAGGCTTTTGACAGATGTTCAATTTCGACAGGGATAATTCCCGAATGGGGTGCTGGTGGGAATTTGAGACTTAATCTCGAGTTATCTTCCTGATCTACTTCCAGCCGATCGATTTTATCCAATTGTTTTATTCGGGATTGAACCTGAACCGATTTGGTAGCTTTGTAACGAAAGCGCTCAATAAACTCTTCCGTTTCCTGTATCATTTTTTGCTGATTCTCGTAGGCTCTCACCTGTTGCTCATGTCGTTCTTTTCGTAATTGAACATACGATGAATAGTTGACTGCATAATCATAAATTTTGCCTAATGATATCTCGATGGTACGGGTTGTAACGGCATCAATAAATGCCTTATCATGCGATACAAGCAAAACGGCACTGCCACAACCAATCAAAAATGACTCTAACCATTGGATTGATTCAATATCCAAATGATTGGTAGGCTCATCAAGAAGCATTACATCGGGTCTGATCAGCAAAATTTTGGCCAGCTCTATACGCATACGCCAGCCTCCGCTGAATTCCCTGCAGGGGCGATTAAAGTCAGACCTTACAAAACCAAGTCCTATCAGCGTTTTTTCAATTTGAGCTTCGTAGTTTCCATTTCCAATAATCTGCAAATGTTCCTGCTGATGCGACAATCTATCAATCAGACGATGGTAATCCTCACTTTCGTAATCTGTGCGGGTAGTTAAGGCCAGTGCCAGTTCGTCAATTTCTCTTTCAAGTTCATGGATATGTTCAAAGGCACTGGATGCTTCTTCCATCACCGTAGTACCTTCGTTGTGTATCATATGCTGAGGCAAATAACCAACGGTAAGATCGCGGGGAAGAGATATATTACCCCTGGTGGGCGACATTTTGCCTGCAATTAGTTTGAGAAGAGTAGTTTTACCGGCACCGTTTTTCCCTACAAGGGCAATGCGCTCCTTGGGGTTGATAAGAAAACTAACATCATCAAACAATGGACTTCCTCCGAATTCAACCCTTAATTGTTCAATAGAGATCATATATCGAGTCGTTCGTACTGTGAGTTTTTACTTTTAAATTCCGGAACAATCTTTTTCATAGTTGACACTGTCAGATAATCTTTACATAGTTTACTGTAATTGATCAGTTTATCAATCAGCACCGAGACTTTATCATAATCGTAAAGCTGAACGTTAGCCACCATAATCTTTGGATGATGCGTACTCTGAGTCTGTTCTTTTTTATTCAGCAATTCTTCATACAGCTTTTCACCCGGTCGTAAACCTGTATATACAATTTTAATATCTTCTTCAGGGATGTAGCCTGCCAGGCGAATCATTTTACGTGCCAGGTCGACAATCTTTACCGGATTGCCCATATCGAAGATGTAAATTTCACCCCCATGTCCCATCGAACCGGCCTCCAATACCAGCATACACGCTTCAGGTATTGTCATGAAGTAACGGATAATTTCAGGATGCGTTACTGTAACCGGTCCTCCATTTTCAATTTGTTTCTTAAAATAGGGAATAACCGACCCACTTGATCCTAATACATTTCCAAAGCGCGTTGTTATAAATTTAGTTGTAGAACCATTTTGTGTGGCGTGTAGTTTACGATACAGGGACTGAACATAAATCTCAGCTATCCGTTTTGAAGCCCCCATCACATTTGTAGGATTTACAGCCTTGTCGGTCGACACCATTACGAAGCGTTCAACTTTATACTTGATGGCTAAGTCGGCCAGGATTTTTGTTCCCAGCACGTTCACCTGAATGCTTTCAACAGGGTAATCTTCCATCATTGGCACGTGTTTATAAGCTGCCGCATGGTATATTACATCCGGACGGTACAAGTCCATCATATAATCCATACGTTCCTTATTACGCACATCACCCAGGAAAACAGTTACATTTTTATCTTCAAACTTCTCCTGAAGTTCCAGTTTAAGGTTATGCATCGGCGATTCAGCCATATCAAGTAACACAATTAATTTTGTTTCAAATTGCATTAATTGCATCACTATTTCACTCCCGATTGATCCGGCAGCTCCCGTAACAAGAACCACCTTATCCTCCAGCTGTGCAGCTATATTTTCAGTAGATATAGTAATTTGTGGTCGCTCAAGCAAATCCTCAATCTGAATGGTTTTTATCTGTCCGATACTCGGAACATCACTTTTCCATATATTCATTGGAGGTAGCGACAGGATAGTAAGATTATTATCAATGAACTTCTCTAAAATACTCATTGAGTTTACCTGATTCAGCTTCAGGGGAGATATGATGATAAATTTCGCCTTTTTCTTTATCACATTCTGAATAACATCATCCTGCAAATGGTACACTTTAACTCCCATAATCATCTTCTCACTCGCGTTCTTATCATCATCGATAAAACCAACAAGTTCATATTTGTACCCCACTTGTTCCGACATCAGCATCTTTGCAATACCAATAGCAGCCGATTTAGTTCCGTAAATCATTACCGGTTTAATAAATTCGCTGCGTTGAGTTATAAAATCATATACCGACTTTACAGTAAGGCGGATTAAAAACAGAAATACAAATGAAAGGATACTATATACAACCAATTCGGAATATGCAAAAAGTTTTAGATAGGTTGCAGAGTGATAGATCAGGTTTATCAATATAATCGTCATCACATTGGCAGTAATCGCCATCAGAATCTTTTGGGCATCTACAAAGCTGGAATAACGTAAAACCCCCGAATAAGTATGGAAAACACGGAAGAATATTACTTGTATTACCATGAACAACAGGATCTTCCTGCTTTCAGGAAGGAGCACAGTAAACGCATCTCCCGGCCTGAGCCTGTGTACCAGGATCATAGCAATTACAAGAGCTGATAACGATAGAATGACGTCGATAAGCAACACCACCCACCGGGGTAAGTATTTCAGAGAGACAAAATTATCGAAAAAATCAGAATTTTGAATTAGAGAGTCGAATCTTTGCATACGCATTTCTTATGTACTTAACTAACATATCATCCTATCAAGAGACAAACGTATGCTTAATTAAAAAATTGCATCCTAAGTATAAAAATTAAATAGCTATCTTTGCGGCTGCAAAAATACAAAAAAATATGTCAGTACATAATGAAAATGTTCGGAGGGTTACAACTCACCGATTAACAGAAATGAAGAAGCGGGGTGAAAAGATAAGTATGCTTACTGCGTACGATTTCACTATGGCCAGTATTATTGACAAGGCAGGTATCGATGTAATATTAGTAGGAGACTCGGCCTCCAACGTAATGTGTGGCAATGCCACTACCCTCCCGATGACATTGGATCAAATGATCTTCCTGGCAACCTCTGTGGTTCGTGGTGTTAATCGCGCATTGGTGGTAATTGACATGCCATTCGGTAGTTATCAGGGTAATTCAAGAGAAGCATTAAGTTCGGCTATACGAATAATGAAAGAAACCCACGGTGATTGTCTGAAGTTGGAAGGTGGAGAAGAGATACTCGAATCTGTCAAACGTGTACTTTCGGCTGGCATACCCGTAATGGGACATCTTGGATTGATGCCGCAATCTATAAATAAATACGGTTCCTATACCGTGCGCGCACAGGAAGAGGAGGAAGCTGAAAAACTAATTCGTGATGCACATTTACTGCAGGAAGCCGGTTGTTTTGCACTCGTACTTGAAAAGATACCCGCTAAACTCGCCGAAAGAGTTGCAGCAGAACTCACCATTCCGGTGATAGGGATCGGAGCCGGAGGACAGGTAGATGGTCAGGTATTGGTAGTACACGACATGCTTGGACTTAACAACGAATTCTCTCCCCGTTTTCTACGTAAGTATGCCAACCTCGAAGCTATCATGAAAGAGGCTGTAGCCCATTATGTAGACGATGTAAAATCAGGTGATTTTCCTAACGAACGGGAACAGTACTAGGAGCATCAGCTTTAAATAACATTAAAATCTCTGTAATTCAGCAAAATTCACAACTTGCCTGTATTACAGAGTTTTTTTTATTTCGTCTGATAGGGTAAAATAGCTTTCTACAGTATTTAATATTCCGCTTTACATTCGGAATTAAAAAAAATGTAGTATCTTCGTGTCCGCACACGACCAATCAAATAAAAGAAAAATAATCAATAATATTACTTATTTCAATCCTGGAGATTATGAAACAGTTCTTAGACAAAGACTTTTTGTTGCAGACCGAAACTGCACAACGCTTGTATCACGAACATGCTGCCCCTCAACCTATCATTGACTATCATTGTCACTTAATCCCTGAAATGGTGGCCAACGATCATCAATTTAAATCATTGACCGAAATCTGGCTGGGTGGTGACCATTATAAGTGGAGAGCTATGCGAACCAACGGAATTGACGAAAAGTTCATTACCGGTAAAGATACTTCCGACTTTGAGAAATTCGAAAAATGGGCGCAGACCGTACCATACACCATGCGTAATCCTCTTTATCACTGGACTCACCTCGAACTTAAAACCGGATTCGGTATTGAGAAACTTTTGTCACCGAAAACTGCCCGTGAAATTTACGATGAATGTAATGCCAAACTGGCCACTCCTGAATATACAGCACGCGGCATGATGCGTAAATACAAGGTACAGGTGGTGTGTACTACGGATGATCCAATCGATACTCTGGAGCATCACATCAAAACCCGTCAGGATGGATTTGAAATTAAAATGCTTCCTACCTGGCGACCCGACAAGGCAATGGCTGTAGAGGTTCCTGAAAACTTCCGTGCTTACATGGAGCAATTATCCAGGGTTTCTGGTGTAACAATTTCAGTATTCGACGACATGATCAAGGCCCTTCAGGTGCGTCACGACTTCTTTGCTGAACAAGGTTGTAAACTGTCCGACCATGGTATAGAGGAGTTTTATGCTGAAGATTATACCGATGCTGAAATCAAATCTATCTTTAATAAGGTATACGGAGGTACAAAATTAAGTCAGGAAGAAATTCTGAAGTTTAAATCAGCCATGCTGGTTATTTTTGCCGAAATGGATTGCGAAAAGGGATGGACTCAACAATTCCATTACGGAGCAATCCGAAACAATAACAGTCGTTATTTCCGTCAGTTGGGTCCCGACACCGGCTTCGATTCAATTGGAACCTTCAACACTGCTCAGGCCATGTCTAAATTCTTAAACCGACTTGACACAAACAATAAACTGGCAAAAACGATCCTTTACAATCTGAATCCGTCCGACAACGAAATGATTGCTACCATGATCGGTAACTTCCAGGATGGTACTGTTCCCGGTAAAATACAGTTTGGCTCCGGTTGGTGGTTCCTGGATCAAAAAGATGGAATGGAAAAACAAATGAATGCACTCTCAGTCCTTGGCTTGCTTAGCCGTTTCGTGGGTATGCTTACTGATTCACGAAGCTTCCTCTCCTATCCGCGTCACGAATATTTCCGTCGCACACTGTGTAACCTGATTGGAAACGACGTAGAACAGGGATTACTTCCGGCTTCTGAACTCGATTTCATTGGAAAGATGGTAGAAGATATCAGTTATAACAATGCTAAAAACTTCTTTCAGTTTTAAGGCATAGAATACTTAATCAGCTAAAAACAACACCTAAAAGCAGGTTTGATTTGGTCATCCAAAAAAAATCCCGTATTTTTGGTCAACCAATTTAACAACCACATTAGTTTATAAAAATGAGCAAAAAGATTGTGACTTTCGGAGAGATTATGCTTCGTTTAGCAACTCCGGGGTATGAGCGTTTCAGTCAGGCAACCCAGTTTAACGCTACCTTTGGTGGTGGCGAAGCTAACGTAGCCGTTTCACTTGCCAATTACGGAATGTCAACTGAGTTTATTACCCGACTTCCAAACAACGACATTGCAGAATCGTGTATCATGAACCTTCGTAAATACAACGTAGGTACTAACAACATTTTGAGAGGCGGTGATCGTGTAGGCATTTACTTTCTTGAAACAGGGGCTGTTGCCCGTGCCAGCAAGGTAGTGTACGACCGTTCCAATTCCTCAATCGCGGAGATACAACCAGGAATCGTAAACTGGAGAGAGATTTTTAAAGATGCTGATTGGTTCCACTGGACAGGTATCACCCCGGCCTTATCACAAGGTGCTGCTGATGCTTGTTTGGAAGCTATTCAGATTGCCAACGAGATGGGAGTAAAGGTATCAACCGATCTGAACTACCGCAAAAATCTCTGGAAGTATGGTAAAAAAGCTTCTGAAGTAATGCCTGCATTGGTTGCAGGTTGCGATGTTATCCTCGGCAACGAGGAAGATGCTGAAAAGGTTTTTGGAATTAAACCCGAAGGCTTTGATGTTGCCCATACAGGAGGCGAAGTAAATGCCGCTGAATTTGAATCAGTTTGTAAACAATTGATGACTAAATTCCCCCGTGCGCAGAAAGTTATCATTACCCTGCGTGGCTCTATTAATGCCAACCATAACACCTGGAGAGGTTGCCTGTATTCGGATGGAAGTCTGAAAATCTCCAAAGATTATGATATTACACATATTGTCGACCGCGTTGGTGGAGGCGATTCGTTCATGGGTGGACTTATCTACGGTTTGCTTACCTATAGCAACGACGACCAGAAGGCACTTGAATTTGCAGTAGCAGCTTCCTGTCTGAAACATACAGTTTACGGCGACTTTAACATGGTAACAGTACCTGAAGTAGAAGCTCTTATGGGCGGTGATGGTTCGGGACGGGTTTCACGCTAATTAATATCAATCACAATGAGATTCAGTAAAGTTGAAGTTATACAGACAATGAAGGCTACAGGCCTGGTTCCTGTGTTTTATCACAAGGATATTGAAGTAGCCAAAAATATAGTAAAAGCCTGTTACGAAGGCGGAATACGTGCATTTGAGTTTACCAACCGGGGTGATTTTGCCCATGAGGTATTCGGTGAGTTAGTAAAATATGCTAATAAGGAATGTCCGGAAATGATTATGGGTATCGGATCTATTGTTGATGCTCCAACAGCAGCTTTATACATTCAACTGGGTGCCAACTTTATAGTGGGCCCCCTGTTTAATCCTGAAGTAGCAAAAGTAGCAAATCGCCGGCTTGTGCCCTATGCACCCGGATGCGGATCGGTATCAGAAGTTGGATTCGCTCAGGAAATGGGATGTGATATCTGCAAGGTTTTCCCCGGCGATGTATTGGGTGCTGCTTTTGTGAAAAATCTGAAAGCACCGATGCCCTGGTCGAACCTGATGGTAACCGGAGGTGTAAAACCGGAAACAGCAAATCTGAAAAGCTGGTTTGATGCAGGAGTTACCTGTGTGGGAATGGGCTCCAATCTTTTCCCTGCTGAAATGATAAAGTCAGGCGACTGGAACGGCATCCGTCAACTCTGTGCCGATGCCATTGCTATCATTCAACAAGTTAAGAAATAACTATCAATAATAAATATGTAAACATGAGTAAAACACAAGCAGTGACAGGAAAAATGTCACAGTATCGATGGCACATCGTTGCCATGCTGTTTTTCGCGACAACGATCAACTACCTCGACAGGCAGGTTTTGTCGCTGACCTGGAAGGATTTCATAGCACCGGAGTTTCACTGGACAAACACCCACTATGGAACCATTACCATGTTATTCTCACTTTTCTATGCCTTCGGAATGTTGTTTGCCGGGCGCTTTGTCGACTGGCTCGACACTAAGAAAGGGTTTATGTGGGCCATCTTTATCTGGTCAATCGGTGCCGTTCTTCATGCCTTTGCCGGTATTGCCACCTCAGGTATCATTACCGGAGAATGGTTGGTAGGTTTTGAAGGTGCAAAAGAAGCGATTGCTACTGTTAAGGACATATCGCGTGTAATTAATGTCAGTGTTACACTCTTCATTATTGCCCGTCTGGTACTTGCATTGGGTGAAGCGGGTAACTTCCCTGCTGCTATCAAGGCAACAGCCGAGTATTTCCCTAAAAAAGACCGTGCATTGGCTACCAGTATTTTCAACGCCGGTGCTACCGTGGGTGCACTTGCTGCTCCGGTAACTATTCCCCTGATTGCTTATCATTGGGGATGGGAGTCAGCTTTCGTTGTAATTGGAGCATTAGGATTTATTTGGATGGGATGGTGGCAGTTTGCCTACAAAAAACCTGAAGTTCATCCGAAGGTAAACAAAGCCGAACTGGATTATATTCTACAGGACCACGACAATGCAGCAGGTGGTGCAGAAGCTTCCAAAGCTGCTGATGCTAAGAAAATCGGTTTTGCTCAAAGTTTAAAGTATAAACAAACATGGGCCTTTGCTTTTGGTAAGTTCATGACCGATGGTGTTTGGTGGTTCTATCTCTTCTGGACACCTGCTTACCTCAGTTCTGTATACGGAATGGAATCCTCTAATCCGAAAGCACAGATTGCACTGTTTGTACTCTATGCTATCACACTTCTATCCATTATCGGTGGGTGGTTACCTTCTTACTTCGTCGACAAAAAAGGAATGAACCCCTATGCCGGACGTATGAAAGCAATGTTAATCTTTGCCTTCCTTCCGCTGTTAGCATTGTTTGCTCAACCACTTGGTTATATTTCCTACTGGTTCC
>JAQUYE010000166.1 GCA_028691965.1 Paludibacter sp. | reverse complement strand
CCGGAACGATGATTCAGTTTACCGTTGAAAATGATTCGAACCGTTATCGTGCCCGGGTATATGCCATCGAAACCAAACTCGACGAGAAAACTCTTTCGTTAAAGGCCCGTGCACTGTACGATAATCCGGGTGGGCGGCTAAAACCGGGCCGGTCGGCTTCGATTGAAATCATCCTGAAAGAAATTAACGACGCAATTGTTATTCCAAGCATCTCATCGGTGGCTGAAATGGGAAAAGATTACGCCTATGTATATAAAAGCGGGAAAGCCCGGCAGGTCTTTTTAAAGAAAGGATTGCGTACTGCCTCGTCGGTTCAGGTAACCGACGGACTGGCAGCCGGTGATACTTTACTGGTAACCGGCGTAATGCAGTTGCGCGACGGAAGTGATGTAAAAATTGAGCAAATCCGTTAAGCCTATGAACCTGTCAGAACTAAGTATACGCCGACCTGTATTGGCAACTGTATTTATTCTCGTGATAGTCCTGCTGGGAGTCATTGGCTACACCTACCTGGGTGTTCGTGAGTATCCCAACGTTGATAATCCCATCATTAATGTGTGGGTATCCTATCCCGGTGCCAATGCGGAAGTAATCGAAAAACAGATTACCGAACCACTCGAACAGAATATTAATGGTATCCCCGGTATTCGCTCTCTCACGAGTTCCAGCCGGCAAGGATCTAGTAGTATTACTGTAGAGTTTGAGCTGAGTGTTGACCTCGAGACCGCTGCCAACGACGTGCGTGATAAGGTGTCGCGCGCACAGCATTACCTGCCGCGCGACTGTGATCCGCCAACTGTATCGAAAGCCGATGCGGATGCAAATCCCATTATGCAGATTACCGTGCAGAGTGAACAGCGTTCCTTGCTTGAACTTACCGAGATTGCTGAACTTACGGTAAAGGAACAATTGCAAACCATCCCTAACGTAAGTGCGGTGGATATATGGGGTGAAAACCGGTATTCGATGCGGTTGTGGCTCGATCCGGTTAAGATGGCAGCCTATGATATTACCCCGATGGACGTTAAAAATGCTATCGATCGGGAAAACGTAGAACTACCTTCGGGAAGTATTGAAGGCGACAAGATTGAAATGACCATCCGTACGCTGGGACTCATGGAAACGCCTGAGGAATTCAATAATCTTATTATCAAGGAAGATAATTATCGGATTGTACGGTTCGGTGATATTGGTACTGCCGAACTGGATCCCGAAAACCGGAAGAACATTCTGCGTATGAATGGCGTACCTATGGTTAGTACCGTGATTATTCCCCAGCCGGGTGCCAACCAGATAGAGATCTCCGATGAGGTGCAACGCCGGTTGAAAGCCATGCAGAAGGATTTACCTGATGATGTGATCACACAGGTTGCCTTTGATAATACCCGCTTTATCAGAGCGTCCATTAATGAAGTATACAGTACAATTATCGTTGCGTTTATTTTGGTAATTGTAATTATCTTTATGTTCCTGCGCGACTGGCGCGTTACCCTGATTCCGGTAATCGTTATTCCGGTATCGTTGGTAGGGGCCTTCTTTATTATGTATGTTGCCGGTTTTTCAATCAATGTATTGTCGATGCTGGCCGTCGTGCTGGCTGTCGGACTGGTAGTCGACGATGCTATTGTGGTAACCGAGAACATCTATCTTAAAATTGAAAATGGTAAAGCTCCCCTGCAAGCGGGTATAGAAGGGTCGAAAGAAATCTTTTTTGCTGTAATCTCTACTACGATTACACTGGTATCGGTGTTCTTCCCGATTGTGTTTCTCGAAGGAATGACCGGGCGACTGTTCCGCGAATTTAGTATCGTTGTATCCGGTGCAGTTATTATATCCTCCTTTGCAGCCCTTACCTTTACGCCCATGCTATCGACTAAATTGCTTAAACGCCGGGAAAAGCATAACTGGTTGTACACAAAGACAGAGCCCTTCTTTGCCGGAATGAACCGTATCTTCGAAAACGGATTGTCGGTTTTCATGCAACGCAGGTTTATTGCTCCGGCAGTTGTTTTACTATCGTTTGTGCTCATTGTAGTTCTGTGGAAAACGCTGCCCGAGGAAATGGCTCCAATGGAAGACCGCTCGCAGGTGATGGTACGTACTTCGGCTCCTGAAGGGGCTACTTATGAGTTTGTACGCGATTATACCGATAATATAGCTAACATTGTTGATAGTATTGTGCCCGATCGTGAGTCGAACATCAGCATTGTACGCTCCGGTTTTGGAATGGTGCGGGTTTTATTACCTGATCTTCGTCAACGTGAGTACTCACAAATGGATGTAGCTGATAAACTGGGGGCTGCCATGCGAAAGGAAACTGAGGCACGTGCGTTCGTTCAGCAACAATCAACCTTTGGAGGTCGCCGTTCCTCAATGCCTGTACAGTATGTATTACAGGCAACCTCATTGGATAAGCTGGAAAAAAGTATTCCGGCATTCCTTCAGCGGGTAAATGAAAGTCCGAAGTTCCAGATGGCCGATGTAAATCTGAAGTTTACAAAGCCCGAAACCCGGATTTACATCGACAGGGATAAGGCAACACTGCTGGGAGTAAGTACGCGCGATATTGGTCAGACACTTCAGTACGCACTCAGCGGACAACGAATGGGGTATTTCTACATGAACGGTAAGCAATACCAGATTCTTGGAGAAATAAACCGTCAACAACGGAATACACCTCTTGACCTGAAGACTATCTACCTGAAGAACAAAGACGGGGAGATGATACAGATGGATAACCTGGTAGAGCTGAAAGAAACAGTAGCTCCACCTTAGCTATATCGCTATAATCGTTTTAGCTCGGCTACTGTATCGGCCGGACTTGC
>JAQUYE010000165.1 GCA_028691965.1 Paludibacter sp. | reverse complement strand
CAAGCCCTATATTATACGGGGGATGATCAACGGTTTACTGGCATCAGTAATAGCTTTGCTGATGTTGGGCGGTTTGATGGCGTATATAGCCCGTGAGACCGACATTAATCTATTTGCCCTGTCGACAGGTACCCTGGTGAGCGTGGCAGGAATAGTGATATTCCTCGGACTACTGCTTACATCGGTATCCTCTTACTTTGCAGTTGGCAGGTACCTGAGAATGAAAACAAACGATATGTACTTCGTATAAAAATGAGTAACGATATGGACAAGACACCCCGCTTTACCCTTGGCAAATTAAACTTATACCTGATTGCCGCCGGATTTGTAATTATAGTAACAGGCTTTTTCTTAATGAGTGGCTCCACCACTGTTGTTGAATTTAATCCCGACATTTTCAGCCACCGTCGCATCACGGTAGGTCCGATGATCTCGTTCTTCGGGTTTTTATTCATCATCTTTGCTATCCTGTATAAACCCAAATCGAAATGAGTCTTTTTGAAACGATTATCATTGCCATAGTAGAAGGTCTGACAGAGTTCCTGCCGGTTTCTTCGACAGGGCATATGATTATTACCCAGGGTCTGCTGGGAATGGAAAGCTCCGACTTTGTCAAAGCCTTTACGGTAAACATACAGTTTGGCGCCATTCTATCCGTAGTCGTATTATACTGGAAGCGCTTTTTTCAAAGCATTCAGTTTTACAAGCATTTGCTGATAGCCTTTATCCCCGCCGGCATCATTGGATTACTGGCAGGCGACTTCATCGACAGTATGCTCGAAAATGTAATCGTAGTAGCTGTCATGCTGGTAGTTGGAGGGATAGTGATGCTTTTTGTTGACAAGTGGTTCAGTAAAAACGACGAAGATCAGGAGATGAACTGGAAGCGCGCATTGAAGATCGGATTCTTCCAGTGTATCGCAATGATACCGGGAGTATCGCGCTCCATGGCCACCATTGTGGGTGGTATGTCGTCGGGATTATCACGAAAGAATGCAGCCGAATTCTCCTTCTTTCTGGCAGTCCCCACCATGGCAGCAGCAGCAGGATATAAATTACTGAAGTTAGTTCTTGAACCCGGTGGTTCGGCCATGCTAAGCGAACACCTCACCACCCTGTTAATTGGGAATCTGGTAGCCTTTCTGGTTGCTATGGCTGCCATTCGCTTTTTCATCAGCTTTCTTACCAAATATGGTTTTAAAGCCTTCGGATATTACCGGATTGTAGTTGGAGTATTAATTTTGATTTTATTGCTTACAGGAAGCGACCTGAGCGTAGTATAAAAGAATGAATATAAAAGAAGGAGAAGTTTTTTTTGTGGACAAGCCCCTTCATTGGACCTCATTCAACGTGGTAAATAAAGTACGTTGGAAGATACAAAAGACAATGAAGGAAAAACATATTAAGGTAGGACATGCCGGCACGCTCGATCCGCTTGCAACAGGAGTCATCATACTCTGTACAGGCAAGGCAACCCGAAGGATTGAAGAATTTCAGTATCAGACCAAGGAATACGTTGCAACCCTCGAGTTGGGTGCTACAACTCCCTGTTTCGACAAGGAGCTTCCTGTCGATGCCACCTACCCGACTGAACATATTAGCCTGGAATTGGTTAATAAGGTAATACCCACATTTACAGGAGAGATATGGCAAACGCCACCGGTTTACTCTGCCGTTAAGGTAGATGGCAAACGGGCTTACGATTATGCGCGGGAAGGGAAAGAAGTAGAACTGAAACCAAAATTGCTGGTAATCGACGAAATTGAAGTACTCGGTTTTGAACTTCCCTTTTTAACCTTGCGTATCGTATGCAGTAAGGGCACTTATATCCGGGCACTGGCACGGGATATAGGCACTGCTCTTAACAGTGGCGCCCACCTGGCTGCTCTGCAACGAACAAGAATCGGAGAAGTAACACTCGATAAATGCCGGGATGTGCAGGATCTTATCCTCCATATCGAACAGGAATTGCTGAAACAAAATGAAACCACTGAGGAATCGGTGAATTAACATAGGAACGGATTATGAAATTATCAAAATTCAAATTTAAACTGCCGGAGGAATTAATTGCTCAGCATCCGGCACGCCATCGTGACGAAGCTCGTCTGATGGTGCTTGATCGTAAAACCGGATCAATGGAGCACCTGGTTTTTAAAGATGTTCTCCGTTATTTCAATGAGAACGACCTGTTTATCTTCAACGATACCAAGGTGTTTCCAGCGCGTATGTTTGGAAACAAGGAAAAAACCGGCGCTCAGATTGAGGTATTCCTGTTACGCGAACTGAATCAGGAAATGCGTTTGTGGGATGTACTGGTAGAACCTGCCCGTAAGATTCGTATCGGCAATAAACTCTATTTTGGTGAAGACGACACCCTTGTTGCAGAAGTAATCGACAATACTACTTCAAGAGGCCGCACCCTCCGTTTTCTGTACGACGGTACGCACGAAGACTTTAAGAAAGCGCTCTACCGTCTTGGTGAGACTCCCCTGCCACGCACCATCAACCGTTCGATAGAACCCGAAGATGAAGAACGTTTTCAGACAATCTTTGCCCGTAACGAGGGAGCTGTTTCAGCCCCTGCTGCCGGCATGCACTTTAGTCGGGAATTACTGAAACGTATGGAAATAAAAGGCATACAAAGTGCTTTTATTACTTCGCATATGAGCCTTGGTAATTTCAGGGATATTGATGTGGAAGACCTTACAAAACATAAAATGGACTCTGAACAGATGGTTGTCAACCAGGCAACTGCCGATCAGGTAAACAAGGCACACGATGAAGGTCGTAATATATGTGCAGTAGGTGTAACCGTTATGCGGGCGCTCGAAA
>JAQUYE010000007.1 GCA_028691965.1 Paludibacter sp. | reverse complement strand
GGATTATCGTACAGTGCACGGGCCTTTAACGAAAGAGTTTTCTCGTCGAGTTTGGTTTCGATGGCATATACCCGGGCACGATAACGGTTCGAATCATTTTCAACGGTAAACTGAATCATCGTTCCGGGCTTCACATCATTCGCCTGCTTTTCGTTCACCGAGAATTCAATTTTGATAGGAGATACCTTTGTAAGGTGTGCCACCACTGTACCTGTTGATGCGAATGCGCCCTCACTTACCATTCGCAGACCGATAAGCCCGTCAAAAGGAGCTCTTAATTCCGTCTGCCGTAAGCGCGATTTTACAAGTTCAATATCAGCCATCAGTTTATCCAGGTCGGTGGTAACTGATTGGTAGGCTTCCTGACTTACAGCATCTTTTTCGAGAAGAGTGCGTTGGCGACTTACCCGCTCGCGTGCCAGCGGTACCTGCGCCTCCAGTTTTTTAAGTTCGGCCTGCAGCGGCTGGTCGTTTACTTTTGCCAGCAGGGTTCCCCTGGTAACGAAAGTGCCTTCCTGAAAATGGATGGAGGTTATCTTTCCCGAGCTTTCAAACGAAAGATCCACTTCCTCGTCGGGTATTAACTGCCCTTTGGTGCGAAATACATCCTGCATGGATTCGTATTTCAGTACCTGAGCATGTACACTCAGTTTTTGCTTGCCCGACTGCCCGCCACCGGCCGGTCCGTTCTGACTCGTTTTCTCACTTGCGTCTTCCTTCGAAAACAGCTTACTGATACGGGGATAAAAAATAATCCCGGCGAGTAATAACCCAAGTGTTGAAAACACAATTATCTTCGATACCTTATTCATACTGTTTTATTTACGTAGCTAATCTGAGAGTTGTAGAAAACCGGATTCAATTTCACCTTTATTATCAAAACTTAATCAGCCTGCTAAAATACGTAAAGTTTTTATACTGAAGTTCAGAATCAGAGCGAGTTTTATAAAGTTATTTCTTTTTTACCATCTCTTAAAATAAAAAAGTTGTCAACAAGTCAAAAAGCCATCACTCCGTTTACAAGGATTTCGCTATTTTTGTAGTCGGACGGGCAGAAGTATAACCGGCATTTCACCTTCAAAAAACCGCCCTGCAACGCTTATGAAACCTGAAGTACTAAGTAAACTGGAAATACTTGCTGAATCAGCAAAGTACGATGTTTCGTGTGCTTCCAGCGGGGTTACCCGCAACAAAACTGCCGGAGGTATTGGCAATACTGCCGGTTGGGGAATCTGTCACAGTTTTACCGAAGATGGCCGCTGTGTGTCTCTCCTTAAAATAATGCTCACCAATTACTGTATTTACGATTGCGCCTATTGTATCAACCGACGCAGTAACGACCTGAAGCGAGCAACCTTTTCAGTCGACGAATTGGTAGAGCTGACGATTGGTTTCTACAGGAGGAACTATATCGAAGGCCTCTTCCTAAGTTCGGGAGTTATCAATACCCCTGATTACACGATGGAACGATTGGTAAGAGTAGCCAAAGAACTACGGGTCACCCATCGGTTTAACGGGTACATCCACCTTAAAAGCATTCCCGGAGCAAGCGAGGAACTGGTGCACGAGGCCGGTTTGTACGCCGACCGACTGAGCGTTAATATTGAAATTGCTACCGAAAAGAACCTCAAGCTGCTAGCACCGGAGAAAGACCACGAGAGTGTATTTAAACCCATGCAGTTCATTCAGCAGGGAATGATCGAAAATGCCGAGTTGCGAAAGAATGCCCCAAAACTGCGGAAGTTTGCACCTGCCGGTCAGAGCACCCAACTGATTATCGGTGCCACCGACGAGAATGATAAAGCCATCCTGCTGACTTCCGACATGCTTTACAACAAGCCGGGTATGAAACGCGTATACTACTCGGGTTATGTTCCGGTTAACACCTACGACCAGCGCTTACCTGCCTTAAAGCAGCCCCCTTTAGTAAGGGAAAACCGTTTGTACCAGGCTGATTGGCTGATGCGCTTTTATGGCTTTAATGTAAACGAGATTGTCGACGACCGCTTTCCGAACCTCGATCTTGAAATTGACCCAAAGCTATCCTGGGCATTAAGGCATCCCGGGCAATTTCCGGTTGATGTCAACACTGCTGATTATTCGATGTTACTACGCGTACCGGGTATTGGGGTAAAATCAGCCAAAACGATAGTGATGGCCCGCCGGTTTACTAAACTTCGCACCTACGACCTGAAAAAGATAGGCATAGTAATGAAAAAAGCACAGTACTTCATCACTTGCCTTGAACTACCCATACGAACGGTTCACGAAACCTCACCCGAATACGTACGTAAGGTATTAACAGAGAAGAAAGCAACTAAAAAAGCAGTCGATCCGTCGCAGTTAACCCTGGTTTTCCCCGAATAAAGAACACGCTGAATGATTATTTTCCACTACGATAAAAGCTTTGAGGGTTTGCTCTCGGTTGTTTTCGACGCTTACCTGCGGCGAAGCTTCCCGGAGCAACTTTTAGCCTTTAACGAACCCGAACCGCTTTTTACCGTAACTAGTCATACCGTTTATACTGAATCTGAAAAAACGGAACGGGTATGGAAGTCGCTCGAAAAAAAAGTCGAAAAGAATACCCTTAACATGATCAGCTACGCGTGGTTGTCGGAACTACCCGGTGCCGACGAGTTAATCTACCGGTATATTTGTAAAACATTCGACAGCCCCTATTCAATCGAAACCAATTTTGCCGACAAAGACGTGCTCCAACTCCGACAGCTAGCACAGAAGGTAAGTAAGGAAAAACATCGGATGATCGAATTTATACGGTTTCAGAAGACAGCCGACGACACCTACTTTGCCCCCATCCATCCCGATTATAATGTAATCCCCCTGATAGTTACACACTTTAAAAACCGCTATGCCGATCAGGAATGGATCATTTACGATACGGGGCGCAACTATGGTATGCATTTCAATACCCGGAAATTGACCGAAGTAAGTTTCACCGATACATCTCTTTTCCCCGATGGGAAAATTAACGAAGAGCTTCTGGCTGATAACGAACAACTTTACCAGCAGCTCTGGAAAAAGTACTTCAAAGCCATTACCATCAAAGAACGAATCAATCCGAAACTACACCGGCAGCACCTGCCAAAGCGTTACTGGAAATACCTGACTGAAAAGGGCTGAACTTATTCTGATTGGGTAAGCATTAAAATGCGTTGTTTTACGGCCTCACTGCATACCGGGCAAAAAGAATCCGCAGCATTTGTTTTCATCCTGCAGTCGGGTGTGGGCCGGTAAATACCTTTTGACTTATACCCGGCACCTTCGTACACTCCTAATTTTGAAGTGCTTTTAAGCCCCTCTTCGTCCTCCGGAAGAGCTGTGGGTATTTCCGTACCATCCGGCAAGGCCGCCAGCCATTTCGTATCAAACCGTACCATAGTAGTTATATTAGGCTCCCAGGGTTCTTCTGAGGTAGAGTAGGTACCATCCAGCACATCTCCCTGTTCGTAAAAATACTCATCGGCAAGTCCGGCAAATGAATGCCCGAACTCATGCACCGTAACCTCCCTCGCAGTTCGTCCACGAGCTGATGTCAAAGCGTAAAAATTATAGATTCCCCCTCCGCCATACTCATCGGTATTAGCAAGAATATAAATTGCATCATACGGAACTGCCGAAGCAATATCCCGTATCCTGTAGTGTTCGGGGCTCGTAAGGTAACGCGGAGAATAGAACGTATAATAATGAGAACCCAGAGCCGTATTTTTCCATCTGTGTTCTTCGGGCCTCGACACATCCGGGTCGTCCGAAGGAGCAGCTATAGCATAAAAATTAAATTTATTCGCATAGCTCATAAAGGGCTCGTGACTGCAAAGGTAGGAAGCAAGGCGGGCAGCTTCACGGTAAAACAACTTCATCTCTTTTTTGGTATATCCTTCGGCAATAATGGCTACATCCACCGCCAAATGAGGCTCGGCCGACATCCGAATAACCTTTACGGGAACACGCGGTGCAGGTCGCTGTCGGATCAGCAGATCACCGGGATTAATAAAAACACTCATCAATTGCTCCCACTTGTCGTATCCCGTACGCTTGTCGATACGCAGCTCAACAGTAGCCAGGGGAAACGGAAACAGCACAGTATTTTCAAAACTCCTGTTTATTCGGGTAGCTTCGCTGGTAGTCTGCCACTCCCGAAACAGCGTATTAAAACCATCCCTGTAGATCAGTTTATTGCTGGCACTGTCGATCACCTGAAAGCGAAAATCCCCTGCCACAAAGTCTTCAGTCAACAAGCGTTTCGGTCCGCCCCAGAAGCTTTCTCTGTGAACCTTATCCAGGAAAACCTCAGTAGAACTGTGATTACCGGCGAAGGTTAAGTCGACCCGGCACGACTGATCCGTAAAGAAATTGCTGAAACCCTGAGCTTCCACAAGTGAAAAAAAACAAATAAGCAATGCAGAGATAGAGATTAGTCGCTTGTTTATCATATCTTTCGTTTAAAATTAGCATGAACCAAGCTACAAAATAAACAATTATTTTTCATCCAACAGTTAAGTTCTTATAACAGTACTCCGGCGATGAGAATACTTTTGTAGTTATAAACATTTTTTTGTAGCTTTGTGCACTTAAAAAGCAGCTTTCCCCCAGCATGAATAAAAGACAAATCAAAAAAGCACTAGTCTCTGTATATCACAAAGATAAGTTAGACATTATTATTAAGAAACTCTACGAAGAGGGTGTAGAATTTATTTCAACAGGTGGTACTCAATCCTTCATTGAATCTCTGCAGATACCTTGTCAGGCTGTTGAAGATTTAACCGGATATCCGTCAATTCTGGGAGGTCGTGTAAAGACTTTACACCCTAAGATTTTCGGAGGTATTCTATCACGACGTGATTTTGAAAGCGACCAGGAGCATATGGCTTCGTTCGAAATTCCTGAAATCGACCTCGTAATTGTCGACTTGTACCCCTTTGAAGCTACTGTTGCTGCGGGTGCCGAAGAAGCCGACATCATTGAAAAGATTGATATCGGTGGTATTTCACTAATACGTGCTGCCGCTAAAAATTACAAGGATGTAGTTATCATTGCCTCACAACACCAGTACGAACCCCTTCTGAATGTGTTGAGCGAAAGCGGAGCTGAAACCACCCTTGACGAACGACGCTGGTTTGCTACTCAGGCTTTTGGAGTTTCATCGGCCTACGACGCTGCTATTTTCAACTACTTCGATAAAGAAGACGAATCATCGTTCCGGTATGCCGAGAACGAATCAAAAATACTTCGCTATGGTGAAAACCCTCACCAGAAGGGTATATTCTTCGGAAAATTTGATGATATGTTTGAGCAGTTACAAGGAAAGGAAATATCCTATAACAACTTGCTCGATATAGATGCTGCTGTTAATCTGATTAACGATTTTGAAGATATCACCTTTGCCATCCTGAAGCATAACAACGCTTGTGGCATTGCTTCCCGTCCGGTGTTAACCGATGCCTGGAAAGATGCACTCGCCGGCGATCCGATATCTGCTTTCGGAGGAGTACTGGTAACGAATGCAGTAATTGATAAAGCCACTGCCGACGAAATTAACAAATTGTTCTTTGAGGTAATCATTGCTCCCGACTACGATCTGGATGCACTGGAAGTACTTACACAAAAGAAAAACAGGATTATCCTTATCCTGAAAGACAGCAGGATGCGTAAGCGTCAATTCCGCTCCTTACTCAACGGAGTACTCATGCAGGATAAGGACCTTAAGATTGAAACAGAAGAAAATCTTAACCTGGTAACCGTAAAGGCTCCTACCGATCAGGAAGTTGAGGACCTGCTATTTGCCAATAAAATAGTTAAGCATACCAAGTCGAATGCAATTGTACTAGCAAAAGACAAACAATTGTTAGCCAGTGGAGTGGGTCAAACTTCGCGGGTAGATGCGCTGGAACATGCTATTGCAAAAGCTGCCCAGTTCGGATTCGATCTTAACGGATCGGTGATGGCTTCGGATGCTTTCTTCCCATTCCCCGACTGTGTAGGAATTGCAGCTAAGGCAGGTGTAACAGCCGTAATTCAACCGGGAGGATCAATTAAAGACCAGGATTCAATCGATTCGTGTAACAACGATGGGTTGGCAATGGTTACTACTGGTTTCAGACATTTCAAACATTAATTCTCCAGAAAACTACAACATGGGACTTTTTTCATTTACACAAGAAATAGCTATTGACTTAGGAACAGCCAATACCATCATTATTTATAACGATAAAATAGTAGTCGACGAGCCTTCGGTGGTTGCGCTCGACAAACGTTCGGATAAACTTATTGCAATCGGCGAAAAAGCGCGACAGATGCAGGGAAAGGAAAACGAAGGAATTCGTACCGTACGCCCGCTGCGCGACGGAGTAATTGCCGATTTCTATGCCGCTGAGTTAATGATTCGTGGCATGATTAAAATGATTCCGACTAAAAATTACCTGTTTACTCCTTCCCTGAAGATGGTAGTGTGTATTCCTTCAGGAAGTACGGAAGTTGAAATACGTGCTGTACGCGACTCATCCGAACATGCCGGTGGACGCGAAGTGTATATGATTTATGAACCCATGGCTGCCGCAATCGGTATTGGCATCGACGTGGAAGCCCCTACTGGCTGTATGATTGTTGATATTGGCGGGGGTACAACCGAAATTGCTGTCATTTCGCTGGGTGGTATTGTTTCCAACAAATCAATCCGTATAGCCGGTGATGACCTTACCGCTGACATTGTGGAGTATATGGGAAGAATGCACAATATAAAAATCGGCGAACGTACTGCCGAAATGATTAAAATTAATGTGGGAGCTGCGCTTACCGACCTGGAAGACGCTCCTGAAGATTATATTGTGAGAGGTCCGAACCGTATGACAGCCTTGCCCATGGAAGTGCCTGTATCCTATCAGGAAATCGCACATTGCCTTGAAAAGTCGATCTCTAAAATGGAAGCAGCTATTCTTAGCGCCCTGGAACAAACACCTCCCGAATTGTATGCTGATATTGTGGAAAAGGGTATTTACCTTGCCGGAGGCGGTGCTTTACTCAGAGGACTGGACAAACGCCTTTCCGATAAGTTGAATATAAAGTTTCATATCGCAGAAGACCCCCTGAGAGCTGTAGCCAGAGGTACCGGTATTGCACTTAAAAATGCAGATAAATTCGGATTCCTGATTCGTTAATCAATCATACTAAAGAGGAAGTAATGAAATAATGAGGAAACTCATCGCTTTTCTAATAAAATACAGCGTAGTAATTCTGTTTATACTGCTCGAATTGTTATCGTTTGGATTAATCGTTAATAATAACGGCTACCAGAAAAGCGTTTTTTTTTCCTCAGGGAATACCGTACTGGCTTCCTTGTACGAAGTGAGTAACTCGGTGGTGGAATACTTCTATCTTCGGCAGGCCAACAACGGACTGGCACTTGAGAATACACAGTTGAAAAATCAGCTTGTAGAGCTTAAAAACCAACTTCAGGTGATAGCTCCTGCTGATTCTGTAAACCAAAACCAACTTCAGGTTGATCCTCAGAATGAAATATCGTACATTTACGCTAAAGTAATTCATAACTCTACCAACAAAATGCAAAACTACATCACCCTGAACAAAGGTGAACGTGATGGCATACGGGTAGATATGGGGGTTGTAAACGAAGATGGTGTAGTGGGGATTGTAGCTAAAGTTACTGAAAAGTTCTCGGTAGTAATTCCGGTAATCAACCCCAAGCTTCAAATTAACAGCAAGTTCAAGAGCAATAACTATTCCGGTCCTATCGTATGGGAGGGAAAAGACTATCGATTCACCAAACTAAACGATATAGCACGTCACGTTAAATTCGCCCTGGGCGATACCCTGATCACCAGTGGATATACCTACTCATTTCCGGAAGGGATCCTGATCGGGACGGTGGATGATTTCGTTATCAACGAAAGTGATGCCTATTATGATATAAAAATCAGGTTAGCTGTCAATTTCAGAACTTTGTCGCACGTACAGGTGATTAACTATTTAAATTACGAAGAGCAACGCCAGCTTGAAAAATCAGTCACACAACAACCATGATTCTTTTCTTACAGAACATAGCGCGTTTTATACTGGTACTACTGGTACAGGTGTTTGTTTTAAATAACATCCGCTTCTCCGGGTTCATCAATCCCTATATCTACATTCTTTTTATCCTGCTGCTCCCCACCCGATTCCCGCGCTCGTTAAGTCTGATACTGGGATTTATTACCGGACTGATTATCGACTCTTTCACGAATACACCGGGTATTCATGCCTTTGCTACCGTATTGTTGGCTTATCTGCGGAATCCGGTGATAAAAGCCTTTACCTCCATCGAAGAAGGTGTGAATCCTGTTCCGGGTTTCTATGGATTCGGAGTGGGACCGTTCATTAAATATGTAGTCACGCTGGTACTACTTCATCACACAGCATTCTTCTTCCTGGAAGTGTTTAGTTTTATGAATGCCGGTCAGACTGTGCTAAGAATTCTGATGAACAGTTTTGTTACTATTACGCTAATCATTGGCTTACAATCGCTTAAATCGGGTAAGACATGATAAACGACCGACTCCAAAACCGTAGATGGATAATTGCAGGGATAATTACCGTGGTCGTATTGATTTATATTGCCCGCCTGTTCAGCCTGCAAATCATTGAAACACGCTACAAACAAGGAGCCGAAAGTAATGCCTTTTTACGTAAAACGATTTACCCTCCCCGAGGATTGGTGTACGACAGAAATAATAAGCTCCTGGTGTATAACAAACCGGCTTATGATGTGGCGCTTATTATGCGCGAAATTCATGATCTTGACACGCTTGCCTTTTGCAGAGCCCTCAACCTGTCGAAAGAATACTTCATCGAACGAATCGCCGAAATTAAAGATCGCCGTAAAAACCTTGGCTACTCTTCGTATACCCCGCAGGTGTTTATGTCGCAGTTAAGTATTGAAGATATCGCCAACTTTCAGGAGAATCTGTATAAATTCAGGGGGTTCTACATCCAAAACCGTACCTTACGTGAATATACCTATCCCCATGGTGCACATATCCTGGGTAGTATTGGAGAAGTATCCCGTCGCAACATAGAAGCAGATTCCTATTACCGGCAAGGCGATTATGCGGGGCGCGACGGTATTGAATATACCTATGAGTCGTCGCTTCGTGGGGTTAAAGGAGTTGAGATTCTACTCAGGGATTCGAAAGGCCGAATCCAGGGCAACTACCGCAACGGCGAAATGGATGAAGCACCGAAGGCGGGTACCGACCTCTACCTTACCATTGATATCGAGCTTCAACAACTTGGAGAACAGCTAATGAACGGGAAGGTGGGAAGTGCTGTGGCCATCGATCCTTCCAGCGGTGAAATTTTAGCTATGGTCAGCAATCCTGCTTTTGATCCCTCCCTGCTTGTGGGGCGACAACGATCTGTTAATTATGCATCGCTTGTAAAAGATCCCACCAAACCCCTTATGAACAGAGCTACCCAGGCTCAATATTCACCAGGATCCACTTTTAAGCCCATCCAGGCACTTGTATTGCAACAGATGGGCGGTATTACCGAACGGAGTCTGTTCCCCTGTAACGGCCCCGGATCATCTCCGATTAAATGTAGTCACCACCATGGCTCACCCGTAGGCTTACTGAACGCTATCGAGCAAAGCTGTAACCCTTATTTCTGGTATGGATTCAGAGCTGCCATCGAGAAAGAAGGGTATGGAGAGAAAAACCTGCTGTTCAAAAAGCATTACCAGGAATGGATAGATGCTATGAAGAGTTTCGGACTGGGACAAAAGTTTGCCGATAGCGATATTTTTGAACAGACAAGTGGTAACATCCCTTCTCAGAAATTCTACAACCGGTATTATGGAGAAACCGGCTGGAGAGCGATGACGATTCGTTCGCTTTCGATCGGACAGGGGGAAGTATTGGTTACTCCCTTACAACTGGCCAATAGTATGGCTGCCATCGCCAATAAAGGCTATTACATTACCCCTCACCTGAATGCCAACGACACCATGCAGGTTCGTCGGCACCAGACGGTGGTAGATTCAAGCTACTTCCCTGTTGTTATTGAAGGAATGTGGAGGGTGTTTGAATACGGTACAGGCCGGCATTACAAAATACCGGATATAAGTATGTGCGGGAAAACCGGAACCGTTGAGAATAGCCGGGGGAAAGACCATTCGCTGTTTGTAGGATTTGCACCGCGCGAAAATCCTACTATTGCAGTGGCAGTAGTTGTTGAGAATGCAGGTTTCGGTGCTACATGGGCAGCCCCGATTGCAAGTCTGATGATGGAAAAATACCTGAAAGGAGCGCTTGAGCGCACTGAGTTGTTTGAACGAATATCCACTTCAACCACTAATCCGGATGTCAAAAAACGATAATATACAGCATACGATCGACTGGACTACCGTTATTTACTACCTCATACTGGTGGTAATGGGCTGGGTTAGTATCTATGGTGCCAGTTATGAAATTGATTACGAGGGAAGTATTTTATCCTTTGATCAACGAACCGGTAAACAGTTTGTGTGGATAATCTCTGCTCTTGTGCTGGGCGGGGTTATCTTATTACTTGATTACCGGATATTTAACTATTTTGCTTACATCATTTACGGCTTTGTACTCCTCTTACTGATAGTCACCATTTTTGTGGCGCCCGAAATTAAAGGTTCGCGCTCCTGGCTGGTAATCGGACCTGTCAGCTTTCAACCTGCCGAACTGGCAAAAATGGCTACGGCACTTGCCCTGGCTAAATTCATGAGCCGTCATAATTTTGTTATTAAGGGTTGGAAAGATATGGTGCCGCTTGCTATCATCGTTTTTATTCCCTTCGCGTTTATTCTCCTACAGAAAGAAACCGGATCGGCCCTTGTATTTCTTGCATTCCTGTTCATGTTTTACCGGGAAGGGATGAATGGGATCGTATTGCTGCTGGGCTCCCTTGCCATTGTTCTTTTTATAGTGGTTATTCGATTCAGTATCGAAATTATAGGCGATAATCAGGGCTCATGGGGTATAATCGCTGCACTTGGTCTTATTCAGTTGATTCAATTTCTGGTTTCCTTTAAATCGCAGACTCACAAAAAAGAGAGTCTTATCATTGCCGGAAGCACAATTGCGGCAGGTATCATAGCCGTAGTAGTCAACAACTGGATTCCGGTTAACTACAACTATATTGCAGGAGCCGTGGTAGTCCTCACCGCCTTATTCTGGGGCATAACCGGCCTGTTGAGGCGTTATCCCTCTCTGTCGGGGGTAGCAGCTGTAGCGCTCGTTTCTGTGGTATTTATATTTGCCTCCGACATCATTTTTAACAAGGTGCTGGAGCCCCACCACCAGATCCGAATAAAGGTCTTGTTGAATATGGAAGACGACCTTACCGGAGCCGGTTACAATGTAAATCAATCGAAAATTGCTATCGGTTCGGGAGGATTTACAGGGAAAGGATTTTTGAACGGCACACAAACAAAGCTAAAATACGTACCCGAACAGGATACCGACTTTATATTCTGCACGGTGGGAGAAGAACATGGATTTATAGGTTCGACCCTCGTATTGATCATCTATTGGTTATTATTAATGCGATTACTAACCATAGCCGAACGTCAGAAGGAGGTCTTTCATCGGGTATATGCCTACTCGGTAGTAAGTATCCTTTTTTTCCACCTGATGATTAATGTGGGTATGGTGCTGGGTATTATGCCCGTAATCGGTATTCCGCTTCCGTTTTTCAGCTATGGCGGCTCTTCCCTTTGGGGCTTCACACTGCTCCTGTTCGTGTTGTTGCGACTGGATGCCTCGCGATTGGAAAGAGGACGATAAAATGGCCGGCCTACTACACCTGAGGTGAAAATTAATCACATTTGTGCAATTTTCCGCCACATATGTGCAATTTTTATGTGTTCAGCTACGCTATCTTTGTCCCCCATGATAGTCGTCCTCTTCCTGTATATATTCCTTGTAGCAGTCCTTCAGTTCGCTGGTGTGACTCCCCGAAGTTATGTCCAATCCTTACCTTATCCCCTTATCCTGCCAACTGCTTTTTGCAAGTTAACAGCTGTGCCTTCCATCCTGATTTTCCTGAGTGTTACCACTCCAACCACAGTTGGTGTTCTTAACTTATCCGATTGTAAGCCGATCCACCCTGCTACGTTTAACGTGTCGATACCGGATTTAACTTTTATTAAATACTTGCGGTGCGGATTCCGGTTTACAAACTGCACATCTGCCTTCGATGTTTTATCACTATCCTCTCGCTGATTCATCTCACTCCCCTCCTTTATAAGCGCTAAAAAGGCTTAAGCTGATTCACAAAATGCTTACCGGTATACAATCAGAATACCCGGGCGTATAGCTTATCACACCTCTTATAACAAACCCGCATATGTCATGTGCGGGTTCGTTATATGTCATGTGCGCAACTGCCATATGTCATATGCGGGTTTGTCATATGACATATGCGGGTCTGTTACATGACATATGGGAATCTGTTATATGACATATGCGGATTTATCATATGACATATGCCGGTTACTCACACAGGGTTGAATTTTTAAGTGTTATGTGTTAAGTGTTATATGTTAAATTATGGACCAAAAAGTATTAAAAAAGGAGAAAAAGCTATGCGCTTCTCCTCCTTTTACGATCTATCAACCTGTAAATTGCTGAGATTAGAGTAGTCAAATCGTAGATTTCAGGTAAAGCAATCTACAGCGCACAACCCTCATTAACAACTTACAACTAACAATTAACAATTACATAAGCTCCACACTTCGCTTTACAAAATTAGCCAGGGCTTCACCTTTCAACATATTGTTGGCCAAAAGGGCAAGGTCGATGAGCTGACGAACCTGCTTGTTGCCCGAAGCATAGGTTTTAAGCAGTGATTCTTTCCTGGATTTAAGTTCGTCGAGTTGAGTCTGCAGTTCATCCAGTTGAGCACTTTCTTCCTGTGGAATTTCCTCTTCTTTTTTGTCCTTATGACTGTCTTTCAATTCTTTGCGTTTAGTTTCCAATTCCGAAACTTCCGAAAGTATCGGTTGTAAGTCATTTCCCAGGGCTTTTTCTTCCTCACTGATCAAACGTTCAACCAGGGGATGTGCGGTATTAACAACCAGGTTATAGCTATCGGGCATTTCACCATAAAAGCTCATCATTCCACCCTGGAGTGCCGACATTTCCTTCATACGGCGCATGAATTCATTCTGAGTAACGAATACAGGATTGGCGGTTGGCGACAGCTTTTCAAATGCGATAGTGAATTCGGTCTTGTCGATCGACGGAAGCTGCGATTTGAATACCGTTGTTAATTCATCTTTTTGATTGTCTGATAATTCAACTTCATTCAGATCCTCTTTCTGAATTAATTTCTCAACAGTATCGCTATCCACCCTTACAAAGCGTGTTTTTTCGAATTTTTGTTCGAGCTGACTTACCAGGTGTACGTCTAACTGACCGTCCATGAGCAGTACATCATAGCCTTTGTCTTTAGCATGCTGAATGTAACTGAATTGCTCATCACGTTGAGTGGTGTAGAGGTAAATCAGGTCACCGTTCTTGTCTTTTTGCTCTTCCTTAACCAGCTCCTTGTATTCCTCGAAGGTAAAATATTTGCCGTCAACATTCTTCAGCAAGGCAAACTTTTCGGCTTTTTCGTAGAATTTTTCTTCGCTGAGCATACCGTACTGGATGAAAATCTTCAGATCGTCCCATTTGTTTTCAAATTGAGTGCGGTCGTTTTTGAAGATTTCGGTCAGACGATCAGCTACTTTTTTAGTGATGTGTCCGGATATCTTCTTTACATTAGCATCGCTCTGAAGGTAACTTCGGGATACGTTCAGGGGGATATCGGGTGAGTCGATTACACCGTGAAGCAAAGTAAGGTAATCGGGAACTATATTTTCAACATGATCGGTAACATATACCTGATTGCTGTACAACTGGATCTTGTTACGCTGTAATTCAATGTTGTTTTTAATTTTGGGGAAATAGAGAATACCGGTAAGATTAAACGGAAAATCGACATTCAAATGAATATGGAACAAAGGATCCTCGCTCATCGGATACAATTCGCGGTAAAAGGACGTATAATCTTCTTCCTTTAAATCGATGGGTTTCTTTGTCCATGCAGGAGTCGTATTATTAATAATATTATCCTTATCCGTTTCTACTTCTTTACCCTCTTTCCACTCTTTCACCTTTCCGAAAACAATCTCTACGGGAAGGAATTTACAGTACTTGGTAAGCAGTTCCTTAATTCTTGATTCTTCAAGAAACTCTTTATTTTCGTCGTCGATATGAAGAACAATATCAGTACCACGTTCCGACTTGATGGTTTCTTCAAGTGTATATTCAGGATCACCCTTGCACGACCAATGCTGTGCTACCGAATCGTCTTTGTAGGATTGCGTAAAAATCTCCACTTTTTTGGATACCATAAACGAAGAATAGAATCCAAGTCCGAAGTGACCAATAATTGCCTGAGCGTCGTTTTTATATTTTTCAAGAAACTCTTCCGCTCCCGAAAACGCTATCTGGTTGATATAACGATCAATTTCTTCAGCCGTCATCCCTACACCTCTATCCGAAATAGTAAGTGTTCCTTTTTTCTTATCGACTGATACATAAACCTTTAATTCGCCCAGATCACCTTTAAATTCTCCTACAGCAGCAAGTGTTTTCAGCTTCTGAGAAGCATCCACCGCATTCGAAACCAGTTCGCGCAGAAAGATTTCGTGATCACTATACAAAAATTTCTTGATTACGGGGAAGATATTATCACTGGTAACCCCGATGTTTCCTTTTGACATATTATACTTTTTAGTTAATTTGTTGATTGACAATTATAATGGCTTCGTATTTATCAAAATAAGTGCCATTATTGCTTTCCTGTCAAATTGACATTTTAACCCGCTCCTAAGCTGACAGTCTCAACCTTTTAAGCAAATATTCTTTTAAAAACACTAATCTACACAGTATTTGTCAACATTATAGCTACTATTTTAATACTTTTGCAGGTTATATTTAAATAAGAAATGGATTTTACATACGATGTTGTAGTAATTGGTGCAGGACATGCCGGAAATGAAGCTGCTTGTGCCTCGGCAAACCTGGGTTCGAAGACTCTTCTGATCACTATGGATATGAATAAGATTGGTCAGATGAGTTGTAATCCGGCCGTAGGCGGAATAGCTAAGGGTCAGATTGTCAGGGAAGTAGATGCGCTTGGCGGTCAGATGGGAATTGTTACCGACCGCAGTGCTATCCAGTTTCGCATGCTGAACCGATCAAAGGGACCAGCCATGTGGAGCCCCCGCTCGCAGAGTGATCGTCATCAATTTATTCAGGAATGGATTAAAATAATCACCAATACTCCCAATTTATACCTTTGGCAGGACACTGTCACCGGACTCGAATTTGAGAACGGGCAGGTAACCGGAGTTACCACAGCCCTTGGTGTTACCATCAGGACAAAAGCTGTTATCCTTACGGCTGGCACCTTCCTTACAGGCTTACTTCACATTGGTAAGAAGCAGCAGGCAGGTGGTCGTATCTCCGAGCCGGCCTCCTACGGTCTCACAGAACAATTAAAGTCGATAGGATTCCGAACCGATCGAATGAAAACAGGTACTCCCTGTCGCATTGACGGACGAACCATCGACTTCTCGAAAATGAGTGAACAACAGGGAGAAAATGATTTTCATAAATTTTCATTTCTGGAAGGTGTAGGCAGGAATCTAAAACAGATGAGCTGCTGGATTACCTATACGAACGAAAAGACGCATGAAATACTTCGCGAAGGTCTTGCTTTTTCGCCCTTATACAACGGCCAAATCCAGAGCATCGGACCGCGATATTGTCCGAGTATCGAAACTAAAATTATCACCTTTGCCGACAAAACTGCTCACCAGCTATTCCTCGAACCGGAAGGTGTGGATTCGCAGGAATATTACGTAAACGGGTTCTCCTCCTCTCTCCCACTCGATGTTCAGATACGGGCCATACAAACCGTTCCCGGACTTGAAAATGCACAACTCTACCGCCCGGGGTATGCTATCGAATACGATTTCTTTGATCCTACTCAACTAAACCATACACTCGAGACAAAGCTGATTAAGAATCTGTTTTTCGCGGGACAAATAAACGGTACTACTGGCTACGAGGAAGCTGCCGGCCAGGGAATCATAGCCGGCATTAATGCTCATCAAAACTGTACGGGTGGCACTCCATTCATTTTGGGACGCGATGAAGCCTATATTGGAGTTCTTATCGACGACCTGGTAACAAAAGGCGTTGACGAACCTTATCGGATGTTTACCTCCCGTGCCGAATATCGCTTGTTGCTTCGACAAGATGATGCTGATGTGCGACTCACTCCCAAAGGATATTCAATCGGACTTGTAAAACAAGATCGGTACGATCAGTTTACTACTAAAAAACAGGATATAGAAAAGCTGATTGAGTTTGTCAAAAACTACTCCGTAAAGCCACAACAGGTGAAAGACTTTCTGCAGGATAAGAACTCTGCAGAGTTAAGACATGGATGTAAGCTGTACGATCTAATACTACGCCCTCAATTCGGAATTACTGAACTGGCAGGAGCTGTACCGGGACTACAGAAAAAGATTGACGAACTACCTTCACGCCGTGAAGAAATTATTGAAGCTGCTGAAGTTATTATTAAATACGAAGGCTATATTGAACGTGAACGATTGATTGCCCAAAAATTACTTCGGCTTGAAAACATTCCCCTGACGGGCAGAGTGGATTATGCCAGCATACAGTCGCTCTCAACAGAAGCACGACAAAAACTAATTAAAATTAACCCCGAAACAATAGGACAAGCGAGTAGAATACCCGGTATTTCGCCAAGCGATGTGAATGTTTTACTTGTTTTATTGGGTAGGTAAAACATAGTTCCACGTGGAACATAAATAAAACGTTCCACGTGGAACGTGAAAGAAAAGCAGCTAATATAGATGAACAAGGACGCTCTTAAAATACAGATAGCCGCCCTCCCCGACGAACCGGGGGTATACCAGTATTTCAATAATCAGGATGAGATTATCTATGTTGGTAAAGCAAAAAATCTGAAGAAAAGAGTGTCGTCCTACTTTAACAAAGTACATGAATACGGCAAGACAAATGTACTGGTAAAGAATATTGCCTCGCTAAAATACATTGTTGTTGAAACGGAAGAGGATGCCCTTTTACTGGAAAATAACCTGATAAAACAATACCAACCACGCTACAATGTATTGTTGAAAGATGGTAAAACCTATCCAAGTATTTGTATAACCAACGAGCCTTTTCCGCGCATATTTAAGACCAGAAATATTATAAAAAACGGATCCACCTATTTCGGTCCGTATAGTTCAGGCTATGCAATAAACACTTTACTTGATTTTATTCACGAATTATACCCACTTCGTACCTGTAGGCTGTTTTTATCAAAAGAGAACATTAAGGCTCAGAAATTCAAGGTGTGTTTGCAATACCACATTAAAAAATGCAATGGGGGCTGTCAGGGGCTCGAAACCGAAGAACAATACGCACAGTACATCGAAGCTGTAAAAACAATTATTAAGGGTGATGCAAATCTAATCAGTAAGATGTTACTGGAACAGATGAAGGAATTATCAGCCCGGTTCCGGTACGAAGAAGCACATCAATTAAAAATTAAGTACGATTTACTGGAAAACTATAAGGCAAAATCTGTAATTTCGAATACAGTTCTCGATGAAACGGATGTATTCAGTTATGATGAAGATGAGAATGCCTGCTATGTAAACATTCTTCGGGTTGCTAAGGGATCAATTTTTCAGGGTTACACCATCGAATACAAGAAGCGTCTCGATGAAACCAGGGAAGATTTGCTTTCCATGGCAATAATCGAACTAAGAACCCGCTTTAACAGCCAGTCGAAAGAAATAATACTCCCCTACCCGCTCGAATACGAAATGAAAGGTGTAGTGATGACAGTACCTCAAAAGGGAGATAAACGAAAACTGTTGGATTTATCTATTCAAAATGTAAAACAGTTTAAGCTGGATAAACTGAAGCAAAAAGAGAAATTAAATCCCGAACAAAAACAAACCTATATTTTAAAGTCGATACAGGATAAATTAAAACTTCCGAAGTTACCGACAACAATTGAGTGTTTCGATAATTCAAATATATCGGGTACAAATGCAGTTGCGGCCTGTGTGGTTTTCAAAAAAGGAAAGCCTGCAAAGAAAGAATACCGTAAATATATCATAAAAACAGTCGATGGACCCGACGATTATGCCTCCATGCGTGAAGTGGTGTTCCGCAGGTATTCGCGAATGATCGCTGAAGAAACACCGCTGCCTGATCTTATAATTACAGATGGTGGTATCGGTCAAATGGAGATAGTTAGAAGAGTAACTGAAGAAGAATTGGGACTAAGCATTCCAATTGCAGGATTGGCAAAGGATAAAAAACACCGTACCAGTCAGTTGTTGTACGGATTTCCCCCGATGGAAATTGGATTAAAGCCCACTGATCCGGTATTTAAATTTATGGCAACCGTGCAGGATGAAGTTCACCGGTTTGCAATAACATTTCACAGAGAGAAAAGAAGCAAACAACAAATTGCTTCCGAACTGGATAGTATTAAAGGAATAGGTGAAAAATCTAAAAATAGCTTAATTAAGGAGTTTAAAAGCGTAAAAAGAATACAGAATGCTAAACTAAACGAATTAGAAGATATACTAGGAACTAACAGAGCATCAATTGTTTATACTCATTTTCACGGAGATTTGGCAGGTTCAGAATCGAAAATTTAAATCGAATCGGGAAACTGGCCGTAAATACGATAAGGATAAAGCATCAAAATTATAGTTGATCAGGTAAAAAAACGAACATGATAGATTTAACAATTCAATCACCCGAACAGCTTTCCGAAAATACTGAGTTAATCGTTCAGCAATTCGGAAAGAATAAAGTAATTGTAGTCGACGGCGAGATGGGTGCCGGAAAAACCACCCTGATTAAAGAACTAGGAAAACAGCTGGGAGTTACCCAGGTTGTCAACTCTCCTACCTTCTCGATCGTAAACGAATATGAATCGTCGGACGGTTACCCGATTTATCATTTCGATTGTTACCGCATTAATTCACTTCGCGAAGCCTTTGATATTGGAATACCCGAATACCTCGACTCGGGAGATTATTGTTTTATTGAATGGGCAGAAAATATTGCTCCTCTCCTACCCGACCAGTATATTAAAATATCAATCCGGCTGCAAGAGAACAACAGCCGTAAAATTAAGGTGGAATTTATTCAATAACCGGTTCATTGATTGAATCGATAATTCCAAACAAATCATTGATTGTATCGGCACGTAATAATTGGATACGTGTTTCTTTAAAATTCGGAATACCTTTAAAGACCGGAGTTGCTGCCAGGTGGCGACGACTATGTATGATTCCTTTGAGACGCTGGTTGGCAACTTCATCAATAGAAACCGACTTATCAATATCGAGCCAGTAAACGGATGCTATCACATGTTCTTTTAATACTTCTTTCTTCTCGTCGAAACTTAACAAATCGATGATCTCCCCTGTTTCGAAATAATGTTTTATCTCCTTAAAGATCCAGGGTCGACCAATGGATCCCCGGCCAATCATTACAGCATCTACCCCGTAGGTATCGAAATTATACTTCGCCCGCTCGGGAGTCGTAACATCGCCATTACCAATAATCGGAATATGAATACCCGGATGATTCTTTACATCACGAATCAACGACCAGTCGGCATCGCCCTTGTACATTTGAGCACGTGTACGACCATGAATGGTTAAAGCAGCTATACCGCAATCCTGCAAGCGCAGCGCAAGATCGACAATTACCTTTGATGAATCATCCCATCCAAGGCGGGTTTTAACTGTAACAGGTACATTCACTGCCTTCACAATGGAACTGGTAATACCCAACATTTTTGGAATATCGTTTAATAAACCGGCCCCTGCCCCTTTGCCGGCCACCTTCTTTACGGGACAACCAAAATTGATGTCGACTATATCAGCCTTTGCTGCTTCGGCAATTTTAGCTGCTTCGGTCATTGGTGCAATATCGCGTCCATAAATCTGAATAGCAATGGGTCGCTCTTCTTCGTGAATGGTCAGCTTTTGCTCCGTACGTTCCACATTTCGAATCAGGGCATCTGCCGAAACAAACTCAGTATATAACATATCCGCACCAAAACGTTTACAGATAAGGCGAAATGACGGATCGGTAACGTCTTCCATCGGTGCTAAAAACAAAGGTCTATCCTTAAACTCTATAGTTCCAATTTTCATTCAATAATCGTATAAAGGGCGCAAAGGTACTAAAACTTTAGAAATTGAGCTTTTATGAGTACTTTTGCAGCGCATATGAAAAAAAGTATACTGTGTAGTCTGTTGATAGTCAGTAGTTCGATCCTGTTTGCTCAGATCGACCGCTACTCTACTGCCTGGTTTGGACCTAATGCCTTCCCGGTACCGGAACTATCAAATGCAGTGTTACCTGCCACAACTACTTTTGATATAACAGCAGATTACTATTTTGGTTTTGGAGATAAAACTAAAAATGGTTATTTCGGTGTTGAAATACCCTTATACAGTGAAAAAGTATCCTTCAAACTTTGGTCGGCATTTTTAGAACACTATGAAGTGAATCCTGAAACAGCAGAACTTCGAAATATACAGCCTGATAAGGTAAAAGGAAAGGCAAACAGTGATATATACATACAGACACGGATACGACTGCACAGGGAGACGGATCGCTTTCCATCGCTTATTCTTAACTCGACACTTAAAACCTCATCGGGTACCGAAAACTTTGCTAAACGCTACTACAACACATCAGGATATTACTTTGATGTAGAAGCAGGTAAGTCATTTCGGGTTAGCACAACACTGATAGATGAACTCCGTATTGTTGCCAATTTAGGATTTCTGTGCTGGGAGACGGATAATTACACACAGAATGATGCACCCATGTATGGAACAAAGCTGGCTATTAAAAAAAATAAAGTAGAGTGGGAAGGTGGTATCCGTGGTTACTCAGGATGGATGAGCAGTCATCCTAACTATGGAGCTGATTACGGCGACAGGCCCGTAGTTTGCTTTACCCGTTTAGGATTTAAATCAGAAAAAATAAACTATTATATACAGTATCAGTACGGAATGCGTGATTTTCCTTACCATCAGGTAAGAGTAGGAATCCGGTTTGAAAGTAAAAAATTAACACCAGAGTATAAAGAATGATTAGAAGAGAAGAAATCGAAATAATGGCACCTGCAGGCTCGTGGGAAAGTCTGGCAGCAGCAATACAGGCAGGAGCCGATTCAGTTTATTTCGGTATAGGAAAATTGAACATGCGAAGCAAATCGAGCAGTAATTTCTCGAACGACGACTTACGTAAAATAGTTACCACATGCAGGGAAAATAATATAAAATCATACCTGACAGTTAATACTATACTGTACGACAATGATATAAACCTGATGCGCGAAATCATTGATATTGCAAAAGAAGCGCAGGTTTCAGCGATTATAGCTTCGGATGTGGCTGCATTGATGTATGCCAATTCGATTGGAGTAGAAGTACATTTATCTACACAATTAAATATAACGAACGTTGAATCGTTGAAGTTTTACGCACAAATTGCCGATGTTGTAGTACTTGCACGCGAACTTACTATGGATCAGGTTGCCG
Source organism: Paludibacter sp. (assembly GCA_028691965.1). Lineage (GTDB taxonomy): Bacteria > Bacteroidota > Bacteroidia > Bacteroidales > Paludibacteraceae > Paludibacter. The sequence continues at coordinate 35,686 of JAQUYE010000007.1, read as the reverse complement.
AAATACACAGACGTATTATAGAAGAAGATATCCGTGGTAAAAGTGGCCAGCTGATCCGTATTGAAATGTTTTGTCACGGAGCCCTTTGCATGGCCGTATCGGGTAAATGTTACCTTAGTCTGCACGAAAAAAACCTATCTGCCAACAGGGGCGAATGCAATCAGATTTGTCGACGTGGCTATGTAGTAAAAGACAAAGATTCGGAGATTGAACTTGAAATTGACAATGAATACATTATGTCGCCGAAAGATCTTAAAACCATTGGTTTTTTGAATAAGATGCTTGATTCGGGAGTAAGGGTATTTAAAATTGAGGGAAGAGCACGCGGACCTGAATACGTCAAGACAGTGGTTTCGTGCTACCGTGAAGCCGTTGAAGCCTGTCTGGAGGGTACATTTACCGATGAGAAAATTGAGGGCTGGAATCTTCGTTTAAGTAAGGTTTTCAACAGAGGGTTCTGGGATGGGTATTACATGGGACAACGACTGGGTGAATGGAGTGCCAACTACGGTTCGGAAGCTACACATAAGAAAATGTATATAGGAAAAGTAACCAACTATTTTTCTAAAATAGGGGTTGCAGAAATTTTAGTTGAGGCACAGCATATCAGCATTAACGACGAAATCCTCATCACAGGCGAAACTACCGGTGCTTATGAGGATTTCATTCAGGAAATGCGAGTGGAACTACAAGTAGTTGAAAAAGCTCAGAAAGGAACGTACTTTTCAATTAAAACAAAGGATGTAGTTCGTCGTAACGATAAAGTATATAAGATAATACCTTCCAATTAAGACATTTCGAGCATACGAATAATCGGCTTTACCGCTTTAACCCTGATTTCCTCATCAACGAGAATTTCAGGGTTTTCGTTTTTCAGACAGAGGTATAACTTCTCAAGCGTATTCAGTTTCATGAAATTGCAATCATTGCAGCCACAGGTACTGTCGTTTGGTGGTACGGGTATAAATACCTTATCCGGACTTTTCTTCTGCATTTCGTGAAGAATTCCTGCTTCGGTAGCTACCAAAAACTTCGTTTTGTCGGATTGTATGGTGTAATTAAGTAATGCCTGGGTAGAGCCTATGAAATCGGCCGTTAATAAAAGAGGACGTTTACATTCGGGGTGAGCAATGATAGCAGCATCGGGATGTTCTTCCTTTAGTTGGAGCAGTTTTTCGAGCGAAAATTGTTCATGTACATGACAGGCACCATCCCATAAAAGCATTTCACGGCCGGTAACACTATTAATGTAATTACCAAGGTTCTTATCAGGACCGAAAATTAACTTTGCATCGGCAGGAAACTGATCAACTATCTTCTTGGCATTGGTAGAAGTAACAACCACATCTGTCAGTGCCTTTACAGCAGCAGTTGTATTTACATACGATATTACAGTATGGTCGGGATGAGCTTTTACGAATTTCTCAAACTCATCGGCAGGACAACTATCTGCCAGCGAACAACCGGCAGCAAAATCGGGTATCAATACCTTCTTATCAGGAGAAAGAATCTTGGCAGTTTCTCCCATGAAGTGAACTCCGCACAGTACGATAACATCTGCTTCGGTCTTAGCTGCCCATTGAGCAAGTGCCAGACTATCCCCAATAATATCAGCAATATCCTGTATATCAGCTGTCTGATAATAGTGAGCCATTATAACAGCGTTTTTTTCCTTCTTCAACCGAAGAATTTCGGAAACAAGTTTATCTTTTTCCATCATTTCAACAACACTATATATTAATATTATATTTTTTACTTTTAAAAAAACTATATGATAATACTAATAGGGTGTTAACGAAGTTGATAAAATTATCACTTTTGGTTGTACTATTAGTTATCAATATAAAATCAAATGTAATCAACAAGTACTAACATTACTTATCGCTTTATTATCAGTTTCCTGTGAATGTTATTAACAGACTGTTGATAGTTGCAAAGTTAGTAAGTTTTCGCGAAACCCTTGTTGATAAAGCTAAAATTGAAGTTTAAAACTTAGTATGTAAAAAAACAATTAAAAATTTGCCAAAGAAATAAAATTGATTAAGAGAATTTAGGGTTGAAATAGCAAAGCGATACTTGTCAAAATCTATTCACTTTTTATCAACAGTTATCAACCATTTATTAAGATGTTTTTATCAACTTTGTACTATCAATCATTACACGTTAGCAATGAAAGTACTTGTAACCGGTGCTACCGGACTGTTAGGTCATCACATAGTTACTCACTTACAGAAAAGTAACGAGCAAGTTCGCATTATTGTTCGTTCAACTTCTAAGCTGACTGTCGACACAGAATCACTTGAAATAGTAAAAGGTGATTTTACAAGTGCATCGACATTACAGGATGCTGTTGATGGATGCGATGCCGTAATACACAGTGCAGCAGTAACAGCTACAAATTTACTAAAACCGGATGAGTATTTCAGGGTAAATACAGCAGCTGTTTCCACATTATTGAAGGCATGCAAGCAGGCAAAGGTAAAACGACTTATTTATGTTAGCACTGTAAATACACTTGGATACGGCTCTGAAGATTTGCCGGCTGATGAAACGACTCCCATCAGCAAACCATTTAGCGATTCGTGGTATGCACTAAGTAAAAAACAAACGGAGCTTCTGCTTGAAAAAGAGTCAGCCAACAGGGGAATAGAAGTAATTATTATACATCCGGCTTTTATGATTGGCTCGCACGACAGTAAACCAAGCTCAGGCAGGTTAATCGTGATGGGGTATAGAAAAAGACTGATGTTTGTGCCAAAAGGAGGTAAGAATTTTGTATCCGTGCAAAAAGTAGCTCTTGCCTGCTGCAATGCACTCTACAAAGGAGAGTCGGGAGAACATTACCTGGTAGGAGGAGAGAACCTGTCGTTTCAGGACTTCTATAAGCGTTTGAAAAGGGTAGGAGCCTATCCTCAGAAACTACTACAACTACCGGATTGGCTTATCCTGTTGGCAGGCAGAGCAGGAGATTTTATCCGGTGGATGGGTATTCCGGTGGATCTGAGTACGCGCAATGTGAGGCAACTCCTTATCCGGGAGTATTATTCATCTACAAAAGCCGATACAGTCCTGGAGCTAAGCGATGCACCGGTAGATACAGCAATTGCTGATGCACTGGAATGGTTCAGGCTGAACGGGAAGCTATAAACCACCCGATCAGCCTGAAATAATATGCACTAAATCACCAGGTTAGTTTTTTGATTTTAGCTCCTTAAGTTTCTGGTTAAACTCCTTTGTTTCCCGGCCTACTTCCACAATAAAACTATTCTGGTCGATACTACCAAGAGCGGCGATCATTTCTTCCTTGTTACGGAAGGTAATCTGCCTGAATTTATTTTCGTAGTCTTTTTTACGGGTTATATACACCTGCTCGTTTACAAATTCCTGAAGTTCAATACCCTTATCAAGAGCCTGTAACCAGTTTTCGCGCGATAAAGTATCGGTATCGTACAGCAGACACATGCAGGCATATGCATGTTTTTGCTTGTCAAGCTTATACTTAGCCCATAATTCATTGTATCGCTGGTGTATTTCATCCCAGTTCTTCAATTTATTATTCCCGATGTCGTTCCGGAGTTTATCTACATCCGTAGTCATCATCAACTGACCACCCAGGTTAGCCCATTCGGTAATACGGGGAGCCCTGAGTTCGGTTTTCATCGAATCAAATGAATGTGTCTGAGCGTATTCCATCAGGTTTTTAATACCATAATAATGGAGTATGTCGCGATAAGCAAAATAGGCCTTATGCGCTTTTAAAATACTTACCTTACGGTGCGAATTTTCGACAGCTTCACCTATTATATCCAGCGAATCAACCACAGCAGCATCGCCGGTTAACAGCTCTTTTCCCTTTTTATACAATTCGTCATCGCTGTAAAAATCGATTAACTCACCTTTTGAACGGTAGAATGCTTTTGCAGTCCACAACTCCAGTAAGCTCATTGCATGGATGGTTTCTTCCATACTATCAGGAGCATAGGCATCAAATTCAATATTCTGATTCTTATGGATACGTTTATCGCGATTTGTAAACTTCCACGAATTACGAGCGAGTGCATACATATTAAACATCCACCAATAAGCAGGCATAATTTCGAGCTGGTCTTTCGACATATTATTGTTTACCAGAGCAAAAGGGAAGGCGATATCCAGTTCGTATGAATAATCAGCCTTTGACAGCAGGATAAACGAGGCAAAGCGACTCGAATGTTTTACACTCGTACATAATCCCGGCCAGAAACCTCTACCGGCCTGAATTTCGTTATCATTCGCACGACTGTTATGATTGGAGCCTATAGTAGCAGCTGCGGCAATATTGCTCTGACCCATTATAACGGATGCTATAAGGAATGAATTGTTATGGTGTTGTTCGTGAGCCGGGAAAATAAGATTATTAAGCACTTCACAACAAGAGATAGTAGAATTATCACCCAGGTAAGAATGGATAAGTCGCGCACCGTATTTCAGGTTAGAATTGTTGCCGAGCACGAATTTAACCGCTTTACAACCGTAAAATATATGGCATCCATAACCAATTATACCATTTACCAGTTCCACACCTTCGCCTATTTGGGTGGGTTCTTCCTTTGTAGAGTTAATGGTAAGGTTTTTAAGTTTATTAGCTCCTTTAATATAACAATTGGATCCGATTTTTACATCCTTTAAAATCGAAGAGTTTTTTACAACGCTATAATTTCCGATGGTACCGTAATAGCCTCTGCGGCTATCAACGCTCTCCTGGGTAATTTTTTTCAGATTATCCTGAAGAGCTTTATCATCTACGTATTTTGCCCACAGGTAAGCATCGGCAGATATCATTCCGTCGAAGGGAAGTATTTGCCGGCACCCGGTCTCATTCATAACATCCATCCAGTTGCGCACACTTTCAGGTTCACCGTCCTTTATAGTTCCGTTACCAAACTTTGCGTGATCAGTAGCATGAAGTTCCTGGATATTAAATAAAATACAGCGATCACCAATAATATAGTGAGCCATGTAATTCACATTATGAATGGCTACATCGTCGCCAATATCACAGGAAATAACCAGGCTATTTGTAATCCCTGCAGGCAATCGCAGGTCGTGATGCTCAACCACAAGATCCCTGAGCCGGCCTATACGAACCAACCCGAAAAAGCTTGTATTCTTAATCAGGGTGGGATCAAACTCGTCGGTTACCATTAAATCATCCCAGTTTTCGCAGGTATTATCGTTTTTAACAAGCAGTTCAATTTCACCCGATTTCAGATTTCTCCAGCCTGATTTTGGTGGTACTACCTGTTTATTACGCTGGTAAAATTCATCTTTCCCGGTGGGAAGGAATTCAGCAGGTATAAAATGTCGACCGATTTTTTCCGGTTCAAGTATACGTACTCTGTCCATAAGATTACTTATTTCAGGGAAAATTTGTTAATATAGTTAAGAATCACCAAAAGTAATTTTTTTTGACGAAAGCACAAAATTAAAGAAATAATACCTAACATTTTGCCAATTAAAAAAAAAAGTCTATTTTTGCAGTCCCAAAATCCAGAATAATAACGTAATACATAAGAGCAATGAAAAGGACATTTCAACCTTCTAACAGAAAAAGAAGAAACAAACACGGATTTCGTGAAAGAATGGCAACAGCAAACGGTCGTCGTGTATTGGCCGCTCGTCGCGCTAAAGGCAGAAGTAAATTAACTGTAGCCGATGAAGGTCGTCACAAGATGTAATTTTCTGCTTTTCTCAACCTTATTAAAAAAGTAAAAACCGCTATGTGGTTTTTACTTTTTTTGTTTGCGGTAAAATGGTTGGTATTAGTTAATCCATATTTTTTGATTATTTTTGGCAGTTGAAAACTGTTTACACTTCAAACTATAGTTCATGGATTTTAAGTCGTTCTGGAAAGATAGTTTTATAGGTTTTATCCTGAAACGGATATTACTTGCTTTTGCACTGGTAGTAGGAATAACCTGGATTACCTTATTGTTAATCGATCAATACACCCGGTTGGGTGAAGCTGTACCCGTACCTGATTTAAGGGGTTTGTACGAAGAGGAAGCAATGAGTACGCTTCGTTCAATGGATTTATATGTACAGGTTATTGATTCGGTATACGACAGGAACAGGGCTCTTGGTACTATTATAGAACAAATACCTTCGCCGGGCTCTTCGGTTAAGAAGAACCGTTCCATTTTCCTTATTCTGAACAAACGTCAGATGAAAACCGTACCGATGCCCGAAGTAAATGATATTTCCTTCCGGCAGGCCGACGCTCTGTTGCGCTCACTTGGTTTACGGGTGGCACATGTTGAATACAGACCTTCCGAATTTAAGGACCTGGTTATTGATGTGCGCTACAACGGTCAGCACATTGAATCCGGTACACGATTGGTTGAAGGTAGCGCACTGGTACTGGTAGTAGGAAGCGGGGTAGGGAATAGCATGAATTCAATTCCGTTTTTACTGGGTGCGACACTCGACAATGCCCGTGCCGATGCTTTAGCCAGTTCATTTATAGTAGGTAGTATCAATTACGACGATCCTCCCATGAGCGATGAGAATCTGTACAGGGTGTATCGTCAGGTACCTACGCCGGGCGAGAAAGTGACGGAAGGAACCCGGATAAATATCTGGCTAACCAAAGATCCGGGATTGATTGATGAAGCGATGAGGCGCGGATCGACCGGTTTGGAAGACGAAGAGGAAGAAGAATTTTTTTAAAAGGAGGAATCAAGGTGCAGGAAGAGGGTTTTGAAGAAAAAGAATACAACGATAACGACGGGAACTTGTACCAGGAGGAACTTGACAATGAACTTCCGGAGGAACAGGAACTCTTCGAGCACTATCGCTTTGTGGTAGATAAAGGTCAGTCGCTGCTAAGGATTGACAAATACCTGGTGAATATAATGGCCAGTATCTCCCGCAATCGTATTCAGGATGCTGCCGGTGCCGGAAATATTCGCATAAACGACCAACCCGTAAAGCCCAGTTACCGGGTTAAACCAGGTGATGTTATTACCATCGTACTTGCTTATCCGCCCTCCGAATTTGTAATTGTACCACAAGATATTCCCATTGATATAGTATACGAAGATGATCAGCTGATGCTGGTTAATAAACAACCCGGATTAGTAGTACACCCGGGTTTCGGTAATTACGACGGCACCCTGTTAAATGCTATCGCTTTTCACATGAAGGATAATCTTGATTTCGATCCGAACGATACACGGGTAGGACTGGTACATCGTATTGATAAGGATACGTCGGGATTGCTGTTAATTGCCAAGACTCCTCATGCAAAAGCACATCTTGGTAAGCAGTTTTTTGATAAAACCACTCACCGTCGTTACTTAGCACTTGTTTGGGGAAATGTAAAAGAGGAAGAAGGAACTGTTACCGGTGCCCTGGCCCGCGATACTGCCGACCGGATGTGTTTTAAGGTATATCCCGATGGTGAGAATCCGCTGGCCAAGCATGCTGTTACCCACTACAAGGTGGTAGAGCGTTTTGGCTTTGTAACACTTGTTGAATGCCGGCTGGAAACCGGTCGTACCCACCAGATACGGGTTCATATGAAACATATCGGTCATACCTTATTTAATGATGAACGTTATGGAGGAAATGTGATCCTGAAGGGAAGTACTTCGGCCTATTACAAATTATTTATCCGTAATTGTTTTTATACCTGTCCACGTCAGGCTCTTCATGCAAAGACCTTAGGATTTGTGCATCCGGTAACCAACGAATACATGCACTTCGACAGTGAATTGCCGGATGATTTACAAAAATTGATTACTATGTGGCGGGAATATGCACAGACTAATTTAAATTTATAGCACGAGAATGAAGAAGAATGTGGCTATCGTAGCCGGTGGAGATTCGTCGGAAGTAATAGTATCACTTAAGAGTGCAGCCGGACTGTATTCTTTTATTGACAAGAACCGTTATGAGTTGTATATACTAACTATCCGGGGCAAGCGCTGGCAGTTGGAAATGCCCGACCACGAAGCGGTGCCTGTGGATAAAAATGATTTTAGTATCCTGTTGAAGGGCGAAAAAATCCGGTTTGACTTTGCCTATATAACCATCCATGGAACTCCGGGTGAGAACGGTATCCTTCAGGGCTATTTCGAGTTACTCGGAATTCCATACTCTTCCTGCGATGTACTTAGCTCGGCCCTCACCTTTAATAAGTTTACCTGCAATCAATACCTGAAAGGTTTTGGCGTGAAGGTTTCCGAATCGGTGTTGCTCCGCAGGGGACAAACGATCAGTCCGGAGGAAGTGGCATCAGCAGTTGGATATCCTTGTTTTGTTAAGCCAAATGTAGGAGGAAGCAGTTTTGGTGTTACGAAGGTCAAAGCTCCTGAAGCACTTGCTACTGCCATCGATAATGCCTTTGCTGAAGGTGAGGAAGTGATGATAGAAGCGTTTATGCAGGGTACAGAGTTAACGTGTGGCATGTATAAAACTACCGAAAAGACAGTTGTCTTTCCGGTGACGGAAGTAGTTCCTCACAACGAGTTCTTTGATTTTGATGCGAAGTACAAGGGCCAGGTGGAGGAAATTACTCCGGCCCGTATCAGTGATGAGCTTACAAAGCGTGTTCAACAGCTTACAGCTGCCATCTACGATATTTTAGCCTGCAAGGGAATTGTACGTGTCGATTATATTGTTTCTGAAGGGGAGGTAATTCATTTGCTGGAAGTTAATACCACTCCGGGGATGACTGAAACCAGTTTTATTCCACAGCAAATTGCTGCTGCAGGTCTTTCAATCAGTGAGGTGTTAACAGAAATAATCGAACAGGAGTTAAACCGTAAATAAATTGATTATGAAAACAGTTGAAGACATCCATCTTCTCGTAAATTCATCCCTCGAACAGCTCAACTGGGAAAAAGAACCACAGGGATTGTATGCTCCGATAGCTTATACCCTCAGTTTAGGTGGAAAACGTGTGCGTCCGGCTCTTACGCTTATGGCCTGTAATTTATATACGGATGAACTTGATAAAGCCATTCGTCCGGCGCTGGCCATAGAGGTGTTTCATAACTTTACCCTGCTTCACGATGATATAATGGACAAGGCCACCCTTCGTAGGGGTAAGCCTACAGTTCACCTTAAATGGAACGACAATACGGCTATTTTATCGGGCGATGTAATGCAAATAGCGGCTTACATTCTGATATCGGAAGCCCCAGCACCGGTTTTAAAACCAGTCCTGAACCTGTTTTCACGTACAGCTGTTGAGATTTGCGAGGGACAACAATACGATATGGAGTTTGAGCTACGGGATGATGTGAGTACCGACGAATACCTTGAAATGATAAGGCTTAAAACAGCAGTTTTATTAGGCTGTGCGCTTAAGACGGGTGCTTTAACTGGTGGGGCTGATCAGGAGGATGCCGACAATTTATATGCGTTTGGTGAGCAGATCGGAATTGCTTTTCAGCTGATGGACGACATTCTGGATGTGTATGGAGATGAAAAAACCTTCGGGAAAAAAATTGGGGGAGATATCCTTTCTAATAAGAAGACCTATCTGCTGCTTCAGGCTATCCGGCTGGCGGAAGGAGCAACTGCCCGGCAGCTTGCTGATCTATTGAACGGATCTGTTTCCGGTTCGCAGGATAAAATCCGTCAGGTTACGGCCATCTATGATAAGCTCGGTGTACGTAAAATAGCCGAAGACGCGATGGATGTTTATTATAAGCGGGCCCTCAGTCACCTGGACCTCGTTAAGGTGGAGAATAGTCGTAAAGAAGTACTGAATCAACTTGCAAGAAATCTTATGAACCGAAAAGATTAATGCCATGCCATACCGAAGGTTACCTAATACCGATCAGGCCCGATTAAGGGCATTACGTACTGCCATTACCATGGAAGAACGACAGGGATATAGTCGACACATCATCTCTTTTAAAACTGTGCTGGAAGCCAAAAATTACCTGACTGTGTTTGAACAGCATCAACGGATGTACCTTCAATCGCTCGAAAATCAGGTAAAGGCCAATAAACATTACCAGCAGATGATCTACAAGGTAAGGATGTATATCTCACATTTCCTTCAGGTATTCAACATGTCGGTTATCCGCGGGGAAATTAAAAAGGAACATAAACGATTGTATCACCTGGATGTCGACTCAAATACTGTTCCCGATTTAAGCACCGAACAGGCAGTTCTCGAGTGGGGGAAAAATGTTATTGAAGGAGAAGAAGAACGGGTTCGTAACGGGGGCATGCCGATTTATAATCCCACTATTGCCAAGGTGAAAGTTCACTACGATGTGTTCCGGGAGTATAAGTCGACCCAAAAGATCTACCAGCAGACTACTAACCGAAACTGGGAGGAGATGGTTATTTTACGCAAACAGGGCGACGAAATAATCGTACAGCTGTGGAACGAAATTGAAGAACATTTCAGGGAGCTGGCTCCTTACGAGCGACTGGTACGGTGTAAGGAATACGGTGTGATCTATTATTACCGGAAAGGTGAAAAGCTGCTTACTCCACAATCAGATCGGGGGTAATTACTTTATCCATACGTATATCAAAGGCTTCAGCGGGGATTTCGTCGAACAGTTGAAAGTCGAAACCGACCCCCCAAACGGGAATGCTGTTGTGTTGCAGGTAGCGGTCGTAATAGCCTCCTCCGCGACCAATACGCCTTCGTGATTTATCAAAAGCAATACCGGGTGCCAGTATAAGATCGGGTGAAATTATGGGAGGCTGTGTGGAAGTTGGCTCCATGATGTTCAATGTTCCCGGGCTCAGCTGATCTTTTCCGTTAAACACTCTCAGTAACAGCTTGTCGCCGTCAACCACCGGAAGCAAAATCGTTTTTGTACTGCTCCAGCGTATTATAAAGTCGTGAGTGGGTAGTTCGTCGGGCAACGACCAGTACAGGAAAATACTGTTAGCTGTTTTGAATACGGGCATAGCTTCAATAGCCTTAAACACGCGTTCAGCCTGCCGGGTTTTTTCTTCCTGTGAGATGCTTTTCTTCCGTTCTTTTATGAGTGCCCTTATACGTGCTTTTTCAGTTGCTGTAGGGTGGTAGTGGAACATAGAAAGGGATTAAAGTTGTCCGGCCTCTACAAGTAATATAACCCGTTCCACAATTCGGTCATTTCCCTGAGCATCGTATTCCGATTTCAGGTTGGAACCAAACAATTGGGCCATTCCCTGCCAGAAAAAGGCAGATACATTACCCCTGTAATTTTTGATTAAATCATAGGAGGTAGCATTTGTTTCTCTGTCAATCAGTTTGAGGAGTAATCTTCCCTGATTGATCGACAACTTACGCAGATCTTTTTCGTAACGCTTGAAAATCTCCTTTTCATATTTCGCCAGGTACTGTTTACGGTCTTTTTCTTTTTCAAAAGTAGTAAGCAAGGTATTAACCTTTACCAATTCACTACTTACTATCTTAGCATAAGGCAATGCTTTTTTCACATCCCTCACAGTACGCCAGTAGAACTTTTCCTGCTTTTTGTTTTTAAAAACAAGTTTTGGATAGATATAGATATCCCGTAAAAAGACATAGTAGGTAGTGTCGGTGCCGTCGACCAACATCGCCACTTTACCACCCTTTCCTTCGTCGTTGGCCGGCAGAGCAGATGCCGACAGGTCAGGATGGATTCCTGCTATCAGTATCAGTGTGATAAGTATGTACCTAACAGCTTTCATTGTCGTGCAAAAGTATATATTTTGTATCAATTCACCAAAATTGAAGTATTGAATCTCTTTTCTCTGAACTTTAGTTTAATCCGTACTGTTTCTGGTGCAATAACGCTAAACCTTACCTGATTAGTATGAGAACATTGTATCTGATTATGATCCTGCTGGGATCAGTTGCCCCCTTGTCAGCTCAAAGCTGGTTTTCGTTGACACACCCCCTGTCTCTTGCGGGCACTTCTGCTACCGATAACCGTCGGCAAGGACTTTTTCAGAATCCGGCCTTAGCGGCAGGATTTGAAAATCCGCTCCTGTATGCAGAATATGAACGTCGCTATGATATAACAGAATTAGCTTCAAAAGGTTTACGTTTTTCGTATCCTTTCAGTCATTTTACCAGTTCAATAGATCTGCGTTATTCGGGCTTCAGTGCGTATCATGAGATCCTTACGGGACTGGGCTTTGCACGTGATTTTGGAGGGAAGTTCAGTCTTGGACTTCAGTTTATTTTTGATACCCGCTATGCCGTTGAATCGGATGCCTATTATTCGTCCTTTTATCCCCAGATCGGTCTGTGTGTACCTCTAACCCCGAATCTCTTACTGGCTGTGACGGTTATCAATCCTTACCTGGTGCAAATAAAGTACGAAACAGATGTCCGTAGTCTGCCTTCTGTGTACAGCATGGGACTTAAACTCCGGATTTCCGATGCGGTTGACTGGCGGTTGCAGGCCGATCAGGAGATTAGTAACAAGCTGCGGTGGGGGACAGCTATCGACTGTTCCTGGTTCAGTTCCATCTTGATACAGGTAGGGGTTCAGTACTCCGGATTTTTTGTGCCGGGCCTGGGTGCCGGCTTTCGTTACAGGAAGATGCAGTTTGATCTGACTACCGGTCTGCATCCCTTACTCGGGTTGACGATTGCCGGGGGAGTAAGTTATCAGATAAATTAATCCGAAAGCCGGGCATTGCCTGTTGGTCTTGTTGATGAAAAAAACACTATGAAACTTTTCTTGTTAATTCTTTTTCTTGGGTACTGCCTTGTTTGTACCGGCCAGGAGGCGGAGATGGGAGCTATCGAACAGTTTATTGCCACCCTACTGGAGCAGTATGCCGCTGAGCAGGAGGAAGTGCCCGATGCAGAAAGCTTTTTCGAAGAACTAATGGCATTGGCTGCGCAACCACTTGAATTGAATTCGGCCGACAGAGAACAGCTTATCCGTTTACCTTTTCTTACCGATTTGCAAGTTGAAAATATACTCTATCATCGCTATACCTTCGGCGCGTTTACCAGTCTGTACGAATTACAGCTCGTCGAGGGACTGGATATGACCGATATCCGACGTATGCTGCCGTTTGTCAGTCTTGGCACCCCGAAAGTGGAATCAACACCTTTACGATGGTGGGAAGTTAAAAAGTACGGACGCCACGATCTTTATCTTCGGACTGATCTGATTCCGGAAACCAGGCGGGGGTATCAGTCCGGCACTGCATCTTACCCTGTTTACGCAGGTGATCCATTGCATAGTAGTATGAAGTACCGGTTTGACTACCGCGATCGCATACGCCTGGCTATCACTGCCGAGAAGGATCCCGGAGAGCGTTGGTGGAATAAGGGATTCGATTTTATGTCGGCTTCCTTTCAATACCGGTCGCCGGGATGGATAAAGAATCTGATAATCGGGGACTTTACAGCAGGCTTCGGACAAGGATTGGTAATCAGACAGGGTTTCTACCGTAGTAAATCACTGCAGACTACCAACGTTGTTACACTGGATAACGGATTTAAACGGGCTGCTTCTACTAATGAATACCAGTATTTCAGGGGAATTGCAGCCACCTTTCAGCTGCGAAAGTTTAGAATACATTCGTTTTACTCACACCGTCGTCCCGATGCCACCGTCGGGGATGGTATAATCAGAAGTCTGTATCAAACCGGCCTCCACCGTACAGAAACGGAACTACAAAAGCAAAATCAGTTAACACAGCATACAGCCGGTATCAATCTCTGTTATGCAGGTCCTCAGCTCGAATGGGGTGTAAGTGCCGTATATACCCGTTTCAGTCGATCGATTGAACCACTTATGGAGCCCTATAAATATTTTTACTTCAGTGGCTACAACCAGCTAACAACAGGTACGCATTATAGATTTAGTGTTCATGGGATTCGGTTTTTCGGCGAAACAGCTTTCACTGCATGGCCTGCTGTTGGTACCGTAAACGGCTTTAGTTACTCACCGGCATCACGGATAAGTCTGTCGCTTGTTCAGCGCTACTACCACCGAAGCTTTCAACCCTTGTTTGCCTCCTCTTTTTCGGCCCGCCAGGGAGTAAATGATGAAAAGGGGATCTATTTCGGTATGGAAGTGTATCCGGCTGCCCGCTTGAAGTTAGCCGTTTATGCAGATAGCTATCGCTTTAGCTGGATGAAGTTTGGAATTGATGCACCATCGACCGGATATGATTTTCTGCTCTACCTGCTTTATACCCCTGATCGGGATCTTCAGCTTAGTCTGAAAGCCCGCCACCGACAACAGTATACATCCTTACGCAACGGGCAATTACCCGTGTTAGTAGCAGATAGGGAACTAAAAAGTTCAGCACGACTACAGTGTGATTACTCAGCTGCAGCTGTTCAGTTTCGCAGCTCATTAGAACTAAACCGATATGAACATGCAGGTAGTAGTTCTGTAGGACTCGGAGCGTGGCAGGACCTGTCAACTCAACTGCCACAACTACCCCTGAAGATAAGTCTGCGCTATTGTATGTTTTCTATCCCCACCTTCGATAACCGGATGTATATATACGAAAAGGATGTGTTACATGCATTTTATACCCCTTCCTTCTCCGGAAAGGGAAGTCGTTATTACCTGTTGGTACAGTACAAGTTCAGCGAATGGTTATCGCTTTGGTGTAAGCTGGCACAGCTTAGGTATGCTGATGGAAGAACAACTATTGGCAGTGGCTACGAAGAAATAAGCGGAACAAAACGCACGGAAATCCACTTTTTACTACGTTTCAGATGTAGGAAGCTGTGATTTTTGCTATTTTGTAATCTCTACATTGCAAAACTCGGGAAAAAGAAGTAATTTTGCATGCAATATAACTTTTTCATACTTCCACCCATGAGTTTACTTGATCAGATGAAAGAAAGGGCAAGTGCTAATCCTCAACGGATTGTACTTCCTGAAGGGACTGAGATACGCACCCTCAAAGCCGCAGACATAGTGTTGAAAGAAAAAACAGCCAACCTGATTCTTATAGGGAATCGGGAAAAAATCCAACAATTGGCTGCAGAAAACGGTTTAAAGTATATTGAAGATGCTACCATAGTAGATCCGGATACGGATCCACGCATGGAGCAATACACATCAATACTGTACGAACTGCGCAAGATGAAAGGGATGACTCCCGAAGATGCAGCTGTTATGGCGCGCAATCCCTTGTATCTGGCCTGTTTAATGATTAAGAACGGAGATGCCGACGGGGAGTTGGCAGGGGCTCAGAATACAACGGGAGATGTGTTGCGCCCGGCTTTTCAGATTGTAAAAACCAAACCGGGTATATCAGTAGTATCAGGTGCTTTCCTGATGTTTACTCCTACACCTCAGTACGGTGAGAATGGCTTGTTGATATTTGCTGATTGTGCAGTAAATCCAAGTCCCTCCGCCAAAGAATTAGCTGAAATTGCACTTTCCAGTGCTGAAACTGCCCGGGCACTGGCAGGATTTGAACCCCGGGTGGCTATGCTTAGTTTTTCATCAAAAGGAAGTGCAAAACATGAATTGGTAGATAAGGTAACCGAAGCTACACGAATTGCAAAGGAGATGAATCCTTCTCTGATGATTGATGGTGAATTGCAGGCTGATGCTGCATTGGTCCCGGAAGTAGGTCAGAGTAAGGCTCCCGGAAGTCCGGTAGCAGGCAAGGCTAATGTGTTGGTATTTCCTGATCTGCAGGCAGGTAATATCGGCTATAAAATGGTGGAACGCTTTTCGGGCACACAGGCAGTGGGTCCTGTATTACAGGGAATGGCTGCTCCTATCAACGATTTATCCCGCGGATGTTCGGTGGATGATATCGTTAACATGATTACCATTACGGCCAATCAGGCAATTTAACAACAACGAAACAGATTAGTATATGTCAGAACCAATTATTGAACCGATTGAACGATACGGACTAAGCAAGCGGAACCGGAAACGGACCTTGTTTTCGCGTATAGGTGTGGTAGGATGCGGTATTGAAGGGAGTGAGATTGCCACTACTGCTGCATCCAACGGTATGGAAGTGGTGTTCCTTGAGCCTAATGAGGATAAGATAGCCAATGCTTATTCACGTATTGAAGAAAAGCTGGATAAGCGCATTGCCAACTGGGGACTTACCCAGAATGAAAAGAAGGCCATTATGGCACGCGTAAAGGGAACAACTGTTTACGATGATTTTCAGGGATGTGATTTTGTGATTGAAGCAATCCGCTACGACAATCAAACTGGCGAACGTCAGGTGGCTCAACGTAAAAAAGTATTCCAGAACCTTGAACAGATCCTGGATACCGATGCAATTATTGCTTCGAATGTTTCAACGGTGGTGGTTACTGAATTGGCTTCCGAACTTTCCTATCAGGAACGTTGCATTGGTGTTCATTTTATGATTAATACCCCCGGTTCGCAAATTATGGAAATCGTTAACGGTCTGCACACTTCTCAGGAAACCGTTAATAAGGTAAGTCAGTTTGCGCGACTGATTAATCATGAATACGTTTCAGTGATGGAGTCGTCCGGATTAGTAAGTGTTCGCTTATTCCTAACACAGTTGAACGAAGCTTGTCAGATTTACATGGAAGGTATTGCCAGTGTAGAAGACATTGATAAAGTACTTACAGTTGGTTTTGGTCACAACCTTGGTGTTTTCCGTACAGCCGACAATATGGGAATTGAAAAGATCGTTAAGCAACTTAACAATCTGTACGACGAATACGGAAATATAAAATATAAACCTTCGCCGGTATTATTACGGATGTACAGAGCCAGAAATTATGGTGTTAGTACAGGTCGCGGTTTCTATGTGTACGACGAACAGGGTAATGTAGTAAAATAAGGAGGAAGCAAAGATGAAAATATTAGTATTAAACTGTGGAAGTTCGTCGGTAAAATACAAGTTACTTGACATGCAAACACACGAAGAACTGGGTTCGGGTGGTGTTGAAAAGATTGGGATGAAAGGATCTTTCCTCAAACATACCCGTAAAGATGGCCAGAAAGTAATCCTTGAAGGTGAAATTCTGGAACACCAGGTAGCGGTTGAATACATACTCGGGGTTCTCACCAGCGAAAAACACGGCGGAGTTGCCTCTCTCGAGGAGATTAATGCCGTAGGTCACCGCGTGGTTCACGGCGGAGAGAAATTTAATAGCAGCGTGCTTATCAGCGATGAGGTGATTAAGAAGATAGAAGAATGTATCGACATTGCTCCGCTTCATAATCCACCTAATTTAGCAGGTATACGTGCTATCAACGAACTGTTACCCGATGTACCTCAGGTGGCAGTATTCGACACAGCCTTCCATCAAACAATGCCTGAAAAAGCCTATATGTACGGTATTCCTTATTCTCTTTACAAGAAATATGGTATCCGTCGTTATGGTTTTCATGGTACCAGTCACCGCTATGTTTCGAAACGTGCATGTGAGTTTCTTGGTATAGATGCCGGCAACAGTAAGGTAATCACGGCTCATATTGGTAATGGCGCATCGGTTACAGCCATTCAGAATGGGAAATCGGTGGATACGTCGATGGGTTTCACTCCTATCGAAGGACTGATGATGGGCACACGTTCAGGAGATGTTGATTTGGGTGTGGTAACTTTTCTGATGGAGAAGGAAATGATCAATGCTGCAGCTGTTTCTACTTTGTTTAATAAGCACAGTGGTGTATTGGGAGTTTCCGGTTTATCTTCGGATATGCGTGATATTGAAAATGCCATTGCTGAAGGAAATACACGTGCTAAACTGGCACTGGATATCTACGAATACCGTATTATTAAATATGTAGGTTCGTATGTGGCAGCACTGAACGGTGTTGATGTACTTGTATTTACAGGGGGAGTGGGAGAGAACCAGACCGGTACCCGTGAGAAAGTATGTGCCAATTTAGGATATATGGGTGTAAAAATCGACACAGAGATAAATGCTAAGACACGTGGAAAGGAAATGCTGATTAGCACTCCCGATTCCACTGTGAAGGTTGTTGTTATTCCAACTGATGAGGAATATATGATAGCTTATGATACAATGGAGATTGCCGGCAGATAAGCAGCAGCCTCTTTATCCAGGTAAAATTCAGTATTTCCGGTCTTGTCGTGTACGTACGAGGCCGGAAATTTTTTTGCTCCTTCCTGTTGTCCTACGATGGTAGCAACGATTTCAGCTTTCCCTTTTCCGGTAATCATAAATATAAGTTGTTCGGTGGCGTTGATTACCTTTCCGGTTAATGTAATACGCTTTTGTCCACTGACAGGATGTGTTGCAATGGCAACATCCTTTCCGGTGTGGAGTAAGTGCATCTGGTCGGGGAATATTGAGGCTGTATGTCCATCATCGCCCATTCCCAGCAGAATAAGATCAAATACAGGTACTCCATCCTTTACCGGTAGAAGTTTGTGTAATTGATCTGCATATCGTCGGGCTTCGTCCTCCGGCACATCTTCTCCTTTCATCCTGAAGATAGAGGAAGAAGGGATAAATGCATACTGAAGTAGGGCATCGTAGGTCATACCGAAATTGCTTTCAGCATCGGTAGGAGGAACACAGCGCTCGTCAACCCAAAACAACCGGACTGACTGCCAGGGTATCGTGTTGCGGTATTCATCCTGTGCCAATACCTGAAACAGGGTTTTAGGAGTTGATCCTCCCGAAACGGCCAGGTTGAAAGGAAGATCCTGCCGGGATTTACTTAACGTTTTATCGCGTATCAGTTGAGCGATAGCATCAGCAACTGCCGTGCTATCGTCGACTACAGTGGTTATATAGTTCATTGTTGGTTGTTTTATTCTTTCGGTTCTCTCCACTTCATATAACTATCCCCGAATAGGGTGTTAGCTTCGAGTGGCCCCCAGGTATTGCATTCGTAAAAATACAAGGGAATGTTGGTGTTTACCTGCCATGCCTGAATGATGGGATCTACAAATTTCCAGGAAGCTTTTACAGCATCCGCACGTGCATAGAGTGTCGAATCACCCACCATACAATCAAGTAAGAGTCGCTCGTAGGCCTCCGGTATCTTTGTTTCGGCCAGATCGGCATACTTAAAAGCCATTTCCACATTATGAACCTTGTATCCCGCACCGGGAATTTTCATTCCGAAGTCAATTGCTATTCCGGCATCCGGGTGGATACGAAGAATAATCATATTATTAGGCTGGGTCAGACAAAGCTGCTTAAATAACTGGTGAGGAGCATGCTTCAAATGAATGACTACTTCTGTAACGCGGGCAGGCAGGTGCTTGCCGGTACGGATGTAAAAAGGAACATCACCCCATCTCCAGTTGTCGATAAAGGCTTTTATTGCCACAAATGTTTCAGTCTTTGAGTTAGGAGCTACTCCCTGTTCCTGACGATAACCCTGGTGGAGTGTATCGTTAACCTGAGTGGCAATGTATTGTCCGCGAACAACCTGCTGTGCAACTTCACTGCCTTTTATGGGGCGCAATGCCTGTAGAACTTTTACCGTTTCGTTACGGATGGAGTCAGAGTCGAATATAGCCGGAGGTTCCATAGCCACTACTGCCAGCACCTGAAGCAGATGATTCTGTATCATATCACGTAAAGCACCTGAGTCGTCGTAATAGCCTCCCCGTCCACTGACGCCAATTTTCTCGGCAGCAGTAATCTCGACGCGATCGATGTACTTACGGTTCCAGATAGGTTCGAAGAATCCGTTATAAAAGCGGGTAACCATTATATTCTGAACCGTTTCCTTACCCAGGTAGTGGTCGATGCGGTAAATCTGGTCTTCATTGAATCCGTTGTGGAGCTTTTTATCCAGTTCGATGGCCGTGTCGTAGCTATATCCGAAAGGTTTCTCAACAATAATTCGTTTCCAACCTTCTTCCTCATTATTCAGACCATACTGAACCAGGTTAAAGGCCACAGTTTCATACAGGAAAGGAGGGATAGAAAAGTAATAAATAATATTGCGCCGAATCTCCAGTTTGTCGGATAAGTCATACAGATAATCGCGAAGACCTTCAAAATCGTTAGTAGTCTGATTGTGTACTTTTTTATAGTAAACCCGTTTCAGGAATTCCCGGAGCTTATCCGACTGAGCGGCAATTTCGCGTGGAAGGAATTCAGTTAGGGCAGCTTCTACATCATTTCGGTAGGCATCTTCATCTTTTTCCTGACTTCCGGCACCCACAACTACAAAATTGGCAGGCAGGAAATTACCGGTATACAGTTGATAAATGGCCGGCAAAAGTTTACGACGAGCCAAATCCCCGTTTGATCCGAAGATAACGAGTAGTTGGTCTTCAATTTTCTTTTTTGAAAACATTAGGATTGACTTTTTTTAAAACGTTCGGGTTTACTTGTACTGACCAAAGAAACAAGCAAAGTACAGGAAATGTTTTTTACCGAACGCGGATTCGCTGACCGATCCGGAGTGTTTTTTTGGGAGAAATGCCGTTCAGGCGGCAAAGAGCTCTGACACTGGTTCCGTTACGCGCTGCGATACGGCCCAGATTATCACCGCTTTTGATTTTGTAGTACTTGGCAGCTGCCATTGCTTTAACAGCCTTTTGATAGTAAAACGACTCGTTCTTGGTGATCAGGTATTCATGCATAAATGGTGAACCCTGTTCAAAGTCGATTATCTTTTCCGGATTCATGGCATTGCCCAGGAATCGGATTTCGTAATGCAGGTGAGAACCTGTTGAACGACCTGTATTGCCTCCTAACCCGATTGTTTCACCGGCCTCTACCCGTTGATCCAGTTCAACAAGTACTTTGGAGAGGTGGGCATACACAGTTTCCAGTCCGTTGTCATGCCGAATAACAACATAATTACCGTATCCGCGACGGTCGTAATCGGTAATACGTACTTTTCCGGAGAAAGAGGATACAACAGAATCGCCTGTAAAGAGTTTTATATCGGTACCATAATGATATCGGTAGCGACGGGGACCGAATTTAGAGGTGATATGCCCTTTTACAGGTACTTTGAATTGTGAAAGATCAATGCGGATTGAGTCGGGCAAACTATCGATTGGCATCTTGTAGGGGTTCAGCTTGGTGCTGGTCCAGATGTTATTGTAAATATCTCCTGCAGGATGGTTTTCCATCAGATCGTCCGACTCGTCAATCAAAAATTCCTGATAAACTGTGGTAGAGTCGATAACAGGAAGAGCCGGAATTTTTTTATCTTTATCGTTGGCGGACAGTGAGGTGGAAAGAATACTGAATGTAACTACTGCTAGAAGATGTTTATAACAAAAGGTCATGTGAGCCGGCTTTAATAATATGGATGCTTATAGTTCGTCGTTCGCGTATAAAAAATCAAACTTATGTTGATCAAATTCAAAAATCTCGTCATCAGAAAAGAAACGCGCTAATTCAATAGCTGCCGTTTCAACCGAATCGGACGTGTGAACGATATTCTCCTGAACACTCATACTATAATCACCTCTTATGGTACCTGGAGGAGCCTGACGCCCGTTTGTAGGTCCGGCCATAGAACGTACAACTTCAACTGCATCCAGTCCTTTCCAACAGCAAACAATAACGGGTGTAACCATCATCGAGTCTTTAATACGCTTAAAAAAAGGTTTTGCTGCAAGATGAGCATAGTGTTCTGCCAGTAGTTCATCCGTTAACCAGGTCATCTTTATCCCACAAAGTTGTAAGCCTTTCCGTTCGAAACGGTGGATTACTTCTCCGATCAATCCGCGTTGCAGACAACAGGGTTTTAAAATGACCAGTGTTTTTTCCATGATGATCAGAAATAAGTGAAGAAAAATTTCGCAGCCCAAAAGTAAAAAAAAAGATTTTAAAAAGAAAAGAACAAACCCAATTTTAACTTATATTACCCCAGTTAACGCTCGTCTGTTTTAAAGTCTTTAATTGACGGGACAAAATTGTATTCTCCTGCTTCTCCAGTCGTGGGTCGTCGTTTAGTATTTCCATGGCAATGTTTCGTACAATTTCGAGCATCCTGCTGTCGCGTACCAGGTCAGCTATTTTAAGGTCGAACGGTAACCCGCTTTGTTGAGTTCCTTCTAAATCTCCCGGGCCCCGTAACTGAAGGTCTGCTTCTGAAATCTCAAATCCATCGTTAGTACGGGTCATTATTTCCATTCGTTTTCGGGTATCGGTAGCCAGTTTGAAGCCGGTTAATAAGATACAATAGGATTGGTCGGCGCCTCTACCAACTCTTCCGCGCAACTGGTGTAGTTGTGACAGTCCGAAGCGCTCGGCGTTTTCAATGATCATAAGACTAGCATTGGGAACGTTAACCCCTACTTCAATAACCGTTGTGGCCACCATGATCCGGGTGTTACCTGATACGAATTGCTGCATCTGATATTCTTTCTCGGCCGGCTTCAGCCTGCCGTGTACCATGCTTATTTTTACATCGGGGAAGGTTTCCTGAAAGTAGGCATATCCTTCTGTTACATTCTGTAAGTCCATCTTCTCCGATTCTTCGATAAGCGGATACACCACATAGACTTGTCGACCGGCCTGAATTTGTTTGTACACAAAGCTATTGAGTGCCTGTCGCTTGTTTTCGTAGTAGTGGTAGGTTTGAATGGGTTTTCTGCCCGGGGGCAATTCGTCGATAACCGAAACACTCAGATCGCCGTACAGCGTCATGGCCAGGGTTCGTGGAATTGGGGTGGCAGTCATTACCAGAATATGCGGAGGTTGCACGTTCTTATTCCATAGCTTAGAGCGTTGCTCTACTCCGAAGCGATGTTGCTCATCGATCACTACAAGACCCAGGTTGTGGAATTGTACAGGGTCCTCAATCAGGGCATGTGTTCCAATTAAAATATGAAGCTCTCCCGAGCGCAGCGTGCCATGAAGTTCCTCCCGGGCTTTCGGTCGCGTGGAACCGGTCAGTAGTGCTACCCTGACACCTGAATCACCAACCAGCGAACAGATGGTATCATAATGCTGGGATGCCAGAATTTCAGTAGGGGCCATGATACAAGCCTGATATCCGTTGTCGATGGCGATCAGCATCGACATCAGTGCGACAAGTGTTTTACCGCTTCCCACATCTCCCTGAAGTAGCCTGTTCATTTGCTTTCCTCCCGACATGTCGGTGTGAATTTCCTTTATAACCCGTTTCTGAGCATTTGTAAGTTCAAAAGGCAGGTAATCTGAATAGAAGGTGTGAAAGTAATGTCCTACCTTTTTCATTACAAATCCCTGAATATTCATTTCCCTCCACTTGGTTTGCTGGAGGATATTCAGCTGCACATACAGCAATTCTTCAAATTTAAGTCGCTGTCGGGATTTGGTAAGTGCATTGGCATTTTTAGGGAAATGAATGTTGATAAGCGCATCAGTTAGGTTCATCAGCGCGTATTTTTTCAGCAACCAGGCGGGTAGCGTTTCAGGAACTCCCGATTGAAGGTGAGGAAGTACCGAATGCATAATCTTCTGAACAGCCTTTGAGTTCAGAAAGCCGGCTTTCATCTTTTCGCTTGTATTGTAATAAGGTTGAAGTCCCATGGTTTCCGGTGGCGGAAGTTGGGAGGGCAGGTCGATTTCGGGATGCAGGAGGTTAAACCTGCCATTGAAAAAGGAGGGCTTCCCGAAAACTACATAGCTTATATTGGTTTTGTAACGTTCGGTAACGTACTTAATGCCCTGAAACCACACCAATTCAAGCGTACTTTTACCATCTGTAAAGATGGCCGTAAGTCGCTGATTTCTTCCTTCACCTACTTTATCGAATCTTAGTATCTGCCCTTTAAGTTGGATAAAAGGCATGTTCTCACTTATTTCGTGAATATAATAAAAGCGACTTCTATCGATGTATTTGTAGGGATAATGACGTACGAGTTCTTCTGCCGTTTGGATATTTAACTCTTTGGCAAAGAGAGCGGCCTTTTTGGGACCGACTCCCGGCAGGAATTTTATGTCGACAGCTGCCAGTACTCCCATATTAGATTTGTTGTATGAGGGCTTCTGCTATTTTCAGATCGCCGGGAGTTGTTACCTTTATGTTCTCCGGATTTCCTTCGACCAGTTCAACCGGATGTCCATAGGCTTCCACAACCGATGCATCGTCAGTGAATAGGATGGAGTATTCCTGCTCGTATGCTTTTTTGAGTAAGGAGGCTTCAAACACCTGTGGCGTTTGAACAAGTTTAAACAGAGACCGGTCAACAGCCATACTGCCTGATGGGGTAAGAGTGCGTATACTTTCAACTGCATCAGTTACAGGGATAGCTGCATTGCTAATTGCTGCAGATTGAAAACAGCGTTCGAGTGTCGTTATGGATGCCAATGGACGAACGCCATCATGGATAGCTATCAAGCCCTCATCAGGAGCTGGTTTTAGTCCGTTTTTAACCGAGAAGAAGCGACTTGCCCCTCCTGCTACAACAGCATGAGGAATGTCGAAATGATGGTCGGCACACAATTGCTGCCAATACAACTGTTGTGATTCAGGTAAAACCACTATAATCCCGCAACCAGAGTCGAATCGGTGAAATAAGCGAATGGTATGCATAAGAATAGGCTGGTTATGAACCAACAAAAATTGCTTGGGTACATCGCTGTTCATTCGTTCACCCTTGCCTCCTGCTACAATTATTACGGTACGGGATTTGCTACTCATCATGCCGGTTTAACTTTGAAAAACAAAGATAATAAAAATAAACCGTAGTTTTAATCACAACATTTTGTAACTTTGTAGCGCATTAATAACACAATTATGAAGTATTTAACACCGGTTTTGTTGTTGTTTGCATTCACTTTTCTATCGAATGCACAGGAATCGACTGAAAATAAACCGAAAAAAAACGCCTTTGAGATTATCGCAGCGCGCGACAGTATAAGTGGCGGGAGTGTAAAGATTCATCAGGACATACGTATTGAACGGATTGTTAACGAAAATACTACCGGTACGGCAGCCTATACCCACGGTTACCGTGTTCAGGTGTTTTCGAGTAATGCACAACGTTCGGGTAAAGAGGAAGCTTTTTCTATTGAACGCCGTCTTCGTGAAGCTTTTCCTGATGTCGGTATCTATGTTAGCTATAGTTCTCCTTTCTGGAAGGTAAGAATTGGAAATTTTCTTACTACTGAAGAAGCAAAGGCATTTACAGAAGAAGTATTGGCCTTGTTCCCGCGTTTAAAAAGTACCACCTATACGGTTCGTGACCGTGTTATTCATACCGGAAAATAAGTTATGGATTTTAACCCCTCTGTTTTAGCTCCGTTCGATCAGGAAAAGACCGAACAGATAGCCCATCATTACCACGAGATTATCCGCCTGTTGGGTGAAGACCCGGAGCGCGAAGGTTTATTAAAATCGCCGTCACGAGTATCCAAGGCAATGCAGTTTTTGATGAACGGCTACGAACAGAATCCTCAGGAGATACTGCAATCGGCCATGTTTACTGAAGATTACCGTCAGATGGTGATCGTTAAGGATATTGATTTTTATTCAATGTGTGAACACCACATGCTTCCTTTTTTCGGGAAGGCACATATTGCATATATTCCCAATCATAAGATTACCGGCTTAAGTAAAATAGCCCGGATTGTGGAAGTGTTTGCCCGTCGTATGCAGGTGCAGGAAAGAATGACTACTCAAATAAAGGAGTGTATTCAGTCAACTCTTAATCCCTTAGGGGTAATGGTAATTCTGGAAGCTCAGCATCTGTGTATGCAAATGCGTGGTGTTCAGAAACAGAATTCGATTACTACTACTTCTGATTTTACGGGGGTATTTCAGCAGGCAAAAACCCGTGAGGAATTTATGAACCTGATTAAACGTTCATAAATCGTTTTTTTGTTTCATTTTGTAGGTCATTCCCCAAATAACAAATGGCAGGGCCATCGAAAAATAGCTAATGTCGTACCGTGAACTGAAAAGTCCGGAGTCGAAATTATCAATTACCATCCGGTGCATAAAGGTTACTGCAACAAAAATCAGGATAGTGAGGGAAGTATACAGGGTATAGCGATCGAAGCGCTCTTTCCATACCAGCGAAAAAGGAAGGAGCAATGCAAGTAATACCACGACTTCAAGAATCGACCCCTGCCTTGATTGTAGTACAAATGGATTGTATTCAAAGAAAATAAGGCTTTCAGCATCCCAGATTATAAATGGAAGAAAGCTAAGCAGAAATACGCCGGCTGCTGTTCCGGTAAAACACAGTCGTTGCTTCCAGCTGCTGTTTATAAATCCCGGAAAAAGAAAGATAAAAAACGGTATTACAATTGATAGGCGGGAAGAGAGCAGTAGTCCGCTTACCACACCTGTTAAAAAACCCGATCGGCTGATGTTGATGCCGCTTCGGTACCACCATGCACAGATAATAAAGCAAAGTAGAAAGTTATAAAGCAGGTCGCTTCGTACGGCGACTTCGTACCAGAATGCCGGACTTAGCGTTAGGAAGAGCAGGTATGTAATTGCTCTTTCGTAGGAACCGGATAGCTTTTTCAGACTAATCAGAAGCACCAATACAACCACCGTCATGCCAATAGCCACATCTCCCATCAGATAAAAGGGAAGGTGGAAGATATTCCAGAATGGGAATGGCGATCCGTATCCTCCGAGATGGGTAGTGGCCAGGTAAGGATATTCACCCGAAAGCATGCGTTCCAGAAAATGATCGATGGCCGACCAGCGATCGACCTGCAATTCCATGGGGTCAATTAGTTGATGTAAAACCAGTATTCCGGAAACAGTCAGTAAGGACAATAACAGGTAGGGCCACCGGAGTTGTTGTTGTCGTATTGAAGTAAGTTGTCGGCTGAGGTACTTCATCAACAGGAATACGCCTGCTATAAGAGTACTGTAGACTACTAAGCCTGTAAATGGATTCAGGGCTGTTTCCGGAAGGTATTTCAGCAGAAACAGGCCGTTAATCAGAAGGTAGATAAGCAGACTCAGACCCTTTTCCATACCGGATCAGTTTATTACCATAATCTTTGTAATCGTACTTTGAGAGCCGTCTTCACTGTTACATATTGCCAGGTAAATGCCGGTATTCACTTTACGTCCGGAACTGTCTTTTCCATCCCAGGTAGCCAGACTTCCATTCGAAATGGTTTGATAGATCAGATTTCCGTTGATATCGGTAATTTTCACCTGCGTGTTATTCATTAATCCGGTTATCGTTATGATTCCGTTGTAATTTTCACGTACAGGGTTGGGATAGGCATATACATTTTCAAAAGTACCTGCACCATCAGCAGCATCACTCTGGTACGATATTAATCCATTACTGGTCCCGAAAAATACTTCACCGCTTACCGGGTTCATAGCGATAGAGAGTATATTATCTGATAAAAGCGGACTATTGGCTGATGTAAAATGACGAATGGTTTCCTGCCCGTTCTCCGACATCAGGTATACCCCCGAAGTACTTGTACCTAACCATTTGCGATTTGCACCATCAATAGCAATAGCTTGCACCTCTTCGTTCTTGAGCAGGTAGTCGGCCTGGTTAGTACCATCGTTGCGGGGAATTTTTACCCGTGAACAGGTATAACCAGCTTCGAAAGCCCGGGTAGTGTTGTAGAACAAAAGCGGTCCGATGTCGGTTCCGGCCCAGATTACTCCGTTCTTATCCTGTTTTAATGTAAAGATTTTTTGCGGTCGTATATCGCTTCCAACATTGTCGACGTCGGGGAATGAATTAAGAAATATGCTTTTATCATCGCTCTGGTCGTCAATAGAACCGTTATCATCCCATATAAACAGTCCCGGTTCGTGACGCACCGAATTTACCCACTTCTGTTTTGAATTCTGATTGTTGATAAGGATATTACCGAGAGTTGCCTTGTTGGAAGCCGGAAAGTGCAGTGACTTCCAGGTTCCGTCTGCACTTAAAATCTTAATGGCATGTGCGTCGAACATATTACAGAGCCACAAGTTACCTTCTGTATCGAAGGTGGCACCATCCAGACGGATATAGCGGTAGGGTACTGAAGCAATTACATTGGTAAGTGTACTATTGGTATGGTTATGCCATTTATGGAAAGCATCGTCTCTGAATTCAAAGAGTCCGGACCCAAAGGAGGTAACAAAGAAATGAGAATCGTCGTTTGGATTGACAGCTACATTAACCAGGTCGAGGGCAAGTTGATAGGGGATCTCTTGTTGAATAATACCTTCAAAAGTGATGGCCGGAATGTTTTTCCATTGTTCATTTTCGTAAATCATGATAACTCCGGGACGATTGTAGGAATCATCCCATCTCCCCCCGGGAACCACGAATAACTTTTCACCGGCAAAAGTCATTGAATAGGGAGTGTTAACTGCCGGTCCTTTCGGTTTATAATAGTTGAGTTCCGGAGGAGCTGTTGCACTTATTTTAGCAGATACAACCCCCATCTCCACTCCCGCAAGCCAAAAGGTAGTGTTTTCCTGATCGTATTCCACATCTTCAGAAACAACAATTTGCTGAATCCCCAGCTCAAACTGTTCATTCAGCGTAAACACATAACTGGTTTTGTCGTTAATGATGATGGATCCATGCGAAACAGTTGCCTTGTAGATATCCAGTGCCGAAGCCAGCATCGTCCAGCTGTCTTCGTCCTGACGGTACAGTTTTCCTCCCCGCAACAGCATTAGTTTTCCTGCAAAGGTAAACACCTGTTTAAAATCACCTGATCCGGGAACCTGAGTCACTTGATTCCAGTATTCATAATTCACCAACAGATGAGGCTTCGTGACATCAGCAGAAAGGAGTTTGTTTTCAGAAATGGAGTAGATAGAATTTCCGTGAACAGTGGTAGAGATTACCCTGGATTGAGCACCTCCTTGTCCGATAATATAGGTGTCGACAATTTCCTGTCGCTGCATATTTACCAGCAGAATTCCAAAGTCGCATGACAAGTATGCGAAATTACCTTCAAAGCTAACCTCGTTGATTGCTTTGTTGGAGCTCATTTGTTTCCGGTACAGGTCCGGTATATTGATAACTACTCCATCCTGCTCCTGCATAATGTCAATATTCCCATTCTGATAGATGATAAGAAGTTGATCGTTGGCTTCATCGTATTCAATCTGAAGGATATTACCATCGTTCAACCCGCTCATCTTACTGTAAAATTCTATTTCTCCGTCGAGTTTGCTTACCGAAAACAACGAGCCCTCACTTATCGCGTAAATCTTCGATTTAGATTGAGCGATCTGATTTACATTGTTATAGGCCAGGTGGGTACGCCACTTTCCGATTACACCCTGACTATAGGCTGATAATCCTATGCCCAGCAGTAGAATATACAGAATGGATTTTCTCATTGTTGCTTTAGATACTTAATTAACGCTTGTATAGCTAACGCCCGGTGACTGATTTTATTTTTCAGTTCACTACCAAGTTCTGCAAATGTTTGTGAATATCCATCGGGTACAAATACAGGATCGTAACCGAAGCCGGCACTTCCTTTTCGATTCCCGATAATCTGACCGGCAATCTGACCTTCAAAGTAACGCACATTCCCTCCTTCAATCAATGCCACTACGGTACGGAAACGGGCACGTCGGTTGGTGCTTCCTTCCAGTTCGTGCAGAAGCTTTTCCATGTTGCGTTCTGCGTTTTGATCTTCTCCGGCGTAGCGTGCAGAGTACACCCCGGGTCGTCCTTCCAGGGCTTCTACTTCAAGACCGGTATCATCGGCAAAACAGTCGTATCCGTATTGGTTATATACATGCTGTGCCTTTAGTAAGGCGTTGCCCTCGAGTGTTGTAGCAGTTTCGGGAATATCTTCGGTACAACCGATTTCTTTAAGACTAAGAATGTCGAGCTGGTCGCCAAGAACAGCACTAACTTCTTCTAATTTATGACTATTGTTGGTAGCAAATACTAGTTTTCTCATTTTTATAGGGTATCAAACTGATGCAAAGATAATAAATATGATTCAGATAAATAGGGAAATAAGGTGCCATAGGGGAGTGGCTGATGTCGATAGTACAAAAAAAATAGTATTTTTGTAATTTATTTTATTTATTTCTCTACTAATTGATACTAAACGGATGTCGAAAGAAAACAGAATAAACTTTAGCAGTAAAATGGCTGTAGTTGCAGCGGCTGCCGGTTCGGCCGTGGGGCTTGGAAATATATGGCGCTTTCCCTACGAGTTGGGTCAATACGGTGGTGCTGCATTTCTGATATTGTATGTCCTGTTTGTAGTACTTCTCGGTGCTCCGATTATGCTCTCCGAATTTGCAATAGGCCGCCTTGGACAATCAGATGCTTCCGGATCGTTCCGTAAGATTGATCCCCGTGGCAAATGGTGGTTAATCGGAGTAATGGGAGTGGTTTCTGCTTTTCTTATCATGGGTTTTTATTCTGTGGTTTCAGGATGGACTTTTGAATATATCTATCAGGCATTCACCAATCAGTTTGCCGGCAAAGACGCAACAACCCTTGCTTCCAATTTTACCGAATTCAGTAGTGATACAGTACGACCTCTCTTGTGGACGGTTATTTTTATGATCATTGCAGCCAGCATTATACTACTGGGAGTAAAGGATGGAATTGAGCGAAGTACAAAATTTTTAATGCCTCTGCTGTTGGTTATTATAATTGCGTTAGGGATTCGCTCGGTAACCCTGCCTGGCGGAATTGACGGACTACGCTTTCTCTTTCAGCCTGATTTTAGTAAGATTAATTCATCGGTTATTCTGAGTGCCATGGGACAAGCATTCTTCTCCCTGAGCCTTGGGATGGGGTGCATGATTACGTATGGTTCGTACATAAGTAAAAAGAACAAACTGGGGCACACGGTTGCTGAGGTCACTTTACTGGATACACTTGTTGCAGTACTTGCTGCTGTTGCTATTTTCCCTGCTGCTTTTTCGCAGGGGATTAACCCGGGGCAAGGACCGGAACTGGTGTTTATAACTTTGCCCAATGTGTTCTCCAACCTTCCCGGTGGTCAGTTTTGGGCGATCTTGTTCTTTATCCTGCTCAGTGTTGCGGCACTTACTTCGATTATCTCCCTGATGGAGGTGGTGGTAGCTTATGTTACCGAAGAATTTAAACTGAAACGGGTACCTGCCACTATCGGTGTTGTACTTGCAGTGTTGGTATTCAGTACACTTTCATCTCTTTCTTTTGGCGTATGGCGTGAGGTACATGTTTTCGGGATGACCTTCTTCGATTTGTTCGATAATGTAACTTCTAAGGTGTTGATGCCTCTGGGAGGATTGTTTATTGCTCTGTTTGCCGGTTGGGTGATGCCTGCGAAGTTGCTTAAGAGGGAGATCAGTAATGAGGGTCGACTTAAACTAAGGTTTTTTAATTTCTATCTCATGTTGATCCGCTATGTGGCACCGTTGGGTATCCTGCTGGTGCTACTGAATCAGTTGGGTCTTGGTAAATGGCTGGGAGTATGAAAGGAAACAGAACAATTACTACCGGGATGCATCGAAAACTGAGTCTGCTCTTCCTGATCGCTTTCTTTTCCGGCTGGCTGATGGCACAAACCGACGAACAGCCGGTTTACAGACTTTCCACTGCCAATCACCGCGCAGGGATCAGTTTTGTAGATCTCTTTGATCCTTATTTGTCGTCGTTAAACTATTCAGGGATAGGGGTGAGGGTTGAACTACTGGAGCAGCGGTTCCTGAATCCCGATTCCAACCGGTTCTCACGTTTTATTCGTCTTACCGGGATGACTGCACGGACCTATAATCCTGCTTCAACGGCAGTGGTTGATTACCTGGGAGGTAATCTGAGCTGGGGAATGCAGTATCATTACCGGAAAATTGACAACCTGGTCGTATTGGCCGGAGCTGCAATGGAAGGCGACTACGGATTTAAAATGAATTCGCGCAATGTTAATAATCCCATCAACCTGGACATTGCCTTTACACTGAATGCCGTGATCGGAGCCCGTTATTTTCTTCAGACACGTAAGCGTACCCTTCAGTTTACCGGTTCGTATGAGATTCCTTTTATAGGGATGATGTTCGTTCCTTATCCCGGATTGAGTTATTATGAACTATACAGCTCGAGGCAGCTTTCAGAGGCAATCTTCTTTAGTTCTTTGCACAACCGACAGGGGCATAAGGTATCGGTATCGCTCGATTTCCCTTTGCGAAGGTCCACTATACATCTCGGATGGCGCTATAACTCGTTAAAGTTTCAGGGTAGCGGTCCGATATACAGTATGAAGGAGCAGTCGGTTTTGCTGGGTATAACTTACGATATCTTCCGGAGTTCGGGTCGGACATCCCGCTTCCCTTCTCATTTTATTCGTTCCATGTATTAAAATAGATGTATGCAAGCAATAAAATACTTAAAATGGTTACTCTTAACGGCGCTGCTAAGCAGTTGCCTGCAAGAACCCGACATACCCGTGAATAACTACAGAAACAATTTTGAGAGCCTGTGGAAGATAATCGATACTCAATATTGTTTTCTGGATGAAAAGAAGATCGACTGGGATTCGGTGTATACGGTCTATAACGCGCGACTGGGCAATGATACTGTCACCGAACTGAAATTTTTTGATGCCATGGCTGAAATGTTGACAGAGTTGAAAGACGGGCATGTTAATCTTTATTCATCTTTCGACCGCAGTCGTTACCGGAAGTGGTTTTCTGATTATCCTGCCAACTTTGATGTATCACTTATTTACAGCAACCGTTACCTGGGCTCCAACTATCGTCAGGCTGGAGGTCTCCGTTATGAACGTATAGCAAACGATTCGATCGGCTACATCTATTACGGTAGTTTTTCTGATTCATTTTCAGATACAAATATGTACTACGCGATGACTTATTTTAAGGAATGCCGCGGATTAATTATCGATGTCAGGAGTAACGGGGGAGGCTCGGCCGATTTGTCGGAACGACTGGCATCCTACTTTTTCAGGCAGGATACGGTGAGTATCTATATGAAACACAAGACAGGACCGGGGCACAGTGATTTCTCCAAACCGGTAGCCATGCCTACCAAAGCCAGCAAAAATATTCAATGGCAACGCCCCGTTATTATTCTGGCAAACCGTGGTTCCTATTCGGCTACCAATATGTTTATCTGCCGGATGAAGGATGCGCCCAACTCACTTATACTGGGAGATCTGAGTGGTGGCGGTGGCGGTTTACCTTCTTCTAATGAACTTCCGAATGGTTGGATGGTACGTTTCTCGTCCAGTCCGATGTACGATGGTGCGATGC
Source organism: Paludibacter sp. (assembly GCA_028691965.1). GTDB lineage: Bacteria > Bacteroidota > Bacteroidia > Bacteroidales > Paludibacteraceae > Paludibacter. The sequence goes on along the minus strand of JAQUYE010000007.1, from coordinate 2,645 downwards.
AGCCCATTGAATTTGGCATTGAACCCGACCTGAAAGTAATGCTCGATGCGCGGGATGTGGCCAATGGTGAAGACACACTTATTGAAAGGGCAGTGAATATTATTATGAGCTTATGACAAACAGAAAACTTCATATTACCGAACTTGAACGCTTATCGCAGCAGGAATTTCAATCAGCAGTAAAAACTCCCCTGGTAATAGTCCTCGACAATGTACGGAGTCTACACAATGTCGGATCGGTATTTCGTAGTTCGGATGCCTTCTTAGCTGAAGCAGTTTACCTTTGCGGCATTACATCTGTGCCCCCTCATCCTGAAATTCACAAGACAGCGTTGGGAGCAGAAGATTCGGTAGAGTGGAGGTGTTTTGAAGATACGATTACAGCTGTTGATGACTTAAAATCAAAGGGTTATATAGTCTATGCGGTTGAACAAGCCGAAGGAAGTATACCGTTGAATCACCTGCGTCGTGGCGATGCTGACAGGATAGCTGTAGTACTGGGTCATGAAGTGAAAGGAGTGCAACAAGCCGTTATCGATCGTTGTGACGGATGCATTGAGATCCCTCAGTTTGGCACCAAGCATTCCCTGAATGTGAGTGTAGCCGGTGGTATTGTTATCTGGGAATTATTTAAACTACTGAATCATGGATTGGAGAGATAAATTAGGGGCGATGAAAGCCGACCTGCCCGAAGGTGAAGAGCCGGTGGTTGTGTCGCAGGAGAATAAAAGTAAGGGCAAGCAAAAAGAGCCGATACGGATTGAACTGGATAAACGAAAAGGAAAGCCGGCTACTTTACTATCGGAATTTCAGGAAAGCGATGACGAGCTGAAGGAAATAGCCAAACTCTTAAAAGTAAAATGCAGCTCCGGAGGCTCCAGTCGCGACGGGGAGATACTTATTCAGGGTGATTTCCGTAAAAAAATAGCCGAAATCCTGTTGGACCTCGGCTATAAAGTAAAGCGGATTAATTTTTAAACCTCCCACTGTTCGAGCGTGTCAATCAGGTCGTCAAACGATTTTATCCTTGATTTATTCTGTTCGTTCTTAATCTGATTGGTGATCGCTTCGTCGAATGTTTCGGCAGGCACATCACGGATTACACCCAGTGCAATAGGAAAATCAGGAGCTTCCATATGTACCAGCATCAGGTGGAGCGTAGGGTCTTCACAAGCGGCATCATGCGTAAGAATATCATCTTCAGTAATACCCTCTTCGCCAATAGTAACTACTTTCAGTTTCAATCCGTCGAGTACTAATCCCTTATTTTTATCTTTCCCGAAGATCATTTTCTTACCGTGTTCCAGCACGATGATACGGTCTTCGCGCGAAGCCTTCTCTGCCAGGTAACCATGAGCACCATCGTTGAAGATGATACAGTTAACCAGGCACTCAATTACCGAAGTACCTTTGTGACGCGCTGCTGCCAACATGGTCATTTGAGAAGATTTTAAATCCACATCCAGCAGTCGGCCGAAGAAGTTCCCCCGGGCACCAATGGTGAGCTCACCCGGACGGAAGGGTTGTTCGACAGTACCATATGGCGATGACTTAGTTACCCAGCCTTTTTTTGAAGTTGGTGAGAACTGTCCCTTGGTGAGTCCGTAAATCTGATTGTTAAACAGCAATACATTGATATCAACATTCCGTCGTACGCTATGGATAAAGTGATTCCCACCGATTGCAAGACAGTCGCCGTCGCCGGTAATCTGCCATACAGTTAAATCGGGATTGGCCACTTTTACCCCGGTAGCTATAGCAGCTCCACGACCGTGAATCGTGTGGAAGCCATATCCACTAATATAATACGGTAGTCGCGAGGAGCAACCGATACCTGAAATGACAGCGGTATTGGTTGGAGAAACAGCGAGTTCGGCCATCACCTTCTGCAATACATTTAGAATGGCATAGTCGCCACAGGCCGGGCACCAGCGTACATACTGATCGCTTTTAAAATCCTTGGCTGTATATTGTTTTACTTCTTGAGTTTCCATGCTGTTTTAGTTTAAAAGTGAACTGATATGGTCTTCCAATTCATGAACAGTAAAGGGTTGAGCCTGTACTTTGTTATACTGGAGGTATTCGCCCGGTACTTTTGTACGCAGGTAAGAGGCAAACTGTCCGGAATTGAGTTCGCATACAAGCTTTACGGGATACTTATTAAGTAATTCGGCCGTGTTCTTTGGAAGTGGCTGTATATAATTAAAGTGAGCAAGGGCTACTTTTCCTCCCTTCTTATTGATTTCTTTCACTGCGCTCAGTAAGTGACCACGGGTCGATCCCCAACCGATCACCAGAACTTCCGCATCAGGATTGCCTTCTATTGTAAGGTCGGGGAGTACATTGGCAATGTAATCTACTTTTTCCTGACGGGTTTTAACCATCAGTTCGTGGTTGTCGGGTTGTGACGAAATTCCTCCGGTAGTATAATCCTTTTCCAGTCCCCCGTTACGGTGTTCAAAGCCTTCCATCCCCGGAAAGCTCCAGTAACGCACCCTGGTTTCGGGGTCGCGGGCAGTAACCTTACAACCTTCCATTCCGGCTTTTACGTAGTTAGGATATATTGCAGGCATATCTTCCAGCTTTGGTAGTTTCCACAAGGAAGAACCATTTCCGATAAATCCATCGGTTAGCAGAATTACAGGA
>JAQUYE010000074.1 GCA_028691965.1 Paludibacter sp. | reverse complement strand
GATCTTTCATTTAACCCTGATCTTTCGCATGCCTACGGTGTAGCTATAGGTGCCGAAGCCCGGTATCGGCGCAAGGATGTATTGCTGGGTCCCGGAGTAAATATCTATCGTACACCGCTCAACGGTCGTAATTTCGAATACATGGGCGAAGATCCGCTGCTGGCTTCCCGTCTGGTAGTACCTTATATTAAAGGAGTGCAGGAAAACGGTGTTGCTGCCTGTGTGAAGCATTTTGCCCTTAATAATCAGGAAGAATGGAGGGGGCATATTAACGTTAACCTGAGCGATCGTGCTCTTTATGAAATTTACCTGCCTGCTTTTAAGGCAGCAGTAGAAGAAGGCGGGGTATGGTCGGTAATGGGGGCCTATAACCAATTTCGCGGTGAGCATTGTTGTCACAACGACCTTTTGCTCAACAAAATCCTTAAGCGCGACTGGCAATTCGACGGAGTTGTGATTACCGATTGGGGTGGAGCACACGATACCCGCCAGGCTGCTTTGAATGGCCTCGATATTGAGATGGGTAGTTATACGAATGGTCTGACCAGCGAAGCTGAATTTGGCTATAATGATTATTTTCTTGCCCGCCCTTTCCTTGAATTGCTGAAAAAGGGGGAACTTCCCGAATCGGTGGTGGATGAAAAAGCCGGTCGTATTTTACGCCTTATTTTCCGTACGGCTATGATGCCCGATCGTCCATGGGGGCGTTTTGTGAACGAAGATAACAGTGCCGTTGCCCGTCGCGTGGCCGAAGAGGGGATAGTACTGCTCAAAAACGACCAGCAATTGCTTCCTGTTCGCCCGGGTAGTACTGTTCGCATTGCTGTTATCGGCGAGAATGCAACCCGTAGTCTGACCGTAGGTGGGGGTTCCTCTGAGCTGAAAGTGAAGTACGAAGTATCGCCTCTCGAAGGGATTCGTAACATGTATGGTGCTGATCAGGTTAGTTACAGCCCGGGATATTCCTCGGGTCCTTCGGCCTATGGTCAGGTAATAGAGCCGGAAGAAGACCAGCAACAGCTGATGGCCGAAGCTATTAAAGCAGCGGCAGTGGCGGATGTGGTGTTCTTTATTGGCGGTCTGAATAAAAATCACAATCAGGACTGCGAGGGGGGTGACCGTCTCTCCTATAATCTCCCGTTTAATCAGGATCAGCTGATCCGCGAAATCCTTAAGGTGAATAAGCAACTGGTACTCGTGCTGGCTTCCGGTAATGCTGTGGCGATGCCCTGGGTGAAGGATGTGCCGGCTATCGTTCAGAGCTGGTACCTTGGCTCTGAGTCAGGGAATGCCCTTGCCAATGTGCTGGCCGGTAAGGTGAATCCTTCCGGTAAACTGCCCTTTAGTTTTCCGGTGAAACTGGAAGATAATGCGGCGCGTCATTTCGGTGAACTTTCTTATCCCGGCGATAGTATCAATCAATATTACAAGGAAGATGTGCTGGTAGGTTACCGCTGGCATGATACTAAAAAGATTAAACCCTTGTTTGCGTTCGGTCACGGGCTCTCATACACTTCGTTTTCCTATGGTGATATACTGACGGATAAGAAAAACTATGCTCCCGACGAAACGATTCGTGTTTCGTTTCTGCTTACCAATTCGGGAAGTGTCGATGGTTACGAAACAGCCCAGGTGTATGCTTCACAACTGAAAGCTCCCGTGCTTCGTCCTGCCAAGGAATTAAAAGCTTTTAAAAAGGTATTTCTGAAAGCCGGCGAAAGCCGGAAGGTGGAACTGGATATTCCTGTTAGGGAGCTTGCTTATTACGATGAGAGTAGTGCGGGATGGAAAGTAGATGCCGCCCGTTTCGAACTTTGCAATGCTGCATCGGCTGCGGATGTGAAAAGCAACGTGAAGATTGCCGTTCAATAAGCTCTTCCTGTAAGCAGGATGGTACAAAATTCCCGGCAGGTGGCACTCTACCTGTTGGGAATTCTTGTTTTTAGTTGAAATTAATTACTTTTGCGGCCCTAAGCATATCCTGTACATGGCCGATTACTCCCGACTTAAATATTTCAACGGACTGAATGCCCTGCGATTCGTTGCAGCCTACCTGGTTGTGTTGCATCACGGTGAACAGATCCGGATGAAGTACGGGTTGTTTCACCTGAAAGACTGGTCGCTGTTTAATAACGGGGGGATTGCTGTCACCTTTTTCTTTTCGCTAAGTGGATTTCTGATTTCCTACCTGTTACTGCGCGAATCTGCTTCAACGGGTACAGTGGCTGTCCGTAAGTTTTATATGCGACGCATCCTGCGTATCTGGCCCTTGTATTATATTCTTGTGTTACTGGGTACTGTTCTGCTGCCTGCCTTTCTTCAACTGATGCATCATTCGTACGAAATGCCCTATCACTTTAGCGAAGTGATCGCTTATTTCGTGTTCTTTGCTCCCTTTATGGTAAATATCCATTTTGGGCATCACCTGCTCGAACCACTTTGGTCGATCGGGGTGGAGGAGGTGTTCTACATTATGTGGGCACCGTTGTGGAAATACCTTCGGAAGCATATCCTGCAGGTGATAGCAGCAATCTTTTTTCTGCGTATTGCCCTGTCGGTTGCTGCAGCTGTATTCGAATTGCCGGATGTGGTAGAGCAACTGATTGCTATGTTGCAGTTTGAGGCAATGGCGATGGGCGGACTGGCAGCATACTGGCTGTATCATCGCAAACGTCCTGTAGAAGAAGTTTTTATCTTTTCCCGTCCCTTTCAATGGTTCGTACTTGCTTTTCTGGCAGCTGAGCTCTTTGCGCGGCAATGGCTGAGTGCTGCCTGGACGGGTTTCGATCTGCTGTTCAACACTCCGGTACTTTCATCGCTATTGTTGATTCTGGCGTTCACCTGGCTGATAGTTAATCAGGCGGTGAATACGAAATCGTTACTTAAAACCGATTTCCGCTTTTTTGAAACCCTGGGCGATATTTCCTATGGAATCTACATGTACCACATGCTGGTGATATTCGCCTTTATTCTGTTTCTGCAAGGGTTCTTGTCGCAACTATCGCCCTGGCTGTCGACTACCGTATTTTACCTGCTGGTTACCACCGGCACCCTGTTAGTTGCTTTTCTGTCCAAAAAGCTGATTGAGAACAAGTTTCTTGCTCTTAAAGGGAAGTTCAGGAAATAAAAAGAGCAGAAGCTGTCATTCTTCTGCTCTTTTAAGCTAAGGTTTGGTTAAACACTTCTATTTTTCAATGTACCATCAAAACGGATAGTTTCCTGCGTTTGCTCCATCCATCAGTCCTTTCAATGCCTGTCGGTCGTACACGGCACCACTCGAACGGGTGAAAAGTGCAAAGGTATTGTTACCGTTAAAGCCATTATCCCAGTATACAGGTACTAATCCTGCATTTTTGGCTTCACGGGTTACGTATTCGTAAAAATAGGCGCGGGAGGCTAAGTGCCATTCCAGCGCTTCGCCGGTGATGGAACTACGGCGCTGTGCTCCGTATTCACCGAGTATAACGGGATATCCTTTGTCCACAAAATTAGTTTTCATTTTGCCAAACTGGTCTTTTACATGAGCTTCCAGTCCCCAGCCGGGCACTTTCCCGTATTTCTTGTAAGGTTCTCCCCAGAGTGAAATACTTCCCGATCCGGTATCGAGAGTAAATTCATAAGGGTCGTAGTAATGTACTTCAACCATCATACGTCCTGAAGTAGGATCAACCGGTACTTTCAGGTGCGCTACAGCTAAATTGATATTGGTATTGTAAGCCTGCACTACCAGGGTACGGTAGGTGTTTCGTCCTCCTGTGGAGCGTACGGCATCTACAAAGGTCTGGTTGTACGACATCTGTACCGTAAGGTGCTCCTGGGTAGGCTGACCGTAATCAGCATGAACCTCGTTCGTGCCGGCAAATAGTAAATGCTCATCGTAGTCGCGGAAGTAAACCGCTATCTGTTCCCACAGCGCACGTTGTTTGTCGTTTACTTCAGCCTGCTTTGCATAGGTCGGGTTCTCTTCCAGCCATCCGCCATCCCAGTGGATGTTGATAATTACGTACATCTGATTGTTGTAGCAATAATCAATAACTTCCTTTACCCGTTGCAACCAGCTATCTTTAATCTTGTGTGTAGTGCGATCTTCAATATAACTGTCCCATGCACACGGAATTCGTATGGTATTGAAGCCTGCTGCCTTTACCGAATCAATCAGCGTTTGAGTTGCCATCGGATTTCCCCAGCCAAGTTCACTGCCGGGTACTTCGAGTGTATTCCCTAAATTCCAGCCCATATGCATGTTAGCTGCCAATTGCAGTACACTGCTGCTCATGCCGGTTGCATCGTCGGGGATGGAGGTCGACTGTGACTCCTGAGTAATGGTTACCACTTTACTTAATGTGCCCGAATTAAATGTGAGGGTTCCTGTGCGGGAAAGCGAACCTGTATTGGCACCAACACTAAAAACAAAGGTCATCCCATCAGCTGAATTAGATTTTAGACTCATCCAGTCGACAGAGCTTTCGGCAGTTACAGGGAGTCCTGCACTGACCTGCAGACTAATCTCTGTAGCGTCGGCCGACAGGTCAAATGACCCGGGGGATACGGTAAGGGAGTTGGTAAGTCCCTGACTAATAATTACTGTTTTGGATAAACTGCCGGCAGTTATCGTCAGACTGGCTTCGCGGGTAGCTGCAGCGGGATTTGCTTCGGCGCTCACGTTAAGTTGAAAGGTGCCGGGAACACCCGAGGCCGGAGTTACCGTACACCAGGCATCGGAAGATACTGCAGTCCAGTCGAGGTTCGACCTGATAGCCAGCTTCACTGTAGCTCCTTCGCTTGCAAATTCGATCGACTCTTTAGCGAGAATTAACTCTGGAGTGATGTCGGGTTCCGGTTTACAGGCACTAACAGAAACGGTAAGCAGGAGTAAAAGCAGCTTAGTAAAGATAAAAGCAAATTTATTCATTGGTAATACTATGATGGTTTCGTACAAAGGTAGTAATAAAGGCCGTTTACCGGAAAAAGAGGGCTTGTCGGGCGTATGCGACCGACAAGCCCGGTAAACAAACAATTATTCAGCTTTTACATAGTGGAATATCAGTAACTCATCCTTGGCATCGCCTCCTGCAACAGCATTCGCTACAATACCCAGCCAAAGTCCGTCGGTGTCAATACTGGCCAGTGAGCTACCTCCATGAGGCACTACTATCCATTCGTTTTGTTCAAGAGCTTTTGTCCAGTTTGCTCCTTTCGCATTGTCGGTGTTTAGCCATGCTCCGGCACTTCCGGTGTAGTTCACCAGCGGGAATTCGAATTTCATGGATGGTTTATCCGGATCGATTACCACTTTACCACTAACAGTTCTTGGAGCTTCAATAACACCACCTGCTTCATCGTAAACATCCTGAGTAAAGATTACCTTAATACCGGCACCGTCGGCTTCGAAGCGTAAGCTTGCACTTTCGGCAATGGTGCGTGTCATTTCATTCCATACCCATCCGTTGGTGGTATAATCGGTTCCAAAGGTAGTGGGTGTAGTCCATCCACCGGTGAAATCGAAGTTAATCCAATCGATAAACCAGTTAACATCGGGCTTCAGCGTTTTCCCAACCAGGGCCTTCTTCCAGGGGGCTAATGGATCGACCTGTGCAGCTCCTACCTGAGGAACCAGGTGGTAAACCATATACTCCGGTTTTTCCACATCACGTTTTCCAACCCACATGCCTGTTACGTTGCCGCTGGCATCTTTTTCGATTTTGGTTATTCTCCACTGGTTCTCATCGGTGGTGGTCAGGGTTACCCATCCGCCACTGATAACAAAGTTAGGTTTAATCCCGGTGAAGGTATAAATCCCCTTTTCATCGAGTGTAAAGCTTCCTTTTTCGGTAGTTCCGTCGGGAGCCACATAGCTGGCACTCATATCGTCCGAGTTGAGTGTTAGTGAGAAGTTAGCATAACCGGCAGCAGCTGCGGCTGTAAATCCGGTCCAGTCGGCATAGGTTTCAGGCGAAGTCCATTCCACATTCATCAACGATCCGTCGAGGTTAGCCCAGTTGAACGGAGTAGTAGGAGATAATACCCATTTTATCGATTTCGATACTGTCTGTGATACATCATCCTGCCATCCGTCGGGCAGTTGTGGTTCCGGCTCAGCAGTTTCACCCGGTGTCCAGTTGTCGCGATAGTCTTTCGAGATGTAGTTATACACCAATAAACAAGCACCTTCACCCGAAAGTACCGCGTCGCGTAATACGCCTAACTGCATGGTGTTTTCGGTAAGGGATAATATCTTAATGTCACCCCAGTCGATAACCACTCCGTCACGTCCTGAATCATGAAGTGGCGAAGCTCCCTGCATACGCATGGTATAGTTGTCGGTGTCGATCATGTAGTTCCCGTTTTCAATACCTCTGGCAGGAATGGTCAAATGATTAACGCTGACAAAAGCTCCTCCTTTCAGACTGAAAGTCATGCTTCCGAAATCGGCAGCTGTCATCAGCCATGAATTGCCTTTGTAGTCGGGATTCCAGTTCCAGGAGTCGCCACCTACGGCTATTCCTTCGGTAACTGAGAACCAGCTGTCGTTGGTGCCATAGAAATACAAGGGTCCGATAAAGGCGCGACTTAAAGCCTCTGCATCCAGGTCGAGGTACCAGGTCTTTTCCTGTCCCGAACCACCTGATAACAGAGCCCACATCGGATCACTGACAAAATCGGCGTACATGTCGTCGACTACAAACTGTACTGTATCACCATAAACTACCCCTCCGCGGGTCATTACGCCAAATTGTACGTCGTAGGTTCCTGCAAACGGGATTTTAAGGGTAACGGTGGCATCCTGACTGCGTCCCTGGGGGTGCGACCATACCGGAGTATATTCGGGGCCCATCAGACTTTTCAGATACACAATGTTGGGGTTGTTGGCATCGTGTTCAATTTTAAATGCGATGCCTTCCACTAATTCGTCGGGAGTAACATCTACTGCTCCCAGCATGTATTCTTCGGGGGTGCAGGATGTTATCAATAGTGCCAGAAGCGGCAGCAAGGTGAATAATTTAACTATTTTATGCATAGTAGTGTTGTGTTTTAGATGTTATTATTCCCAACCCGGGTTCTGTTTCAGCACTCCGTTGGATAAGGTGATCTGTGTGTTAGGAATCTGCATGAATCCTCTTGTTTTAGTGATATTGCTTGCCGAGATTACGACTTCATCGGCAACTCCTCCACTCAATACAGTCTGATTTTCCTGGATAATGGCAGCAGCTGTGCTCAGACCCTGACGTAAGAGGTCCCAGTAACGAATCCCTTCAAGTGCAAATTCAAGGCGACGTTCTTCCAGTATGTCGGCAGCAGTGATACTTCCTTTTTCCGCTAATCCCGCGCGGGTATGTACCTTGTTAAAGTATTCCAGTCCGTTAGCTGATCCGAGTTCGGCAGCCATTAGCAGTACATCGGCATAGCGAATTACTATATAATCCTGATCCTGTGAAATCTGGAAGTCGTTCGATCCTCCGGTGTCGGATGTTCCGTCGGGTAAAGCAGTGGGGGTATACTTCTTAACTGTATAACCGGTGTATTCCCGTTGGTCTTTCTTGTCAAAGTCAGCTTCTATTCCTTCGCCTGCAAGGTCGATGATGGAAGCTGTCTTCCGCTTGTCAATACTCTGATAAGCCTGTGATAGTTTAGGGTTCACTGTAGCTGCTCCCCATCCTTTACCGTAGGGCGACCAGTTGGTATTACGCATACCCATCATTACCAACCATCGGTTTCCGTCGACCATCCCGTTGTAATCCTGTGTGTTATTGAATTTCTGAGCAAATACTACTTCCTTGTTTCCTCTGCCGGCATATCCTGATTTGTCGAGGGTATTGTCGGCTTCGTTAGCTGCATAGCTGGAGGCAGGCCACAGGGATTTAAATTCAGGCAACAGGTCAAACTCCGTACTGCTTATCACTTCTTCCAGACCGGTTAAAACTTGTGCTTTTGTTACACCAAGGTCGTCTTTTGCATAATAACCGGTGTAGAATAAGTAAACACGAGCCAGCATTGCTTTGGCAGCATGTGCTGTTACACGTCCGTCGTTTTGAGCTGCATTAGCTTTCGGATAGGCATCTGCAGGGATGTTGGCAGCAGCAAACTGAAGATCTTCTACAATTAACCGATAGGTTTCTGCAGGATCTGCCTGTGGCACATTATCCGTGGTGGGTTCAGTCAACAAGGGTACTTTCTCGAACAACCGTACCAGGTCAAAGTATAAGATGGCACGCAGGAAACGTGTTTCTCCTTCAATTCGATTACGTGTTTTCTCAATCACTTCAGCACTGTCGGACGACCATTTCTCTATTCCGGGTAATTTCATTAATAAGGTATTACACCTGAAAATGCCGGCATAATAGGATGTCCATGTGTCGTTAAAGATATTATTGTCGGAAGGTGATTCGCTAATGTCGAAGCGGTCGAGTGCCTGAAATGCACGGCCGTCGGTATTACCGGTTCCTCCGAAACAATTGTCGGACAGGATTTCAGAGGTGATGTAAAAGGACTGGGTGCCATTGGAGGTAGTACGTTGAAATCCATCGTAGCAACCAATCAGGGCCATCTCAGCATCTGCTTCGGTCTTGTAAAAGTTTTGGTCGAGAATGGAAGTCTGTGGTTCTACATCCAGAAAGTTATCGGAGCAGGACACCAGCAGCAGACTCGCCAGACCGGTCATTAATCCATATATTTTTATCTTGTTCATAGATTCTGTTGTTAGTGTTTGTTAGAATTTAAGATTTACTCCTACCATAAAGGTTCTCGGACGTGGATAATAGCCAAGGTCGATTCCTGATACCCAGCCTGATGTTCCGTATCCGATTTCAGGATCCATCCCATCGTAACGGGTAAAGGTAAAGGCGTTTTGTACCTGTCCGTAAAGGCGAAGCTGGCTGATAAACTTAGTTTTCACCAGTTTTGAGAAGTCATATCCCAACGTGATGTTGCTGATGCGGAGGAAGTCGCCGTCCTGCAGGTAGAGGTCGGAGAACTGCCAGTTCACATTGGTCTCGGTAACGCGTGGAATCCGGTCGGAGCTTCCTTCACCGGTCCAGCGATTAAGGATGGAGGTAGTATAATTAGCCTGTTTGTTGGCGTGGTTGCGGTAGGATTGTACAATCTTGTTACCTGCAACTCCGTTGGCATTGACACTAAAGTCGAATCCTTCGTAATCCAACCCGAAGTTAAGTCCGTAGGTAAAGGATGGCATACCATTACCAAGGTCTGTTTTATCTTCTGTGTTAATCACACCGTCTTTATTACGGTCGGTATAAATTACGTCGCCCGGTTTTACCTTCGATTGTAAGATTCCTAAGCCGGCTTGCTTGCGTGCGTCGATAGCAGCCTGATTCTGGAAGATACCTTCGGTTTCATATCCCCAGAAGTAACCGATAGCATGACCATTCTGTGCGCGATAGAATTCTTCTGAGTTATCGTACAGCATATTTATTAGTCCGTGGATAATACCATCTTCGGTAGGTATATTACCGACCACGTTTTTATTAAATGCTCCGTTTACACCGAACGAATACCGCAATTTGCCAATATTATCGTTCCAGTCGACAGCCAGTTCAAAACCGGTATTTTTAACGTCACCACCATTTATAAACGGTGCGCCAGCTCCGGCTGTTCCAAGAATCGGTGCCTGTACTAACCAGTCTTTTGTGGTTTTAACATAGAAGTCGGCAATTACTCCCAGGCGTGATTTTAGGAAACGGGCATCCAGTCCGATATTCGTTTGCTCCGATGTTTCCCAGCGAACCTTTTCGTTCGAGAGGCGACTTGGATAGGCTCCTGCCACATTGGTTCCACCGGTACCGAAATTATAGAATGCTGCCGGATTATCACTGGTATATCCGGTAGAGGTGTTGATGGGTGAGGCAAACTGGAAATCGTCAATGTTCTGATTTCCTACCTGTCCCCAGCTTGCCCGTAACTTCAGTTGATCGAGCCATTCGGTAGTTTCTTCCATAAAGTCCTCACTACTTACCACCCAGCCGGCAGATAAGGAGGGGAAGTAACCCCACTGACTACCTTTTGCAAACTTCGACGATCCGTCGGCACGAAGAGTTGCATTAAACAGGTATTTCTCGCGGTAGTTATAGCCTATACGTCCGAAGTAGGAGAGGCGGCGGTAGATATTCTCCGGCTTACCATTCACCGAACGGGTTTCTACTACGTTTCCATCGTCGTCGAGATAGGCCTTGCCGGTAGTATTGTCGAGATAAGCATGTGCAAAATCATCAAACTGAGCCAGCAGGTTCCAGTTGGAAGCCGACAGGTAAGTGCCCTGATACCGTACTGCTTCCATCCCTATAAGGGCATTGAAGGCATGATCGTCGTTCACGGTGAAATCGTAGGAAGCAGTGTTCGACCAGGTGAGTGTATGTCCCTTGCTCATATTCTGGTTGATGGTAGTGTGCTGCTTGTTGTACGAATAAATAGAGAACTGGTAAAGGGGCGTATAGCTACGGTATTCCGAAGCATAATAGTTCATCCCGAATATCGTTTTCAGTTTCAGGTTCTTCACGGGTTCAAGTTCGGCGTAGATATCGCCTGCAAGTCGTTGTCCGTCGCTTTTGTTATTCGTATTGGTCATCATCGAACCATAAGGGTTGCCGTCGCCATTGTACCAATCGGAATTGCTGGTGTCGTTGTACGGACTGTCGAAGATGTTGTTGTCGCTGTAAACCGGTGCCAGGGGTGAGGTGGCAAACGCACCTCTCAGGGTGTTGTTGTACTGGTTGCCTACGCTGATACCCGTATTGCGGATGTAATTGAAGTTAAGGTGTTGACCTACTTTCAGGATGTCCTCATAGAGATTGTGTTCCGTATTGATGCGGAAACCATACCGTTCGTAGTTGGAAACGTCCTTTCCACCGGCAATACCTTCCTGTCCGGTATAATTCAGCGACATCGAATAGATCGATCCTGCCGACCCTCCGCTTACGTTGAACGAGTAGTTCTCGGTCACAGCGTTTTTCTTGAACATTTGTCCCACCCAATCGGTATCGGCCAGGTTGTTCATCCCTGCCCAGTCGTAGTTACCCGATCCGGAGTTCAGGGCTTGTTCGTCCATGATAATCTTATACTGATCGGCATTCAGCATCGGAGTGATGCGGGCAGCATTCTGAACACCATAATAAGCGTCGAACGATACTTTACCCTTTCCTTGTGAACCTTGTTTGGTAGTTACCAGTATTACCCCGTTGGCAGCCTGTGCTCCGTAGATAGCAGCCGAAGCAGCATCTTTAAGAACATCGATTGATTGAATGTCGGAAGCGTTCAATACGGAAATATCTCCCTCGATTCCATCGATAATGTAGAGCGGTCCGGAGTTGCCAATGGTACCCAGTCCACGCACTACTACTTTCATACCAGAACCCGGTTGACCCGAAGTTGCGCTGATGTTGACACCCGGAGTTTTACCCTGTAAAGCCTGCAGTGGACTCACGGTATTCATTTTTACCAGGTCGTCGCCTTTTACCTGCAAGGTGGCGCCGGTATTCAGTTTCTTTTTCTGAACTCCATACCCCACTACAATGATTTCATCCAGGGCTTCCGTGTCTTCCACCATGCGGATTTCCATCCGCGGGCTGCTTATCACGACTTCCTGTGTTTTGTAGCCGATGTAGGAGATACGCAGGGTCTGGCCGTTGACAGCCTGCAGGGAAAAACGACCGTTGAAATCGGTAATTGTTCCCTGGTTAGTGCCTTCCACTACCACACTCACTCCGATAAGAGCATCGCCGGTAGCGTCGGCTACGATAGTGCCACTGACAGAGCCAGTGTTGTTCTGCGCTGCAGCTAATCCCGACAGACTCAGGATTACTGCAAGGAGGACCATTTTGTTCAGAAAACTCATGGAGAGCCTTCGAACACATCTAATCACTTGTTTTTCATTCATACTTCCGTGTTTATTTAAAGTTAACTATAAAATGATATTGATTTTCTGACCGCTGTAGTGAATTGTTTGTGCATTTTTTACAGGAGTGTCGAGTCCGCCGGCTTTTACAGGATCGATAGCAACAAGGGTGAAGTCCCGATTGGAGGTCATGCCTTCGTAGCTTCCTTCGCGATCGCCGATAGTAAGCGTAGCACTTGATTCGTCGTAGGTGAATGGGATACGGGTGAATTTCCCGTTCTGATAGTTGTTGGTATCACCTTCATCTTCGTAAAGGGTAAAGGCTCCGTCTTTTCCTTTGTATACGTAGATTGTAAGGTCGTCCTGTACTTCATTGGTATGTTGGATGAGTTCTCCTGTAGGAAGAATTGCACCGGCAGGCACAAATACCGGGATGCGATCGTAGGGCGCATTCACCGTAAGTTTTTGTCCGCCTTCGTAGAGCTTGCCCGTGTACAGGTCGTACCAGTTGGTGCCTGCGGGGAAATAGACTTCGCGGCTACGTGCCTTGTATTCGTACACCGGGCACACCATGAGGTTGTTACCGAAGAGGAACTGATCGCCGATGTGGGCTGTAGCAGGATCTTCGGGATAATCCATGATAAGTCCGCGCATCAGCGTATAGTCGTCGAACCAGGTTTTTCCGGCTAAGGAATAGATATAAGGCATCAGCCGGTACCGCAGTTGTGTGTAATACAACATGGTTTTGTAGGCCGGATGGTTTTCGGGTGCTATGTTCCATAGCTCGCGGAACGGGAACTGACCGTGGGTGCGGAACAGGGGCACAAAGGCTCCGAACTGGTGCCAGCGTGCATTCAGCTCACGCCATTCTTCGCGGTCGGCCGAACCTTCGGGAGCTTGTTCGTAGCGTTTCTCTACACAAAATCCTCCATTATCCATGGTCCAGTAAGGGATACCACTCATAGCAAAATTAATACCTGCCGGAATCTGAGCTTTCATATCTTCCCAGCGGGTAGCAATGTCGCCACTCCAGGTGGCGGTAGCATAGCGCTGCAATCCTGCAAATCCCGAACGGGTAAGCTGGAACACACGTGTGTCGGGATCAATAGCTGTAAGTCCTTCGTGAATAGCCTGTGCATTCATCAGGGCATAGGCATTGAAATACTCGGTCGATGGGCCAAGGGCTGTAGGTCCGCACAGTGCCTTACGGTAATCCATATCGGTACAGTCGCGTACATTGGGTTCGCTGGCG
>JAQUYE010000164.1 GCA_028691965.1 Paludibacter sp. | reverse complement strand
CCCTATGCCATATCCTATGTAGTGATACGTAATCATGAGGTAATTGCTTTAACAACGCAGACTACGGCAACGGATGCTGCTTTTGATGAGGATGCAGTATACTCCGTGGTTGCCGTTGCTGAATCAGGGGCATTAAGTGACCCGGTCAGCAGTGGAGTATTAACTTCACTTCCCGAAGTGACATCGGCCCTGGCAGTAAAAGCAGTGTTTGTGAACGGTAGCCTTCAGGTTAACAATCTGGAAGAAGGTTCATTAGTATCAGTCTATTCACTGAATGGAGTTTTGTTGGCACAGTTACGTGCAACAGCAGCTTCACACACTTTCCCTGTTGGAATTTCATGTATAGTACGATTAACCAACGAACAATCTATTTTTACCCGTAAGGTACTTAGGTAGATTGGAACAGTGACTTCAGGTCTGAAACCACTTGCCGGTAAAGGGGTGGTTTCAGACTTTTTTTTTATCTTTACAGCAAATATCAATAATCAATTAGTTTTATTTATGAGGTTTAAATTTCTTCTTCTACTGGCCACTGTGCTGATGTTCAGTGCTGCCGGCAATCGTCCTGTCAGAGTGTATATGGCAGGTGATTCTACAATGGCCGATAAGGTCTATTACAAGAATGTGTTGGATTCTCTTCGCGGAACGCTTAGTCCCGAGGAATTTCTTGAAAGAGGTTGGGGACAGTTGTTGCCCGAATTCTTAACCGATGAGGTGATTGTCAGGAATTTTGCAAAAAATGGTCGTAGTACAAAGACCTTCCGTGCTGAAGGGTGGTGGGATAAAATTATGAACGAAATCCAGCCCGGTGATTATGTGATTATTCAGTTCGGCCATAACGATGGTGCTATTGAGAAAGTGGGTCGTTATACAACTCCCGATGAGTACCGTGCTAACCTGGAACGATTTATTAAAGAAACAAAAGCTAAAAAAGCTACACCTATATTGTGTACACCGGTGATGCGCCGGAAATTTGATTCGGACGGTAAACTGGTTTATACTCACGGTGTATATCCGGGAATCGTGAAGGAAGTGGCAAAGCAGCAGAAGGTGGAGCTTGTAGATATGGAAACGCAAACAGCGGAATGGCTTACCAGTACTGGAGTGGCCGGTTCACGTCAGTTCTTCCACAAGTATGCGCCGGGCGAAAGTCGACTGTTCCCCGGGGGACTCGACGATAACACCCATTTTGTTGAAAAAGGAGCACGTGCTGTTGCCGGTATGTTTGCTTCTGCCATACAGGCTTCGTCAAAGACTGACCTGAAAAAGTACCTGAAAGTCGAACAGGCTCCTTATGTTTCGAAAGTATGGGTGTCGGATTTAGGTAATGGTAAGTATAAAAACCCGGTAATCTATGCCGACTATTCTGACCCTGATGTGTGTAGAGCCGGCGAAGATTACTACATGGTATCTTCTTCGTTTGCCAACACTCCGGGTTTACCGATACTTCATTCGCGCGATATGGTTAACTGGACGCTTATCGGACATGCATTGCCACAGTTAACACCTGTTGAGCGCTTCTCGTCGATGCAGCATGGTAACGGGGTATGGGCTCCAAGTATACGCTATCACAACAACGAATTCTATATTTACTATGGCGATCCTGATGCAGGAGTGTATATGACAAAAGCATCAGATCCGAAAGGTCCCTGGTCGCCACTGGTACTGGTAAAGGCAGGAAAAGGACTTATTGATGCTGCTCCGCTGTGGGATGAAGATGGCAGAGCTTATGTGGTTCATGGCTTCGCCGGTAGTCGTGCTGGGATGAAAAGTGTGCTGGCCATCTTTGAAATGACGCCTGATGGTACCCGTGCGTTAACCGAAAGCCGGCTCGTATTCGACGGACATCCCGCTCATCCAACAATTGAAGGTCCCAAGTTCCACAAACGCAATGGTTACTATTATATCTTTGCACCTGCCGGTGGCGTGAAACCGGGATGGCAGCTGGCACTTCGCTCGAAGTCAGTCTACGGTCCGTACGAAGAAAAGATAGTACTGGCTCAGGGTACATCAGATGTGAATGGTCCGCACCAGGGAGCATGGGTAGATACCCCCGATGGAAAAGAAGACTGGTTCTTTCATTTTCAGGACTTATACGCTTATGGTCGTGTTGTACATCTTCAGCCCATGCGATGGGTAAATGATTGGCCGGTAATGGGTGAGGACAAGGACGGCGATGGATGCGGAACACCTGTACTGACCTGGAATAAACCGAATGTAGGCGCCAGCTATCCGGTTGCTACTCCGGTTGAAAACGACGAATTTGATAAACGTACTTTAGGCTTACAATGGCAATGGCAAGCTAACAACTCTCCACTCTGGTATTATGCAGCAGGTGAAAAGGGCTATCTCCGACTGTTTGCTATGGAAACCATCGATGAAGCCCGTAACCTGTATAATGCTCCGCATTTGTTACTGCAGAAGTTACCGGCACCTGATTTTAAAGCCACTACCAAGCTTACTTTCCATCCGTTTAAGACCGGCGAAAGAGCCGGATTGGCAATTATGGGACAGGATTACTCGACTTTATCACTCGTGCATACTGAAAACGGGTTGGTACTGCAACAGACTGTTTGTCGCAATGCAGTAAACGGACAGGAGGAAGTAGTGGTAGAAGAACTGCCCATGAAGGATTCAACCGTGTACCTTCGTGGGGAAGTGAAGCAGGTTTGGGTTAACAATAGTGATGGAGTAAGAATTCCATTAACACACTGTGATTATAGCTACAGTACCGATGGTAAACGATTTGCTTCCATCGGAAAGATGTTCTCCGCCCGTGAAGGAAAGTGGATCGGAGCTAAGGTTGGGGTGTTCTGTGAACGTCCGAAACACCTGAACGATTCAGGGTATGCTGATATAGACGG
>JAQUYE010000073.1 GCA_028691965.1 Paludibacter sp. | reverse complement strand
CGGACGCAATTCGGGCGGAATTGCCGGTACGATCTTAATGACCATCCATTCCGGTTTGTTACGGTGATGAGAAGCACGGAACGATTCTACAATTTGCAGACGTTTCAGTGCATCATTTTTACGTTGTTGTGATGAGTCGTTACTTGCCTTATGACGCAGGTCGTACGATAGTTCATCCAGGTTAAGACGTTGCAAAAGATCCAGAATAGCATCTGCACCCATTTTAGCAACAAATTTGTTAGGATCAGTATCGTCAAGCAGTTGGTTTTCACGTGGAAGTGCATCCAAAATATCGAGGTATTCCTCTTCCGTGATCAACTCACCATCAATTATATTTTCACCGTTTTCAGCAGCCCCGGCCTGGATAATTACATATTTTTCGTAATAGATAATGGCATCCAGCTTTTTGGTAGGCATTCCAAGCAGGTACCCGATTTTATTGGGCAACGAACGGAAATACCAGATATGAGCAACAGGAACTACCAGCTGAATGTGACCCATACGTTCGCGACGAACCTTTTTCTCGGTTACCTCAACACCACACCGGTCGCACACAATTCCTTTGTAACGAATACGCTTGTACTTACCACAATGGCATTCGAAATCCTTGGTAGGACCGAAAATACGCTCACAGAACAAACCATCACGTTCAGGTTTATAAGTTCTGTAGTTAATAGTCTCCGGTTTGAGAACCTCGCCACTTGATAATTTTAAAATCTCTTCGGGCGATGCAAGTCCGATAGAAATTTTATTGAAATTTGATTTTAGCTTATTATCTGTTTTAAAAGCCATAACTTTCTTTGAATTTACTTAATTATTCTAAGTTGACGCTTAATCCCAAACCTCTCAATTCATGTAATAACACATTGAGTGATTCCGGAATTCCCGGAGCCGGCATAGGATCGCCCTTAACGATTGCTTCGTAAGTACGGGCACGTCCCATTACGTCATCCGATTTCACTGTCAGGATTTCCTGCAGGATATGGGCAGCTCCGAATGCTTCCAGAGCCCACACTTCCATTTCCCCGAAACGCTGTCCACCAAACTGAGCTTTACCACCAAGCGGTTGCTGAGTAATAAGCGAGTATGGACCGATCGAACGGGCGTGCATTTTATCTTCTACCATGTGACCCAGCTTCAGCATATAAATTATACCTACCGTAGCCGGTTGGTCGAACTGTTCTCCGGTACCACCGTCGTACAGGTATGTTTTACCATACTGAGGAACGTTGGCCTTTGAAGTCCAAATGTCAAGGTCTTCCAGGTGAGCACCGTCGAAGATTGGGGTAGCAAAGGTAACTCCCAGTTCTTTTCCTGCCCAGCCAAGTACAGTTTCGAAAATCTGACCAAGGTTCATACGTGAAGGTACACCAAGCGGATTCAATACGATATCCACCGGACTACCATCTTCGAGGAACGGCATATCTTCCTGGCTTACGATACGCGAAACGATACCCTTGTTACCGTGACGACCTGCCATCTTATCCCCTACGCGGATTTTACGTTTTTTGGCGATGTATACTTTTGCTACCTGAACAATACCGGTAGGAAGTTCATCCCCAATGGTGATATTAAACTTCTGACGTTTAATCTGAGCGTCTAACTCTTTATACTTCTTCAGATAATTAAGAATCAACTCACGGATGAGTTCATTCTTCTGTGAATCGGTGGTCCACTTAACCAGCTGAACAGTACTATAATCGATTTCGCGCAGTCTCTCTTCGGTGAATTTACTGTTGCGTGATATAAGATCAGTTCCCAGGAAATCCTTCACACCGGCAGATAATTTATCGCCGATGAGCACCAGCAGTTTTTCGATCAATGTATTTTTAAGAACGGCAGCCTGTGCTTCAAACTCCTCATCCAGGCGAGGCAGAACGGCTTTATCGGCCAGTTTCGACTTTCTGTTTTTCTGAGCTTTTGAGAACAGGCGTTTGTTTATTACGGTACCTGATAAAGAAGGAGTAGCTTTCAAAGAAGCATCCTTCACATCACCGGCTTTATCACCGAAGATGGCACGAAGCAATTTCTCTTCAGGTGAAGGATCAGATTCTCCCTTAGGAGTAATCTTACCAATAATTATATCACCCGGTTCGATACGGGCACCAATACGAATAATACCATTTTCGTCCAGATCGCGGGTAGCTTCTTCACTTACATTCGGGATATCGGATGTAAACTCTTCCACTCCACGTTTGGTTTCACGTACTTCAAGTAATTGTTCTACAACATGGATAGACGTAAATACATCATCACGAACCAGACGTTCGTTGATCACAATCGCATCCTCAAAGTTGTAACCTTTCCAGGGCATAAATGCAACCTTCAGGTTCTTACCGATAGCCAGCTCACCCTTTTGAGTAGAGTAACCCTCTGTAAGAATCATTCCTTTTTCAACCTTATCACCCCTGCGTACCAGCGGACGAAGGTCGATAGTAGTATTTTGGTTGGTTTTCTGGAACTTTAATAATTTATATTCCTTTACAGCACTGTCAAAACTTACGAACTCCTCATTCTCGGTACGTTCGTATCGTACTTTGATACAATCGGCATCCACATATTCAATTACACCCTTACCTTCGGCGGTAATCTGTGTACGCGAATCGCGAATCAGCTGACCTTCGATACCGGTTCCTACAATCGGAGCTTCGCAACGAAGCAACGGTACTGCCTGGCGCATCATGTTTGATCCCATGAGCGCACGGTTAGCATCATCATGTTCGAGGAAAGGAATTAACGCTGCAGCTATAGAAGCAATCTGCGAAGGAGCAACGTCCATCAGGTGAACTTCTTCGGGAGTAATTACCGGGAAGTCGGCACCTAAACGAGCCTTTACACGCGAACGGATAAAGGTTCCGTCAGCATTAAGAGGGGCATTACCCTGAGCCACTACCAGTTCTTCTTCTTCTTCAGCCGTATAGTAAGTAACGCCTTTCTCGGATAAATCAACAACAGCATTCGTTACTTTACGATAAGGAGTTTCGATAAAGCCAAGTTCATTGATCTTGGCAAAAACGCAAAGAGAAGAAATAAGACCAATGTTTGGCCCTTCAGGAGTTTCGATCGGACAAAGACGACCGTAGTGAGTATAGTGTACGTCACGAACCTCGAAACCGGCACGTTCACGTGACAAACCGCCTGGTCCGAGTGCCGACATACGACGTTTATGAGTTATTTCAGCCAATGGATTCTGTTGGTCCATAAACTGAGAAAGAGCATTTGTTCCGAAGAACGAATTTATAACCGAAGAGATACTCTTGGCATTGATAAGATCAATAGGAGTAAATACTTCGTTGTCGCGAACATTCATACGTTCGCGAATAGTACGGGCCATACGTGATAAACCAACACTGAACTGATTGTACAGCTGTTCACCTACAGTACGAACACGACGATTGCTAAGGTGGTCGATATCGTCCACTTCAGCTTTTGAATTTATCAGTTCGATAAGGTACTTGATAATTTCAATAATATCTTCCTTGGTAAGCACACGAACATCAGGGTTGATGGTCAGGTTTAATTTCCGGTTAATACGGAAACGACCCACATCACCCAAATCATATCTTTTCTCGGAGAAGAAAAGATTGTTGATTACCTCACGGGCAGAGGAATCATCAGCAGGAAGCGCATTACGCAACTGTTTGTAGATATACAGAACAGCTTCCTTTTCGGAGTTACTCGGGTCCTTCTGAAGGGTATTGTAGATGATAGCATAATCGTTTTGATTTGTATCACCCTTGTGTAAGAGAACGGTTTGAGCACCCGACTCGATAATATCTTCGATATGTTTTGCTTCGAGTATGGTTTCACGATCGATAACCACTTCATTACGTTCGATACTTACAACCTCACCGGTATCTTCATCCACAAAGTCTTCGACCCAGCTTTTAAGAACACGGGCTGCTAATTTCTGACCGAGTGCCTTTTTAAGGCTGGCCTTATTAACTTTAATCTCTTCGGCAAGATTGAAAATCTCAAGAATATCTTTGTCGCTTTCGAAGCCAATAGCACGCAGGAGGGTGGTAACCGGTAATTTCTTTTTCCGGTCGATGTACGCGTACATCACATTATTAATATCAGTGGCAAATTCAATCCAGGAACCTCTGAAAGGGATAATACGTGCAGAATAGAGTTTAGTTCCATTAGCATGCACACTCTGACCGAAGAAAACACCGGGTGAACGATGGAGCTGTGAAACGATAACACGTTCGGCACCATTGATCACGAAGGTACCCTTAGGAGTCATGTAAGGGATGGGGCCAAGGTACACATCCTGAATCACCGTATCAAAATCCTCATGATCAGGATCGGTACAATAGAGCTTAAGTTTAGCTTTTAGGGGGATTGAGTGAGTTAAACCACGTTCAATGCATTCTTCAATGCTGTAACGGGGAGGATCTACATAATAGTCTAAGAACTCGAGAATAAAATTATTACGTGTATCTGCTATCGGAAAGTTTTCCATGAAAACTTTATAGAGCCCCTCAGTCTTTCTTTTTTCAGGTGAAGTATCCATCTGAAAAAAGTCCTGAAAAGATTTTAATTGTACTTCCAGAAAATCCGGGTAATCAAATGGAGTTTTGATGGAAGCAAAATTGATTCTTTGATCTTTATTTAATGAAGACATTTTCAAAGATTTATATGTGGTGATGCGGTGAACTTAACGTGATGTGAACCCGCGAAATGAGTTCGAAATTATAATAGACGATAAAAGGTTTAGACTCCACCTGTGGGGTGGAATCTAAACCAGGATCCTGAATTTCAGGTGAAATTATTTAAGTTCAACTTCAGCTCCGCCTTCTGTCAACGCTTTGTTAAGGGCATCTGCTTCGTCTTTTGTTACACCTTCTTTAATTTTCGAAGGAGCAGCATCTACTAAGTCTTTAGCTTCTTTCAGACCAAGACCAGTCAGTTCTTTTACCAATTTAACGATTGCCAATTTATTAGCACCGGCGGCTTTCAAAATAACATCAAATGAATTTTTTTCTTCAACTGCATCAGCAGCAGCAGCGGCAGGGCCAGCGGCAACAGCAACAGCTGCAGCAGCGGGTTCGATACCATATTCATCTTTCAAAATCTGAGCTAACTCGTTTACTTCTTTTACTGTTAAGTTAACCAATTGTTCTGCAAAAGCTTTCAAATCTGCCATTGTCTTAAAATTTATAGTATTTATTTTTATTTTTTTCTGAAAATTATCTTTCCGACAATGTTTTTAACACGCCGTGAATAGTAGTTCCTCCTGATTGGAGTGCGGACACAACGTTCTTAGCAGGCGATTGCAACAATCCGATGATTTCGCCAATAAGTTCGTTTTTGCTCTTGATGCTGATAAGTGTATCCAGATTGTCTTCGCCAATATAGAATGACTCTTCAACGTATGCAGCCTTCAGTAAAGGTTTTTTACTTTTACTGGCCTTGCTGAAATCTTTGATAAGTTTTGCAGGAGCATTACCATTATTCGAAAGCATCAATGAAGTAGCACCGGTAAGAGAACCAAAGAGTTCTTCAAAATTAACCGATGAATTTTCGAGTGCTTTACGAAGCAAGGTATTTTTAACCACCAACAACTTCACATCCTGCTTATTACAGGTGCGACGAAGGTTACTGGTTTCTGCTGCATTCAACCCACCAATATCAGTCAGGTAGAAGTGTGCATACTCTTGAATTGTAGCTTCAAGTTGTTTTATAATTGCGCTTTTATCTTCCTTTTTCATAAACTTAAAATTTTATTCTTCAACAGATTTGGGGTCGATTTTCACACCCGCACTCATTGTGCTTGAAAGATAAATGCTCTTAACATACGTACCTTTAGCTGCTGTTGGTTTCAGTTTCATAAGCGTTGCAACA
The DNA here is from genome assembly GCA_028691965.1 of Paludibacter sp. Lineage (GTDB taxonomy): Bacteria > Bacteroidota > Bacteroidia > Bacteroidales > Paludibacteraceae > Paludibacter. The sequence continues at coordinate 7,540 of JAQUYE010000073.1, read as the reverse complement.
AATTCTTTTGCATTTTCAACTATCTTATCAGCGGTGAAAGACACCTTACCAATAGAGGTATGAACGATACCGAATTTATCAACTTTAAAGTCGATTTTACCTTGTTTCACTTCTTTAACTGCTTTCGCAACATCGGTGGTAACAGTTCCGCTTTTAGGGTTCGGCATCAATCCACGTGGACCGAGTACACGACCTAAAGCTCCTAATTTACCCATGATGGCAGGCTGAGTGATAATCACATCAACATCTGTCCAGCCACCTTTAATTTTATCGATATATTCATCGAGACCCACAAAGTCGGCCCCAGCTTCTTTAGCTGCAGCTTCCTGATCGGGAGTACATAATGCAAGAACCCTGATTTCTTTACCAGTACCATTCGGAAGCGATACTACACCGCGAACCATTTGGTTGGCTTTACGAGGGTCAACACCTAAGCGTACATCGATATCTACAGAAGCATCAAACTTTGTGGTTGTAATTTCTTTAACCAAATCAGCTGCTTCCTTTAGTGTATAGGCTTTCCCAGCTTCAATCTTAGCTGCTGCCAACTTTTGATTTTTTGTCAGTTTACTCATAATTGAAGTGTTAATTAATTGTTTTCAGGAAAACTTCCCTTTACGGAAATACCCATACTTCTCGCTGTACCCGCTACCATTTTCATGGCAGAGCTTAATTCAAAACAGTTCATATCGACCATTTTATCTTCAGCAATCTGCTTTACCTGATCCCAGGTAATTTCAGCTAACTTTTTACGGTTAGGTTCTGCAGATCCGCTTTTTAATTTCGAAACTTCCAGTAACTGAACAGCTACAGGAGGAGTCTTAACGATAAAGTCGAATGATTTGTCAGAATAATAGGTGATAACAACAGGTAAAACCTTTCCGGCTTTATCCTGGGTTCTGGCATTAAATTGTTTGCAAAACTCCATGATGTTGATCCCTTTAGAACCTAATGCAGGTCCTACCGGAGGAGATGGGTTTGCCGCACCCCCTTTAATCTGTAGCTTAATAAGTCCAGCAATCTCTTTAGCCATAATTGTTATTTTTTGAAGATTAAATTAGAATAACCGGTTGTAACAATTCCGTTTATTCCCGTTCTACCTGGTTGAAAGACAATTCGAGCGGAGTTTTCCGTCCGAATACCAATACCATTACTTTGAGTTTTTTCTTTTCAGTGTTAACCTCCTCGATTACGCCGGTAAATCCGTTAAACGGACCTGCCACAACCTTCACGCTTTCGTCTTTGAGGAAAGGAGTAAGCAAATCAGCTTCACTCTCCTGCATCTCATCCACGACGCCGAGAATGCGATTCACCTCGGCAGCACGGATAGGAGTAGGAACGTTGTTCTTCTCCTCAAGAAATCCGAAAACATTGGGGAACTGGCGAATGCGATGAGCAATTTCACCTACTAAGTTTGCTTCAATCAAAACATAGCCCGGCATAAGGTTTATCTCCTTGGTGACGGGCTTCCCGTTACGAATAATTATCTTTTTCTCAGTGGGAATCACGATCTGATTTACAAACTGTCCAAGATCAGAATTCTTGATTTCAGCATCAACATATTCTCTAACCTTGTTCTCTTTGCCACTAAAGGCACGCAGGACGTACCATTTAAAATTGGTTGCTTCAGACACTTCTTGACCCTCCCGTTGAATTAATTACAATAATTTTTCGTAAACGAAAGTCATGATCTTTTCAAAACCCAGATCCATAACCCATACTATCAAGGCGATGATGATGGAAGCAATCAAAACCACGATAGAACTGTTAACCAGTTCTGTACGGGTTGGCCATGATACCTTTTGGGTAAGTTCTGTGTACGACTCTTTGATATAGTTTACTACTTTCATATGAATAGATAGAATTTGCACGGGCAGAGAGGCTCGAACTCCCGACACCTGGTTTTGGAGACCAGTGCTCTACCAACTGAGCTACGCCCGTGTATTAAGCCGTTTTCCCGTTAAGGAAAACGGCTTTTATGTATTTTAAGATTGGATAAAATCCAACTTACCAAGCAATTCTTAGTCGAGAAGTTCGGTGATCTGACCTGAACCTACTGTACGTCCACCTTCACGGATAGCGAAACGAAGACCTACGTTACAAGCTACAGAATAGATCAGAGTTACTGTAATCTCGAGGTTGTCACCCGGCATTACCATGTCGGTTCCTTCCGGAAGGGTGATTTCACCTGTTACGTCGAGCGTACGGATATAGAACTGAGGACGATATCTGTTGTGGAAAGGAGTGTGACGACCACCTTCTTCTTTCTTCAGGATATAAACTGAAGCTTTGAATGTAGTGTGAGGAGTCACTTTACCCGGGTGGGTAATAACCATACCACGTTTAATTTCATCTTTATCGATACCGCGGAGCAGTAAACCTACGTTATCACCAGCCTGACCATCGTCAAGAATCTTGCGGAACATTTCCACACCGGTTACAACTGATTTCTTAGCTTCGTGACCTAAACCGATAATCTGAACTTCTTCACCGGTTTTGATTTTACCAGTTTCGATACGACCAGTAGCAACAGTACCACGACCAGTGATCGAGAATACGTCTTCAACAGGCATAAGGAATGGTTTGTCAACAGCACGCTCAGGAAGTTCGATCCATGAATCTACTGCATCCATCAGCTCCATGATTTTGTCTTCCCATTCAGGAACACCGTTCAATCCACCTAAAGCAGATCCGCGGATAACCGGAGTGTTGTCGCCATCAAACTCGTAGAATGAAAGCAATTCACGCATTTCCATTTCTACCAGTTCCAGCATTTCTTCGTCATCAACCTGGTCACATTTGTTCATAAAGATAACCAAACGAGGAACGTTTACCTGACGGGCAAGCAGAATGTGCTCGCGAGTTTGTGGCATAGGACCGTCGGTAGCAGCAACTACGATGATAGCACCGTCCATCTGAGCAGCACCTGTAACCATGTTCTTTACGTAGTCAGCGTGACCCGGACAGTCAACGTGAGCGTAGTGACGGTTAGCTGTCTGATATTCTACGTGTGCAGTATTAATTGTAATACCACGTTCTTTTTCTTCAGGAGCGTTATCAATAGAATCGAATGAACGCAATTCAGAAAGTCCTTTTTTTGCTAAAACAGTCGTAATAGCAGCGGTCAAAGTAGTCTTACCGTGGTCAACGTGACCGATAGTACCTACGTTTACGTGAGGTTTCGACCTGTCAAATTTTTCTTTTGCCATAACTCAAAGATTATTTTTTTTAGATTTTAATGAATATGTTTTATAAAAGCTATTAGAGCTGTTGATGGGACTTGAACCCGCGACCTCTTCCTTACCAAGGAAGTGCTCTACCCCTGAGCTACAACAGCATGATCAGAGCGGAAGACGGGACTCAAACCCGCGACCCTCAGCTTGGAAGGCTAATGCTCTATCAACTGAGCTACTTCCGCAATGTGTACCTTATAATATTAATATATACATATATATAATAAGGTGTGGGCAGTGAAGGATTCGAACCTCCGAAGTCGAAAGACAGCTGAGTTACAGTCAGCCCCAGTTGGCCACTTTGGTAACTGCCCGGTTTTTACACCGACGGAGTTAGAAAATCCAACTCTTATTTTGTTTAGCCTCTTCAGGCTGAGCCTCTTGTCGGATTCGAACCAACGACCCCGAGATTACAAATCACGTGCTCTGGCCAACTGAGCTAAAGAGGCAAAATGGTGTCTTTTAATGCGATTTTCAACGATTAAAAAGCCGTTTAAATACGCTTATTCAAACGGCTTGCAAATGTACGAAATTATTTCGGATTACAAAACAATTGCGTAAATATTTTATTTTTTAGTGAGTTTTTCCTTGTGCTTCTGCACTTGCTTTTCCAGTGCTTCTACCGACAAGTCGATGGCTTCCTCAAATGTATCGCAGATTTTCGACGCAAAAAATTCTCCCGAAGGTACGGATATCTTAATTTCTGCTTCTTTATTTGACGCAGTTTCCGGCTTGATTACCTTGAGGTATACTTCAACACTCATAATCTCATCAAAAAACTTCTTCAGTTTTGAAGTTTTCTTTTCCACATGTGCTTCCAACGCCTGGGTCGCATCAAAGTTAATGGACTGTACTCTCAATTTCATATTAGCCTCCTTTTTTTATTTAGCCCGAGGATGAGCCTGTTTGTAGATTGTATATAATTCTCCGAAACCGGTATGCGTGTACACCTGAGTTGCAGCCAGCGAACTATGACCAAGTAATTCCTTCAACGCATTTATATCCGCTCCGTTGTTGAGCAAAGCGGTGGCAAAACTGTGACGTAATACGTGTGGACTGATTTTGGGCAAGGTACTTACCTGCGACATGATGGAGTGTACTATAGTATACACCAGTTTAGGATACATTTTTTTTCCGTTGGAGCGAACAAAAAAAGCCTGAGGTGTAGCTTCTACTACCTGATCGCGAAGCGAGCGATACCGCTCTATCCGCTCCCCTATTCCGGTATCCAGAGGAAGTACACGCTGCTTATTGCGTTTCCCGGTCACTTTCACCTCACACCTGACAGTATCAATATCGGCGTCCTGAATGGCTATAAGTTCTGAGAGTCGTATTCCGGTCATGTAAAAAAGCTCAATTATCAACAGGTTTCTTATCCGTTTGAAATCGTCAGGAACAAAAGTCGTATCCAGCACCTGAACAATCTCCCGGTGCTTAAAAAACATAGGAAGAGGCTTTTTTGTTTTGGGAAGAAGTATTTTTAACGTAGGGTTGGTCGTTACCAGATCGCGAAGCAGTAAAAAATGCCAAAAAGACTTTAATGTCGAAAACTTCCGGGCAATCGAACGCGCACTGTAACCCGACTCCGTTAACTGCATCATCCAGTTTCTGAGATCATCCCTGGTGATCTCTGCCGGAAGAAATCTTCCGTATGTGCTTTCAATGTAATCCGCCAACTGAGTCAGATCGTTACGATACGACAAAACAGTATGAGAAGAGTAATTCTTCTCATACTGTATATATTGCAGAAAGTCATTAATCATAACCTTATTCTTATTCTGCAACGAAAATAGAATAAATAAACCAGACTAACAAATAATCCCAAAGGATTATCCGACGGGCATCCTTATTCTTGTCCGAGCTGCATCTTCTGAACGTAAACCGCGTGCATTTTCTGCTCACGCTTTACAATAGAAGGCTTATCAAAACACTGACGGCGACGGAGTTCTTTAACAACACCGGTCTTCTCAAATTTACGTTTGAATTTCTTTAATGCTCTCTCAATGTTTTCGCCTTCTTTTACAGGAACTACGATCATAATTATTGACTATTAATGGTTTTTCTTTTTGTTTGTTGATTGAAAATTTTGGACTGCAAAGATATGCAACTTTTTTAATAACGCCAAAACATCAACTACTTTTTTTATTTCTTTTCTCAGGCTTCGAAATGAGATGCTCCAATCAACCTGCATAAATCCTTATTTTTATTATCTTTGCGGGCTAAATCGGTTATTCTCAATTTATTTCTTATGAACTATAACAGCATCCCTTCTCCTTGTTTTGTACTTGATGAAGTGCGTTTTCGTAACAACCTGTCTCTGATTCGCGATGTTCAGGATAAGTCGGGCGCTCAAATCATCCTTGCCTTTAAGGCTTTCGCATTGTGGAGTGTGTTTCCTATTGTAAGAGAATATATTAAACACTCAACAGCCAGCTCTCTTTCGGAAGCACGACTGGCTTTCGAAGAAATGGGTAGTCCGGCTCATACCTATGCACCGGCATATTCCGATAAGGAATTCGAAGAACTCCTGCAGTATAGCAGTCACATCACCTTCAACTCACTTGCTCAGTTTGAAAAGTTCTATCCTCAAACCCAGTTTTATAATATTTCGTGCGGACTGCGCATCAATCCTGAATTCTCAGACGTAGGTACCGACCTTTATAATCCGTGTTCTCCCGGCTCCCGATTGGGTATCGTTGCCGAAAACCTGGGCGAACGACTGCCCGAGGGAGTGGAAGGGCTTCATTTCCATACTCTCTGCGAAAGTAATTCGTTCGATCTGGAACGAACTCTGCTGGCTGTTGAGAAAAAGTTCGGCAAATATTTCAATCAGATTAAATGGCTGAACATGGGCGGTGGACATTTGATGACCCGCGAAGGCTATAATACGGATCACCTTATTCAACTGATCCGCTCGTTCAGGGCAAAATACCCTCACCTCCATCTGATACTCGAACCGGGGAGTGCCTTTGCCTGGCGGACCGGTGAGCTTGTATCAACGGTACTTGATATTGTTGAAAACAAAGGTACTCAAACTGCAATGCTGGATGTGTCCTTTTCTTGTCACATGCCTGATTGTCTGGAAATGCCTTACAAACCTGCCATCCGGGGTGCGTCCGACCCGCTCGACGGGAAACCGGTTTACCGCATGGGTGGTAACAGTTGCCTGGCAGGCGATTTTGTTGGTTCCTGGTCGTTCGACCAGCCACTGAAAACAGGCGACAGGATAGTATTTGAAGATATGATTCATTATACCCTTGTCAAGACAACCATGTTTAATGGCGTATCACATCCTTCAATAGGAATATGGACGGCGGATAATGAATTCCGCTTAATCCGTGAATTCGGATACGAAGATTATAAAAACCGGATGAGCTGATTAATGGGGAAGGGTCAGTTTCATTTCACTGGTTTGAATCAGCTGACCCTTGTCCATCATAAACCGGATAACTTTCAGTATTTTCTGCTCCTTGTATCCTGATTCCTTAACAAGCTGACTAAGAATAAAGTCTTTTTCGGATAAAAGCGCTGTAACACGCCTGCTCATCGCTTCAAATTCTTGATCGGTAACTCCGTTTTCCTTGTTCCGCAAACAACTGTCGCACCGCCCGCAATCACGGGTATCCTTTTCGCCAAAATAAAACAGAAGTTTGCGACTCCGGCATAGCGTGTCGTCTGCTACATAGTTCAACATACTACCTATCCTCGAAACATAACGTTCTTTACGATCATCGTAGGCCTCCTTTCCAAGATACAAGCGGGAAGCATCTATTCGTTCGTGCTGGTAAGTTATAAAAGGGGTCTTGCGACGGGGAATATACTGTACTATACGCTCTTTAGCCAGCCCGGTAAGCACATCATATAACTTTTCGGTAGTCCATTCCAGTCGTTTGGCCAGCAAGACTTCGCTTATGTAAGCAGGCTCTGTAAACAAGCCGGTGTAGGATCTCAGTAGCAAATGAATCAGTCGGTCCTGGCTTTCTGTCGGACGCAACTGATACAGGGTTTCCTTATCAACGGTAAAAAACACACGTGAATTATTCTCCTGCTCATCTGTCAGATACAGGTAGCCCGCTTGTTCTAAAATTTTCAGTGCGTTATAAGCAATTAACATAGGGAAATGAAAACGGGAACAAAAATCGGCAAGTTCGAAAGGAAAAGTTACTTCCAATCCAAATCCCTCTGCTACCTGATAGTAATTTCCCAGGGCATCGTACACCTTCCGCACAACCTCTTTATCAGGGAATGTGTCGGCTACCCGCTTTTTTAGCTTTACTTCGTCGGTTTTGTTATACAATATTATTGCC
>JAQUYE010000072.1 GCA_028691965.1 Paludibacter sp. | reverse complement strand
CTCCTGCCGAAACGTGTAAGCTAAGAAATCCCAGGTTGAAGAACTTCAAGCCTGCATGTAAAGGATCTCTCAGGTATTTGTTGTTGCTTCTGTTTCCCAGGTTATCGGTATAGTTTTGGACGGCATACATCAGCTCGGGTTGCAGGTATAATTTGCGTCCGAATTGAGCAAAAATTCCTACCTGGTTGTTGTTCTCCAGTTGGCCGACAATCTCTTCTCCCGAAGGTAAATTATGGATGTCAGCGTTAATGTCGAGTCCTAGTTTAGGTCCGATTTTTACATAGTTACCGTTGCGGTTTTGAGCGTAAGCTGATAGCGCAAATGCTGTAAAAATAACAAGTAACGTGTTGATCCTTAAGTTGAAATACATTGTAGGTTAGTTTGGGTTGGTTGTAAATAAGTCCCAAAAGTACAATAAATTTTTATTAGTGGTTTAAAATAAAGGCTTTTTTTCAAAATAATTTTTATATGAAGAAATTATCCATTACTTTTGTGTATTAAATAACGACATTATTGCAAATAGTTAATCATATGAATACGAAACTTCAGGAGTTAACGGAAAAGATTTTTCAGGAAGGTGTAGAAAAGGGTCAGGCAGAAGCTAAAGCGATTGTCGATCAGGCTACATCAGAAGCTAATGAAATTAAAACGAAAGCAGAGGAAGAAGCTGCACGGATCATAAAAGCAGCAAAAGAGAAAGCTGATGAAACCGATCGAAATACAAAGGCAGAATTAAAGCTTTTTGCCGATCAAATGGTTAATGCTTTAAAAACAGAAGTTACAGATCTCATATGTGGAAACGTTGTTTCTGATACTGTAAAAGCTGCTGCAGGCGATAAAGACTTTATGCAAAAAGTAATTCTTTCGTTTGTTCAGAATCTGGCAGCCGACAAACCGGTAAGCATTGAAACAAAGCAGGCCGCTGAACTGACAGCGTATTTTAAGGCGCACGCTAAAGACCTCCTTAATAAGGGAGTCAGGATTACAGAGGTAAACAACTTAAAAACACAGTTTGTGGTTATCCCTGAAGGTGGTGGATACAAACTCACTTTCGGAGAGGAAGAATTCATCTCTTTCTTTAAAGAGTTTCTTCGTCCGAAGTTAGTTGAAATGTTGTTTAATAAGTAAGTATATTTATATGAATTATTATTGCCTTGTTGCCGGATTACCGGATCTTCGACCGGATGATATGAAGGGTCTGCTTTCACCAAAAGAGCTTTTTGATGAACTAAATCCTCAGTTAAGTCCTGCCGATCAACTTAATTTCCGGTTGCTGATGGCAAAATATGACAACCAGAACTTTCTGACATATCTTAGCAATAAAGAAGCGGACCTTAATCCTGACGGACTGTTGAGTCGTGATGATTGGGAATACCTGATAAAGTTGATGGACGAGAACGATCATCCTTCCGATCCGCTGCTTATGCCATATTGGGTTCGTTATTACCAGTTGAATCATGAAGAGGAAATTGATGCTAAAGGAATAACCCGCGAGGACTATCTGGCAGGTTTGTACTTTAACTATGCAATGAAATCGGATACTGCCTTTCTGAAACAATGGTTCGAATTTAACCTCAACTTAAATAATCTGCTCATAGCAATTCTTTGTCGGAAACATGAGTTGGATGCTGCTAAATCAGTAATTGGCTCCAACGAAATTGCTACTATATTACGTACCACTCATTCCAGGGATTATGGGTTGTCCGGCATCTTCGATCAATTAGAACTGGTACTTCGAATATCCGAAGAGCCCAATCTGATGGATCGTGAGAAGAAGCTGGATGCGCTTCGCTGGAACTGGCTGGAAGAACATACCTTTTTCAATTATTTTACCATTGAAAAAGTGCTCGCATTTGTACTGAAGTCCGAAATGCTCAACCGATGGAAGCTGCTGTCTTTCGAAAAAGGTGAAGCTGTGTTCAGAGAATTGCTTGATACAATTAAACAAGGTGTACAACTACAAGAATAATCATCATAGAATGTCAACAAAAGGAATAGTTAAAGGGATAATCTCCAACCTGGTTACCGTCGAAGTTGACGGACCGGTATCTCAGAATGAGATTGCATATATTCATCTGGATTCAGCCCGACTTATGGCGGAGGTTCTGAAAGTAATTGATAACAAAGCGTTCGTTCAGGTGTTTGAAAGTACTCGTGGTCTGCAAGTGGGCAACGAAGTTGAATTCAATGGTCACATGCTCGAAGTTACTTTGGGACCGGGCTTGCTCTCCCGTAATTACGACGGACTACAGAACGACCTTGATAAGTTAACCGGGATCTTTTTGCAACGTGGTGAATATAACTTCCCGCTTGATAAAGAAAAGCTATGGAAATTCACACCGATAGCTCAACCGGGCGACAAAGTGGTAGCCGGATCGTGGTTAGGCGAAGTGGACGAGAACTTTCAACCACACAAGATAATGGTGCCGTTTGCATTTGAAGGTAGCTTTACTGTTAAATCGGTAGTGCCCGAAGGCGAATATACAATAATGGATAAGGTTGCTGTGGTAACCGATGCCGACGGAAAAGAGATCGAACTGAACATGATACAACGCTGGCCTGTGAAAAAGGCTATCACTGTACATGCTGAAAAACCACGTCCTTTCAAATTGTTGGAAACCGGTGTTCGTACTATCGATACCGCTAACCCGATTGTTGAAGGTGGAACCGGGTTTATTCCGGGGCCATTTGGTACAGGCAAGACAGTATTACAACATGCCATTTCGAAACAAGCCGAAGCCGATATCGTAATTATTGCTGCTTGTGGTGAGCGTGCTAACGAAGTTGTTGAAATCTTTGTTGAATTCCCCGAACTCGACGACCCGCATACCGGTCGCAAGTTGATGGAACGTACCATTATTATTGCTAATACATCCAATATGCCGGTGGCCTCCCGTGAGGCTTCCGTATATACAGCAATGACTATCTCCGAATATTACCGGGCGATGGGATTGCGTGTTCTGATGATGGCCGACTCCACCTCCCGCTGGGCACAGGCTTTGCGTGAAATGTCGAACCGTATGGAAGAATTACCGGGTCAGGATGCATTCCCGATGGACTTATCTGCTATCATCGCCAATTTCTACTCACGTGCAGGCTATGTTTACCTTAATAACGGTAAAACAGGATCGATCACGTTTATTGGAACAGTTTCTCCTGCAGGGGGTAACCTCAAGGAACCGGTAACTGAAAGTACTAAAAAGGCTGCCCGTTGTTTTTATGCGTTGGATCAGACCCGTGCCGACCGTAAACGTTACCCAGCTGTTAACCCGATTGATAGTTATTCCAAATACATCGAATATCCCGAATTTGAAGAATACATTTCCGAGCGGATCTCCACTGGTTGGACAGCAAAGGTAAATGATATGAAGACCATCCTTCAGCGTGGTAAAGAAGTTCAGGAACAAATCAATATCCTCGGCGACGACGGAGTGCCTGTTGATTATCACATCACTTTCTGGAAGTCGGAAGTAATCGACTTTGTAATTCTTCAGCAGGATGCCTTCGATAAAATTGACTCAGTATGTCCGATGGAGCGTCAGAAATACATGCTCGACCTGGTGATGGATATCTGCGAATCTGATTTCGAATTTAATGGTTTTATGCAGGTGATGGACTACTTCAAAGGGGTAATCAATGTGTGTAAACAAATGAACTATTCTGAGTTTGAATCCGATCAGTTTAAGAAATACGAGAATGAGCTGAAGGAAATACTTGCAGAACGTAAAAAATAATAGATAGTTATGGCAACAAAAGCATTTCAAAAGATATACACAAAAATTACCCGCATCACAAAAGCAACCTGTTCATTGCATGCCTCAGGAGTAGGCAACGAAGAACTGGCAACAGTGAATGGTAAGCTTGCTCAGGTAGTGAAGATTGATGGTGAAGAGGTTACCCTTCAGGTATTTCAGGGAACTGAAGGAATCCCAACCGATGCTGAAGTAGTGTTTCTGGGTAAAGCGCCTTCTTTAAAAGTTGGTGACCAGCTTGCCGGTCGCTTTTTCAATTCGTTCGGCGATCCCATTGATGGTGGTCCCGATGTGGAAGGCGAGGAACGCGAAATCGGTGGCCCTTCTGTAAACCCGGTACGTCGTAAACAACCTTCCGAACTCATTGCTACCGGTATTGCAGGTATCGACCTTAATAATACATTGGTGTCGGGACAAAAAATTCCTTTCTTTGCCGACCCCGACCAGCCTTTTAACGAGGTAATGGCCAATGTGGCTTTGCGTGCGAAAGCCGATAAGATTGTACTGGGTGGGATGGGACTTACCAACGATGACTACCTGTATTTTAAAAATGTATTTAGCAATGCCGGTGTACTCGATCGTATCGTGAGTTTTGTAAATACAACCGAAAACCCACCGGTTGAACGCTTGCTGATTCCGGACATGTCGCTTACCGCCGCCGAGTATTTTGCAATCGATAAAAACGAAGATGTGCTGGTACTGCTTACCGATATGACTTCCTATGCTGATGCACTGGCTATCGTATCGAACCGTATGGACCAGATTCCATCCAAGGATTCGATGCCCGGTTCACTCTATTCCGACCTTGCAAAGATTTACGAAAAAGCAGTTCAGTTCCCGGCAGGAGGTTCAATCACCATTATTGCAGTAACTACCTTGTCGGGTGGCGATATCACACATGCTATTCCTGATAATACCGGATATATTACCGAAGGACAGCTCTTCCTGCGTCGCGACTCAGATGTGGGTAAGGTAATCGTCGATCCTTTCCGTTCGCTATCCCGTTTGAAACAATTAGTGATCGGATCAAAGACCCGTGAAGATCATCCACAGGTAATGAATGCTGCAGTTCGCCTTTTTGCCGATGCTGCCAATGCAAAGACCAAACTGGAAAACGGATTCGACCTTACCGACTACGATGAGCGTACCCTCTCGTTTGCAAAGGATTATTCAGAGCAATTATTAGCAATCGATGTCAATATCGACACTACCCAGATGCTCGATGTAGCCTGGGATCTGTTTCAAACGCACTTCAAAAAGACAGAAGTAAGTATCAAGCAGAACCTGGTGGATAAATACTGGAAATAACAATACAACATGGCTATACAGTTTCAATATAACAAAACATCCCTGCAATCGCTTGATAAAAACCTCAAGATGCGCATACGGGCACTTCCTACAATTAAGAATAAGGAGAGTGCGTTGCGTATGGAGGTAAAAAGAGCTAAAGATGAAATTAAACGTTCGGAGCAGGAACTTGAACAAAAAATAGCTTCATACGAAACCATGCTTACCCTTTGGGGAGAGTTTGATACTACACTACTGGAAGTTAAAGAGGTGAAAATGAGTATCCGGAAAATTGCCGGAGTCAGAATCCCCCTGCTCGACGAAGTGGTTTACATAACCCGTCCCTATAGTCTGTTTAACTCACCTAAATGGTACCCCGACGGACTTGCCTTGCTTAAGGAGCTGGCACAGGTCGGAATTGAACAGGTGTTTGCATCCCGTAAACTGGATTTGTTGGAATATGCCCGTAAAAAAACAACTCAAAAGGTAAACTTATTTGAAAAAGTTCAGATACCGGGGTATGAAGATGCAATTCTGAAGATTAAGCGATTTATGGAAGACGAAGAAAATCTTTCCAAATCATCGCAAAAGATTGTCAAGTCGCGTCAACAGAAACTAAAAGATAAGGAGGTTGCCGTATGATAGTCCCGATGCGTAAATATTCTTTTCTGATCTACCACAAACAGTACCTTGAATTCCTGGATGCTATCCGCGAAATAGGGGTGCTACATGTGATTGAGAAACAGGAAGGGGTAACTGAAAATAAACTACTGAACGAGCAGCTTCAAACACTCAACCGGGTACGTACTATTCAACGTCAGCTGAAGTCGTATCTTCCTGATGATGCTGTACCGGTGCCTGTTAAAGACTCCGCGAACCTGGCTTCCTATCTTACCGATACAGAAGCACGGTTGGCAAACCTTGAAGCCCTTTATCAAAAATTACAACTTACCGAACGGGAATGGGATCGCATGGAAGTATGGGGAACGTTCTCACCTGAGCTGATCGAAAAACTCTCTCAGGAAGGCTATGTACTCCACTTCTACAGTTGCAATATACGTAAGTTTGACCAGGAATGGGAAGCCCGGTATTCGTTGTTTGAAATCGACACGGTTGGTACCACCCGTTATTTTGTTGTTCTTACCGCTCCCGGAGTTCAACCCGATATCGATGCCGATCCGGTTACACTATCCGACCGTAACGCAGTCGATATAGCCACCGAAAAGCAGGAGCTGCATCAACAGATTGCCGAAACAAAGAATTCACTCCGCGAATATGCCCCGGAAGCTCAGGCTGCCCTGGAACAGTATCAGCGACAAGTAAACGGCGGGATTGATTTCTCAAAGGTACTCCTGAATACCCGAAAAGAAGCCGACGAAAAGGTTATGCTTCTGGAAGGGTGGTGCCCGACCGAAAAGGCCCCTGAACTGGAATCCTACCTCGAAACAAATGGTTTCTATTATGAAGCCAGCGAGCCAACTGCCGATGAACCGGTACCTGTTAAGCTTAAAAATGGCAAGTTTGCCGCTATGTACGAAGCCATCGGCGAATTATACGATCTCCCGAATTACAGGGAAATAGATCTTACTCCTTTCTTCGCCCCCTTCTTTATGTTGTTTTTCGGACTTTGTCTGGGAGATGCAGGATACGGACTACTGATTATACTGATAGCGTTGTTTATGCGCCGAAAGGCTAGCCCTTCCATGAAACCGGTGTTCTCGCTGGCAGCCTGGCTGGGAGCATCAACCGTTGTACTTGGTGTGGTGAGTGGTACTTTCCTTGGATTTAATCTGATTGAAGCAGAGATTTCGTGGCTTGAGCAATTTAAGGTCATTATGTTGAATCCTGACCAGTTGTTTAATGTAGCCCTGATTCTGGGAGCAGTTCAAATCCTCTTTGGTATGTTCATTCGTGCAGTCGGATCGATTCGACGCTTCGGATTAGGTGCATCATTATCCGTAATCGGTTGGCTGTTGATAATTGTTGGCGGCGGTGGTACCTACCTTGCTTCAATGATTGCCGATATCCAACCCGAAGTACTAAATTACCTGTATTACGGATTCTTCGGAGCAGGAGCGCTGATGGTATTTGTGTTGAACAATCTGAAGCGCAATCCTTTAATTAATATAGGAGCAGGATTATGGGACGCTTACAATATGGCTACCGGTTTACTGGGCGATTTATTGTCCTATATCCGTCTGTTTGCACTTGGAATCTCCTCGTCGGTAATGGGCTTTGTATTCAATGACCTTGCCATTAATATGAGCGGAGATATACCGGTGTTGAGTACCCTTATCATGCTTATCATTATGATATTCGGACATGGTATAAATATCTTTATGGGAGGTTTAGGGGCGTTCGTGCATCCTATGCGACTCACCTTTGTAGAGTTTTATAAAAACGCAGGATTTGAGGGAGGCGGTAAAAAATACAAGCCTTTTAAATCCGTTCATTCGTAACTCAGGAAATAATCAATAACAAAAAAAGAAAAATAAATTATGGAACCTATTATTTTTTCGTATACCGGGATTGGTTTAATGGTCGGTTTAGCCGGCGTAGGAAGTGCTTTCGGTGTAACTATTGCCGGAAATGCAGCTATTGGTGCATTAAAGAAAAATCCGGATGCCTTTGGTAACTACATGGTGTTAAGTGCTCTCCCCGGAACACAGGGTCTTTACGGATTCCTCGGATACTTCCTCCTGCAAACGCATCTTACCCCCGACATGACCTGGTCAGCTGCTGCTGCAGTATTCGGTGCAAGTCTTATGCTTGCTCTTACCGGTTTGTTGTCGGCTATCCGTCAGGGTCAGGTTTGTGCCAATGGTATTGCCGGAATCGGTTCAGGATATGATGTGTTTGGTAAAAGTATGATTCTGGCGGTATTCCCCGAGTTGTATGCCATCGTATCTCTTGCCGGTGTTTTCATGATCGGAAACGCAATCTAAAAACATACGGAAATTTGTTAAGAAGCTCAAACGTACTCTTCGTTTGAGCTTCTTATGTTTGTAAATCGCATAAAATAAACTATTTTTGTGTGCTTCATTGCGACTTTACACTAACTCTGACAGAAGAAATTATATAGCTATAACCCATGAGTTCCAGTTCCGACAGATGGAAACAGTTTCTGCAGAAAATGCGGTTTAAGTACCGTATTTCTATTCTGAATGAAAATACCCTGGAAGAAGCATGGCACGTTCGTCTGTCGCGTGTAAAGGTATATATGTACGCATTCCTGTTTGTCATAATCACCTTTGCACTGCTGGCCGCCTTCATTATCTATACTCCTATTAAATATTACCTGCCGGGTTATAACGGTATGGATGGGCGCTCTGAAATTATTTCCAAATCGGTTCAGATTGATTCCCTGCTTACTCAAATGCACTACCAGGAAACCTACCTCGAAGTGCTGAAGACCATTATTTCCGGTGAAACAATTGACGATCCTTCTGTGAATACCGATACGGTAGGCCTGAAGGAGCGGGCTGAAATTATTATGGAGAAATCGAAAGCCGAGAGTGAGTTCACAGAGCAGTACGAAAACCAGGAAAAATACAACCTGACAACGCTATCGGCTACCGAGGGTGAACCGGTACTTGTGTTTTTTAAACCGGTACAAGGGGTTATATCATCCGAGTTCGATGCCGGAGAAAAGCGGTATGGCATCTCTGTGCTGACTGCTTTCAACGAAGCAGTAGTCAGTGTGCTTCCCGGAACTGTAGTCTATACCGGTTTCTCAGCCGAGCATGGCTGGATTATAACTATTCAACACAATAGCGATTATTTGTCAGTTTACAAACACAATAACTCCTTGCTCCGTAAGAGTGGTGACCAGGTAAGAGCCGGCGAAGTAATTGCATTTACCGGCGAAGATCCTGAAACGAAAACCGGACGCCACTTTGTATTCGAACTATGGAAGTCCGGTCACCCGGTTAATCCGGAAGAAGTGATTATTTTTTAACTAAAGATCATCCTAATTGGTATAATTTTGACTACGCTGACTAAAAAGAATATTGCTGTACTGGGCTCCACCGGTTCGATCGGTACACAGGCATTGGAAGTAATCGGGGCAAATCCCGATCATTTTTCGGCATACGCACTTACAGCGGGTTTCAATGTCGACTTGTTAATACAACAATGTCGCCGCTTCGAACCCGAAGTGGTTGTGATTGCTGATGAATCAAAGTATCAGTACCTCAAAGAGGCTGTGGCCGACTTGCCGGTAAAAGTATTTGCCGGCGCCGATGCGATAGCCCAGGTGGCCGAAATGGAAGTGGTAGATATAGTGCTTACTGCTATGGTTGGTTACTCGGGACTGAAACCCACCATCCATGCTGTTAAGGCAGGAAAGACCATTGCTCTGGCCAACAAGGAAACTCTTGTGGTAGCCGGTGAACTTATCAACGACCTGTGTGAAAAGCACAAAGCCTCCATCATTCCGGTCGACTCCGAGCATTCGGCAATCTTTCAATGCCTTACCGGCGAAGGGGCCGATACGGTTGAACAGTTAATATTAACTGCCTCGGGCGGACCATTCCGAACCATGAGTCGCGAAGAGCTCGAATACGTGACTCCCTCACAAGCACTGAAACATCCTAATTGGGAAATGGGCGCGAAAATTACTATCGATTCGGCCAGCATGATGAACAAAGGCTTTGAAGTTATCGAAGCTAAATGGCTGTTTGGAGTCGACCCTTCCCGTATACAGGTAGTAGTACATCCGCAGTCCATCATCCATTCGATGGTTCAATTCAGGGACGGATCCATTAAAGCTCAACTGGGATTGCCCGATATGAAGCTGCCTATACAATACGCCTTTACCTATCCCGATCGTCTGGTCTCAAACTTCCCCAGGTTGAATTTCGCCCTGTATCCACAGTTTACCTTCGAACAACCTGACCCCGAAAAATTCAGAAATCTTGCCTATGCCTACTATGCGTTGGATAAGGCAGGTAATATGCCCTGTATCCTGAATGCCGCCAACGAAGTTGTAGTTGCCGCCTTTTTAAAGAACCGGATCGGTTTTTTACAAATGAGCGATATCATCGAACTTACAATGGATAAATGTTCGTTTATTAACCATCCCACATACGACGATTACGTTCGCACTGATGCAGAAGCACGACGAATTGCCGGAGAATTTATACAAACAACGTAAAATAAAATAATGGAGACTTTTTTAATCCGAGCCCTTCAGCTCATTTTGAGTTTATCAATCCTGGTCGTGCTACACGAATTCGGACATTTCTTCTTTGCCCGCCTGTTTAAGGTGCGTGTCGATAAGTTTTATATGTTCTTTAATCCCGGACGTTCGCTCGTTCGGGCAAAGCGCGTTAACGGTAAGTGGCAGGTATTGTTTTTTGCCAAAAACGTACCCGCTCTCGAACGTCAGCGTGTCAACAGCGAGGGAATCGGTATGGTTGATGCAAAAGGCAAGCCGGTAATGGAACCGATACCCCTGAATGAGCTGCCTGAGGGAGACTGGCGTAAGTACCCCGATAATACCGAGTGGGGGATTGGTTGGTTGCCATTAGGTGGATATTGCAAAATCGCCGGGATGGTCGACGAGTCGATGGATACCACACAACTCGCACAGGAACCTGAACCCTGGGAATACCGTTCCCGATCAGTATGGCATCGCCTTCCCATTATAGTAGGAGGTGTGCTGGTAAACTTTATCCTGGCGCTGGTTATATATGCTGCTGTGTTGTTCACATGGGGACAGGAATACCTGCCCTTTAAGAATGCCCATTACGGCTTCCAGTTTTCTCCAACACTGATCGAAAGTGGGTTCCGGCAAGGTGATAAAATTGTCTCGATTGATGGCGAACCGGTAATCGACCGCTCTGATTTTGTTGAAATGATTTTAATCGACGGACTGCGCAATGTGGTGGTAGCCCGCGATTCTCAACTGGTTGATTTACGTCTTCCGGCCGACCTTTCACAACGTATTCTTGCTGCTGAAGAGCTGAATCTGATTGCAGTGCGTTATCCCTTTGTGATTGGCGAAGTCCAGGCCGGTAGTCCCGCCGAAAAAGCAGGCCTGCAGGAAGGGGATAGTATAGTCGGTGTAAACGGGCAGCCTATGTCAATCTTTCAGGATATTTCAACTGCTATCGAACCCTATGCCGAAAAGGAAGTTAACTTCAGCATTGTACGTAAGGGGGCCGTAGTGGAACAAGCGCTGACTCTGGATGCCGGTGCCAAACTGGGTGTAGCCTTGAAACCACTGTTTCATTACTTTGAAACCGAAAAGATCGAATATGGTTTCTTTGAAGCCATTCCTGCAGGGATACGCCTGGGCTGGGAGACCTTAACCAGCTACATTAAGCAATTTAAACTCGTATTTACAAAAGAAGGGTCGAAGCAAATCGGGGGATTTGGAAGCATCGGTAAAATGTTTCCCCAAACCTGGGACTGGCAGGTGTTCTGGACAATGACAGCCTTGTTGTCGATTATATTAGCCTTCATGAATTTTCTTCCCATTCCCGGACTCGACGGGGGCTATGTGATGTTTATTCTGTTCGAACTACTTACCGGCCGTAAACCGGGCGATAAGTTTATGGAATATGCTCAGACGGCAGGAATGCTTCTGTTATTCGCACTGCTGATCTTTGCTAATGGAAACGACATTTTTAAGGCTTTTTTCAAGTAGCAAATGTTAAAACTAAAAATTTCTAATAAATTAAGGTTTTACAAATGTAAATCGTATCTTTGTCATGTATATAGTGCAAAAACTAACTATTAAACATTCAATAAATTAACAAGGTCTCTGTATGAAAAAACAACTATTATTTGCTTTATCACTGATGGTAGCTGTAGTATTCAGTTCCTGTAAGAATCTTAGTGATTTGGATCCTTCGCTGTTTACCAGCACTCCGAACCCACTTGAAACCAAAGCGGGAAAAGTTGAAGCTACCGTAACCGGAACTTTTCCGGTGAAGTATTTCACTAAAAATGCGATTGTAACCGTAACACCGGTAATGAAACTCAGCAACGGTCAAACCGTTAAGGCTGCTCCTTCAGTATTCCAGGGCGAAAAAGTTGTAGGTAACGACAAAGTTATTTCTTACAAGGCTGGTGGATCTTACTCAATGAACGTTTCGTTCGACTACGTACCCGAAATGGCCGTATCCGAACTGTTCTTAGAGTTTGATGTTGTTTCAAAAAGTAAAAGCTACAAACTTACTCCTGTAAAAGTTGCCGATGGCGTTATTGCTACCTCCGAACTTGCACAGAAAACTTTCGATAAGTCAACAGGTGCTGTGCTTATCAAGGATCAGTTCGAGCGCGACATCATGCAGATGACTGAAGCCGACATTCTCTTCCTTATCCAGCAATCTACTGTTCGTAGCGCTGAAGTAAAAAGCGACGACATCAAAGCGCTTACTGCTAGAGTACTTGAAGCAAGAGATGCAATGAACCAATCAGTTGAGAGTCTTCAGATTTCTGCCTATGCATCTCCTGATGGAGCAACCGACTTAAACACCACATTGGCCGAACGTCGTCAGAAAGAAACTGAAAAGTTCCTGAATGCTGAATTGAAGAAAATCAAATCTCCGCTTACAGTTGAATCACGTTTTACTCCTGAAGACTGGGATGGTTTCCAGGCTTTGATGGAAAAATCAAACATCCAGGATAAAGAACTTATCCTTCGTGTACTTTCGATGTATTCAGATCCTGAACAACGCGAACGTGAAATCAAGAACTTATCAGCAGCATTCCAACAAATTGCAACAGATGTACTTCCTCAGTTACGTCGTTCACAATTGAAGTTGATGGTGAAAGTTACCGGCAAATCTGATGAAGAAATTGCTACACTTGCCAAAAACGATCCTTCAGCATTGAACATTGAAGAACTGCTGTATGCAGCTACGCTTACAAGCGATGCCGGTGCAAAACAAGCTATTTACAAGAAAGTAACTGAACTGTATCCTAACGATGTTCGTGCATACAACAACATGGGTCAGGTTTGTTACTACATGGGTAATCTCGATAACGCCGAAAAAGCATTTGCTAAAGCACTTTCGATGGAACCACGTAATCCGGATGCAAACTACAACGCCGGACTTATTGCCCTTGCAAAAGGTCAGATGGATAAAGCTGAAGCTTATTTCGGTAACGCCGTTGGAACCACCGGTAACCTGAAGAATGCGTTAGGTACCTATTATATGGCTGCAGGTGATTATGCAAAAGCAAAATCAACTATGCTGGGTGTTAGTACCAACAACACTGCTCTGCTTCAAATCCTGAACAAAGAGTACAATGCTGCTAAGAACACATTGGGTGCTATCGAAACTCCTGATGCAACTACTTCATACCTGAAAGCTGTTGTAGCTGCCCGTACCAATGATAAGGACGGAGTTTACAGCAATCTTAAGAGTGCAGTTGCAATGAACAAAGAATTTGCAGTAAAAGCATTAAAAGATCTTGAGTTTGCAAAATACTGGGCCGACAGCGCATTCCGTGCTATTG
>JAQUYE010000071.1 GCA_028691965.1 Paludibacter sp. | reverse complement strand
GCTGTGAATCAAAGCTTTCTGATGGGATACCACGGAGGGATCGTTTTCAGGCACAACACTCAAAACCATATGGGTTTACAAGCTGAGCTTAATTATATGCAGCGTGGGTGGAACGAAACCGATGGTTATTCACGAATCACTAATTATGTGGAACTCCCATTTATGAGCCATTTTTATTTTGGGAAGAAGTTACAGTTCTTCTTTAACGTTGGTCCAAAGATCAGCTTCCTTTTAAACGATGAAGTGTTATCAGCCGATAGTAGCCAAGGTCTGAAAGAACAATATTCTCCTATAAACCGCCCCTTTGATTACGGATTCTGTGGAGGATTTGGCGTACAATTGAAAACCCGCAAACACGTCTTCCTACTGGATAGCAGGATTAACTTTAGCATCAGCAACCTTTTCCCCGATCGAATGAACGACTATTTTACGACTTCAAATCATATGAACGCCTCGGTAAGTGCAGCATGGCTTATCAAGACTAACTAATACACGACCACCTTATGGAACACAGAATAATTGAATCTTATCTTACTATTTATCACTTTACTGAACTGGAACCAGAAATTCAGGTACTTGTTAACAAAGCAAAGGAACAGTATCAGAAATCATATGCTCCTTACTCCCGTTTTCACGTGGGCGCATCGGTACTTTTGGAAAATGGTGCTTTATTTGAAGCTAACAATCAGGAAAATGCAGCATTCCCATCGGGTTTGTGTGCCGAACGAATAGCTCTCTTTTATGCCAATGCACAATTCCCTGACGTACCGGTACGGGCAATAGCTATCGCAGCCTATACCAACGGTAGTATTGTTGAGAATCCAATCACTCCCTGTGGTGGTTGCCGTCAGGTGATGGTCGAAACACAACATCGCTTTAATCATCCTTTCGATATATATATGGTAGGTCGTGATGTTATTTACCATGTAGCTAATGTAAAGGAACTACTTCCGCTTCTTTTTTCAGGCGATGACCTAACGAATTCATAAACAGCATATAAATTCACTGGAATTTTGTATCTTTGCACTCTTAAAAAATTGCATTAGGCCTCACCCACGGAGAGGCCTTCTGTAAGTTTACGAACAACAGATATCTTTACGATGGCAAAAGAATTAAAAGAACTAACTTCACGAAGCGAGAATTACTCTCAGTGGTATAACGAACTGGTAATCAAAGCTGACTTAGCTGAAAATTCAGCAGTCAGAGGCTGTATGGTAATCAAACCTTATGGGTATGCTATCTGGGAAAAGATGCAGGCGGCCCTGGATCAGATGTTTAAAGAAACCGGACATGTAAATGCCTATTTCCCGCTTTTTATTCCCAAATCATACCTTAGCAAAGAAGCCGACCATGTTGAAGGTTTTGCAAAGGAATGTGCAGTAGTAACCCATTATCGTCTGAAACAAAGTCCCGACGGCAAAGGATTAATTGTTGATCCGGATGCGAAACTGGAAGAAGAACTGATCGTACGCCCGACTTCAGAAACAATTATCTGGAGCACATACAAAAACTGGATTCAGTCGTACCGCGACCTGCCCCTGCTTATCAACCAATGGGCTAATGTTGTACGCTGGGAAATGCGTACCCGTTTATTCCTTCGTACCGCAGAGTTTCTGTGGCAGGAGGGTCATACCGCACATGCAACCGAAGCTGAAGCAGTAGAAGAAGCCGTAAGAATGATGGATGTATATGCCACTTTCGCAGAGAAATACATGGGTGTACCTGTACTTAAAGGAGTTAAATCGGCCAACGAACGTTTTGCAGGAGCATTGGAAACCTATTGTATTGAAGCACTAATGCAGGATGGTAAAGCACTGCAGGCTGGCACGTCACATTTCCTGGGACAAAACTTTGCTAAAGCATTCGATGTAACTTTTGTGGACCAGAACAACAAACAGGAACATGTCTGGGCAACCTCATGGGGTGTATCCACCCGATTGATGGGGGCATTAATAATGACACATTCCGACGACAACGGGTTGGTATTACCTCCAAAATTAGCACCTTTCCAGGTTGTTATAGTTCCCATTTACAAAACTGCCGAACAATTGGAAGCCATCACCCAACAGGTAAACGATATCACAACCCGCTTGCGTGCTAAAGGTATTTCGGTGAAGTTCGACAACAACGACACCAAAAAGCCGGGATGGAAATTTGCTGAATACGAATTAAAAGGAGTTCCTGTTCGACTTGCTATAGGCGCCCGTGATCTGGAGAACGGTACCGTAGAAGTGGCTCGCCGCGACACTTTAACCAAGGAAACGGTTGTTATGGATGGAATTGAGAACTATGTAGCTGATCTGTTGGATAAAATTCAGGAGAATATCTTCCGGAAAGCATTGGACTACAGAAGTTCGGTTACCCGGGAAGTTAATTCGTACGACGAATTTAAGGTGGAAATCGAAAAAGGAGGATTCCTGTTATGCCACTGGGATGGTACACCCGAAACAGAAGAAAAGATTAAAGAAGATACCAAGGCTACCATTCGCTGTATTCCACTCGAGGGCGACATGACGCCTGGTGTTTGTATGGTTACCGGCAAACCATCGGCTCAACGTGTTGTGTTTGCAAGAGCATACTAATTAATTGTATTGCCTCTCTAAGAGAGAGGATTTAACTATAAATAAATGTCCTTAAAGTAGCATTAAGCTTCACTTTAAGGACATTTATTTATATCATTACTATGAAAATAATACGGACTACAACGGAAGCGATCGGGGTGAACCTTTCCAGGAGCAGCCAAGACAATACAACACCGTGAGGTCGTAGCCTTCGAGCGACACATCCTCATGAATAGGTACAACTTCGTAGTCTTCGGTTACAATTACTACTACCGAATCACCCTTCTCATTCTTTACACGAAACCGGTGTATTTTACATTGCGGACAAAGGCGTTTACGTTTACTCATGCTTCCACAGGATTTTCTACAACCAGGTCTGTAATGCGCTCGTTCTCTACCTTCATAACACGGCCGGGGTATTGCTCCAGCCAACCATGATTGTGAGTAGCCATAATTACAGTAGTACCCGACAAACGAATACCATATAAAAGTTCAATCAAATCACGACCCGTCTCCGGATCAAGGTGACCGGTCGGCTCGTCAGCAAGGATAATTTCAGGGGAATTAAGAAGCGCACGAGCAATAGCCACACGCTGCTGCTCACCGCCTGAAAGTTGATGAGGACGCTTGTAGCCTTTATTACGTAATCCTACCTGGGCAAGTACAACCTGAATCTGCTCGTCGATGGCGTCCTGTTCCTTCCAACCGGTAGCCCGCAATACAAATTCAAGATTTGCATTTACCGAACGATCGGTAAGCAATTGAAAATCCTGGAAAACGATGCCAATCTTTCTTCTTAAAAAAGGAATCTGGTTATTTTTAATCTCCCGCACATCATATCCGAGCACTTCTGCCTTACCATCAATCACAGGCACTTCATGGTAGATCGACTTTAAAAAAGTACTTTTACCACTACCTACCTTTCCAAGCAGATACACAAATTCACCCGATTTAATTTCAAGTGTAACTTGTTTTAAAACGGTTAGTTCCTGCTGACAAATTTCGGCGTTTGTATACTTTATTAATGTTTTCATCCTATTTATGTCGTTTTTGCAACTCCCGTGCGATATTATCCAGTGAATATCCTTTTGAAGTAAGCAACACAATCAAATGATAGATAAGGTCCGACGCTTCTGATATCATCAATTCATCGGTTCCGTTGGTAGCCTCAATAACGGTTTCAACTGCCTCTTCACCCACTTTCTGAGCCATACGGTTGACTCCTTTTTTAAATAAAGAAGTAGTATACGAACCCTCCGGCATATCCTTAAAACGTTGCTGAATGAAACCCTGCAGGTAATCCAGGAAATAGATATCTCCTTTATTCTCTTCCGCCCAGCAGGTATCTGTTCCGGTATGGCATACCGGTCCGACAGGATTTACCTTAATTAATAAGCTATCGCTATCGCAATCGTTTAAAATATCTACTACTTTCAGAAAGTTGCCACTCTCCTCTCCTTTTGTCCACAGACGCTGTTTTGTTCGGCTGTAGAAAGTAACCAGGCCTGTCTCTTTGGTTTTAAGAAGTGCTTCTTCATTCATAAAACCAAGCATCAATACCTTACGGGTCTGATCATCCTGAATGACAGCTGGTACTAAACCATTGAGTTTACTAAAATCGATATTCATGTGTTTACTGTTTATCAGATCAGGTTGATGTCCAGATCTTCGCATTGCCGACGCATATCGTCGGGCCATATACTAGCCTGGATTTCACCAATATGCGCTTTCTTTAAAAAGAACATACAAAGACGGGACTGACCGATACCCCCACCGATTGAAAGTGGCAAACTACCTTCCATCAATCGTTTGTGGAAATAAAGATCCAACCGATCCATTTTATTTTCCAATTCAAGTTGTTTTAAAAGGGCCTCTTTATTAACCCTGATCCCCATCGAGGATATCTCAAAAGGTACTTGCAGTACCTCGTTCCATAACACTATATCACCGTTCAAACCCGGCATTCCTTTCTCACCCGGAGTTGTCCAGTCGTCGTAGTCGGGCGCACGACCATCGTGCTTCTTTCCATCGCCCAATACGCCACCAATACCGATTATAAATACAGCACCATACTTTTTGGTAATTTCATATTCACGCTCCTTAGGTGATTTATCCGGATACAGGGCACGTAATTCTTCTGCATGTATAAAGAAAATCGACTCCGGCAGTGACGGACGAATTTCAGGGAAACTTTCAGAAACAAGGTATTCAGTTCGAAGTAAAGAAGCATAAATACGTTCTACTGTCGATTTAAGAAATCCTATGGTACGTTCTTCCTCAGACATTACCCGCTCCCAGTCCCATTGGTCAACGTATAAGGAATGGAGGTTTCCTAACTCCTCATCTGCACGAATGGCATTCATATCAGTATAAATACCATAGCCATTCTCTATATCATAATCAGCAAGTGTTACCCTTTTCCATTTGGCCAATGAGTGCACAACCTCTGCCCTTACATCCCCCATATCGAGTATAGGGAAATTAACCGCACGCTCAACACCATTCAAATCATCGTTCAGCCCGGTTCCCCGTAACACAAACAAAGGGGCTGTCACTCTCCTTAAACGCAACTCTGCTGACAGATTTGCCTGAAAGAAATCTTTAATTTTTGCAATCCCCAGTTCCGTCTGCTGAAGGTTTAACAGGGGTTTATAGCTGTCGGGTTTAATTAGATAACTCATAAAATATACCAATAAGATTAATAATTACAGCAAAGGTAATCATTTTGTGCGTTATATTTGCCATTGATAATCAAAAATGTAATATATAATATGTTTATCTATCAATTTAAACGAGAAACACCTTTTTCAAAACAGAAAAAGGTGCTTATTCGTAGAATGTTGTATCTCACTTCTTCCGTTTGTACACCGAAAAGGCATAAGGATAAGGATTTTTATCATCTGCAGGATGTTCTTCTCTTGAAACTTCTTTCCAGCGTGTGAAATCAGTTTCAGGAAAATAACTGTCGGCATTAAACTCTCCGTGTATCCATGTAATATACATTGTATCGGCATGGTCCATAAACTGCTTATAGACAACCGAACCACCGATAATAAATACTTTTTTAGAGTTAGATGAAAGTTCTAGTGCATCATCAATCGAGTCGGCTTCGAAGTAACCCTCTACCACACCTTCAGTAAGCATGGAGGTAAGTACTATATTGGTCCGGTTTGGTAGTGGTCCGTTAGGAAGACTTTCGAAAGTCCGTTTTCCCATTATTAGGGTGTGACCTGTTGTGATCTCCTTAAAATGCTTCAGATCAGCAGGCAGATACCAGGGAATTCTTTTTTTATAGCCGATGGCATAATTATCAGCAACTGCGGCAATAATCGAAATTGTAGGCATTGTCTTTAGATTTTTAATTGAAAAGCCCACAAATGTACAAATTTTTTACTTAACAAAACACCCTCCCGTTTATAAAAATTGAATATCACACCGACACATCGCCTTTAATATGTGGATAAGGATTGTAATTAACCAGTTCAAAATCATCGAAGTTGAAACTAAAAATATCCTTTTTCAGCGGGTTAATCTTCATGTGTGGCAGCGGGCGGGGCTCACGCGACAATTGCAGTTTTGCCTGATCAATATGATTCAGATAAATATGTGCATCACCGAAAGTGTGTACAAAATCGCCGGCCTCCAGACCAGTTACCTGAGCCATCATTTGCAATAAAAGCGCATAAGAGGCAATATTAAATGGTACTCCCAGAAATATATCTGCACTGCGTTGGTAGAGTTGCAGACTCAGCTTTCCGTTTGCTACGTAAAACTGGAAAAAAGCATGACAAGGCGGAAGGTTCATATTCGGAATATCTGCAACATTCCAGGCACTCACAATAATTCTGCGGGAGTCGGGATTCGTTTTCAGTGTCTCCACTACTTCAGTGATCTGATCGATATGCCCCCCGTTATAATCAGGCCATGAACGCCATTGATAACCATAGATATGACCCAGGTCACCCTGTTCATCCGCCCATTCGTTCCATATTCTCACACCGTTGTCCTGAAGGTACTTAACATTAGTATCTCCCTTCAGAAACCAGAGCAATTCATGAATAATGGATTTGAGATGCAACTTTTTGGTAGTAATGCATGGAAAGCCCTCCGACATATCAAAACGCATCTGATGACCAAATACCGAGATAGTCCCGGTTCCGGTACGATCGTGTTTGGGAGTACCTTCGTCTAACACCCGTTGCAACAACTCGTGATATTGTTTCATTGTCTTCTTATTTAAAATTCATACGCACAACACGGAATTCAGTGCGACGGTTAATCTGATTGGCTATAACCTGCTCTTCCGGTTGCAGACCAAGTATATAATCCATGGTAAGTACGGTATCTACTTCCAGAAACTCATATTTTGCTGCTGTAGGAATATCTACAACAAATGGTTTTTCTTCACCATAACCGGTAGTAATAAGGCGTTCCTTTTCCACACCTGCATTGATAAGGTAGTCGACTACCGACTGAGCCCGTTTTTGTGACAGGATCTGATTGTCGGTAGTGTTGCCTATATAGTCGGTATGCGCACTAATCTCAATTAAGGTATTCGGATTATCATTAAAGACTGCAAGCAGTTCCTGAAGTCCGGTTTCCGATTCGGGCGTCAGGTCCCATTTAGCAAATTCAAAAAAGATATTATCCAGCTGCACAGGCCTGAATACGGCAGGCAAACTCAGATTCACGGTATAGATTTTACTGTCTTCCACACCCTCAGAGCTCAACCGGGCTGATT
Source organism: Paludibacter sp. (assembly GCA_028691965.1). GTDB lineage: Bacteria > Bacteroidota > Bacteroidia > Bacteroidales > Paludibacteraceae > Paludibacter. The sequence continues at coordinate 6,385 of JAQUYE010000071.1, read as the reverse complement.
TATTCAGAAAACCGCGGGATGTAGCCAGCATCACACATTCCATATCTTTATCGATACGTATCTTATAACTTCCATCCTTCCGCACCCGTACCTTTGTATTCTGACCGGTGTTACTTACCAATCGCACTAACGCATCGGGTATAGGCATATTTTTATCATCGGTAATAATTCCCTGTACTACGATTTCCATTTCGGGTAACTCGAACCGGTAAATGGCATCGTATCCTCTCCGTTCGCCCCGATTCGTTGTAAAATACCCTGCCTCGCGGGTACCTTCAAAAACAATTCCGAAATCATCAAAGGAAGAATTAAAAGGGACTCCCATATTGGTAACTGCCCAGTCTTCTCCTACTTTCAGGGCTCTGAAAAGATCCAATCCCCCCAGCCCGGGCAAGCCATTGGATGAAAAATACAGCGCACTGTCGCCTCTCATTACCGGGAACATCTCATCTCCGGGAGTATTGACCGACGGACCGAGATTTTCGATAAACTTCAGTTCAGTACCTTCCAGCATTCCTTTCCATATATCCTTCCCCCCCTCTCCACCGGGAGCATCGGCAACAAAATACAGGGTTTGACCATCGGATGAGATCGCCGGATGGGCTACTGTAATGGTACTGTCCTTAAATATCTGAATTGGCTTGGGCTCTGTCCACTCTCCACCGGCTCTCGACGAGTAGAGAATTTCCACATTCGCTTTAATATCGGCTTTTTGCGGTGCTCTTGTAAAATACATGCTTCTTCCGTCGGATGTAAACGTACAGGCACCAATATCATTCCCTGTGGTAAACTCAGTAGAAAAAACATTTTCAGGCTTACTCCATTTACCTGTTGCATCCTTCTTCATGGAATACAAGCTTGCATTTTGCCGGTTAGTTACGCGATTCGGATCAGCTTTTTGTTTCGAATCCGATAAATTGGATGTAAAATAAAGCACATCCGTATCCGTACCCTGAAAAGCCGGTGAATAAAAAGAAGTATTCCGTTTGTACATCAAGCGGTCACGTTGTGCCTTGTAGCGGGTCGGGCGTGCTTTTATCTCAGCAGCCATCGAACTACCCATCAGGCCATTTGCAGCAAGAATGCTGGCTGAATCAGACTGAAGATAGATGCGATAATTCTTCAGTGCTTCACCATAATTACCATTCCGGTGATGCGCCATGGCCATCTTAAGGTACACAGTACTATCGGCATAATTGAGCCTAACCGCCCTTTGGTAGGTAGCTGCTGCACGATTGTTGTTCAGCAAACGAAGGCATTCGGCCTGCTGAAAAGCAAGGCGGGCCTTCAGTTGGCGATCGGATGAGGACACACGACTATAAAGGCGACTGTAGAGATCAGCGGCAGCGGCATATTCACCTGCTTCAAAACGTTGCTCAGCAGCAGCTATACGCGACTTCGTACTGCACCCCGATGCAAGCATCAGAGGCAGTACGATTATATAGAGTAATTTTACAAATACTTTCAGTCGCATTTAGTTAGTTAACCGGATTATGCCAATTCATGAATAACCAGCCCCGAACGCAGTTTTGGTTCGAACCAGGTTGTTTTAGGAGGCATGATATTTCCGGTATCGGCTATGTCGATCAGTTGTTTCATTGACACAGGATACAAAGCAAGAGCAACTTTCATTTCTCCGCTGTCCACCCTTTTCTTCAGCTCACCCAGTCCGCGTATTCCACCTACAAAATCAATACGTTTATCGGTTCGCAGGTCGCTAATACCCAGAATATCATCAAGAATCAGGTTGGATGAAATAGTTACATCCAGCACACCAATCGGGTCGTTATCCTGATAGGTTCCTTCTCTTGCAGTAAGCGAATACCATACTCCTGAAAGGTATAACGAAAAATTGTGGAGTTTATTGGGACTATAGATTGCTGTTCCCATTTCTTTCACTTCAAAACTCTTGTTCAGCTGCGCCAGGAACTCTTCGTCGCTCAATCCATTCAGATCTTTCACCACCCGGTTATAATCGATTATATTGAGTTGGTTATCGGGGAAACAAACTGCCATGAAATAATTATATTCCTCCTTGCCGGTGTGGTTTGGATTATTCCGGCGCTTTTCATCACCAACAAGGGCTGCAGCTGCACTACGATGGTGCCCGTCGGCAATGTAAAGAGCAGGAATCTCAGCAAACAAAAGAGTAATCCGCTCAATCACCGATTGATCGCTGATTACCCAGAAATGATGACCGAAACTGTCGCCGGGAGCTACAAAATCATATTCGGGTTCCTGTTTAATTACCGAACTAACAATGGCATCCAGTTCCGCATGGTGAGGATACGCAAAAAACACAGGCTCGATGTTGGCATTATTTATACGCACATGCTTCATTCGATCCTCTTCCTTGTCTTTGCGGGTCAACTCATGTTTCTTGATGCGACCAGCCATATAATCTTCCACACTGGCACACACCACCAAACCGTACTGAGTCTTGCCGTTCATTGTCTGAGCATAAACATAGTACTGTTCCTTTTCATCCTGAACCAACCACCCCTGATTTTTAAAAGCAGTAAAGTTCTCTACCGCTTTCTGATATACTTTTTCTTCGTGCTCGTCGGTTCCCGGTTCAAAATCGATTTCCGGTTTAATAATATGGTAAAGCGACATTGGATTACCTTCCGCCTCTACCCGGGCTTCTTCTGAGTTTAATACATCATAGGGACGGGAAGCCACTTTTTCGACAAGATGACGAGGTGGGCGAATGCCTTTAAAGGGTTTAATTACAGCCATATCCTTAGTTTTATAAATTAGTTATTATAATCCGAACGCAGTACGAATATCATCCACCCGGTCCAGTTTCTCCCAGGTAAACAACTCAACTGTCTTTTCAATCGAAGTTGAACCATTCATTTTAAAGGTCTTTGTAACCGTTGCAGGTGTACGACCCATATGTCCGTATGCAGCTGTTTCACGATAAATCGGGTTACGGAGTTTCAACGACTCTTCGATTTTGCGCGGACGAAGGTCAAACAGCTCCTGTACTTTTTCGGCAATCTTACCATCCGAAAGCTGAACGTTAGCAGTACCATAGGTAGTAACATACACGTTCATCGGACGAGCAACGCCAATTGCATAGGATACCTGTACGAGCACTTCTTCAGCAACACCGGCAGCCACCAGATTCTTAGCTATGTGACGAGCTGCATACGCTGCCGAACGGTCGACTTTCGAAGGATCCTTTCCTGAAAATGCTCCACCACCGTGCGCTCCTTTTCCACCATAGGTATCTACAATGATCTTACGTCCGGTAAGTCCGGTATCGCCGTGCGGTCCGCCGATTACAAATTTACCGGTAGGATTCACATGAAGAATATACCCATCGGTAATCAGTGCATCAAACAAAGGATCCAGCGCCTTAACACGTGGTATCAATATAGTACGTACATCTTCCTTTATCGTTGCCACCATGGCATCATCAGCCTGATCCTGTGAAGTACCCGCATCAGCCTGAATAAACTCATCGTGTTGCGTGGATACTACCAGAGTGTGTACCCGAACCGGACGATTATCATCATCGTACTCGACGGTTACCTGCGATTTTGAGTCCGGACGCAGGTAAGTCATCTGTTTACTTTCTTTTCGAATTTTTGCCAGTTCTTCCACCAGAGCATGTGCCAGGTCGAGTGCCACCGGCATCAGATTTTTAGTTTCATTGGTTGCATAACCAAACATCATCCCCTGGTCGCCCGCACCCTGATCTTCAGGAAGTGTACGCTCTACTCCACGGTTAATATCTCCCGATTGCTCATGAATGGCAGAAAGAACTCCGCACGAATCGCCGTCGAACTTATAATCACCCTTCGTATAACCAATCTCATTGATAACTTCACGGGCAACTGTTGGTACGTCGACCCATGCATCCGACTTCACCTCACCGGCAATAATAACCTGACCGGTTGTTACTAAGGTTTCACACGCTACTTTCGAATTAGCATCCTGTGCCAGCATATTATCCAGCACAGCATCCGAAATCTGATCCGCTACTTTATCGGGATGCCCTTCCGATACGGATTCTGATGTAAATAAATAACTCATTGTTATAGTAAAATTTAAATAAGACAATTTTGCTGAAAATCAACGATTCTCAGAAAATGAGGAAAAAGGGTGAACCAGGTGAGCTACAGAAAAAGGAGGGTAAAACAAATCCTACATTTTAGCATTTTTTTCTGTGGTTGCAAGCGGTTCAAATCCTTCCACATCATTTTCGCTGCAAAGATACTACTTCCCTATAACAAGTTGAATCATTCCATTGTTTTATTTGCCTGCGCATTATAGATTGTTAACATTTAAAACCGCAACAGCTGAAGGAAATGACTCCCTCAGCTGTATGCATATTCAAAAACCAAGCACTACCTTTAACTTAGTATCTTGCTGAAACAGCGTTCCAGTCGACCAGCTCCCATAAAGCGGCCAGGTAATCCGGGCGACGGTTACGGTAGTCGATATAATAGGCATGTTCCCATACGTCGAAAGTCAACAACGGCATCAGCCCACGGGTAATTGGATTTCCGGCATTGCTTTCTTTGGTAATCGACAGGCGGCCGTCTGCATCTTTCACTAACCATGCCCAACCTGAACCAAAAAGTGTTGCTGCAGCCTTGTTAAATTCAGTTTTAAAATTATCAAACGATCCGAAGGCAGCATCAATAGCCTTCATAAGCGGTGCCGAAGGAGTCGTTCCTTTCTCAGGAGTAAGGGATAAGAAGTAGAAATTATGATTCCAGATCTGAGCGGCATTATTAAAAATTGCACCATCCGACTTTTTTACAATCGTATCCAGATCTGCATTTTCAAATTCTGTTCCGGGGATCAAACCATTCAGGTTGTTTACATAAGCCTGATGATGTTTACCATAGTGATACTGTATCGTTTCTTCACTGATAACGGGTGCCAGCGCATCGTGTGCATAGGGCAATACTGGTAAAGTAAATGTCATAACATTACAATTTTAAAGATTAATGAAGATTTTTATTCTCAAACCGAATCAATAACAATGTACAATCAACTAAATGAGCTTTACTTACAGACAGTTTCCTTTAAAATTCTAAAAAATAAGTTCAATAATTGGCCGTAAATTTATTTATTATCATCTTTGCACTGCAAATTTAGGAAATCATTTATAATAATCAATATGAACAAAAAATTTCGTTTATTACTTTATGTAGGAGTTATAGCTGTAACACTCGTATCCTGTAAGTCTAAGCAAAAAGTTACCGAGATCCCTGCAGCCAATGTACCTGCCACTACTACCACAACCACACCGCCGGTTACTTCACCGCGTACAGCACCTGCTACTTCGCAGAATGAAGTTACCCGCAGCGAATCATTCCGCCTGGCTGATGGTGAAACCAACAATGGTGCATTAAGCAAACGATATCATGTTGTAGTTGGTGCTTTTGGTAATCACGACAATGCCCGTCGTCTCCGCAACACGCTGACCGACCAGGGTCACAATGCACTGACTGTACAAAACGAAACCGGTATGTTACGGGTTATCATTGGTTCGTACGACGAATATTCAGAGGCAAAATCATATATTGAGCAAATCAGGGGTAGCTATCCCGATGCCTGGGTATTGGTACAAAAATAAAGTATGGATCAACTTCTGTACACAATAATTGCATTGCTGGCTGCCAGTGTGGGAAGTGTTTCCCTCAGTGGCAGTTTGCTTTTATTGAGCAATAAATGGCTGGGTAAGGTATCAAGTTATCTTCTGTACCTTGCCGGAGGTACGCTCTTAGGCTCCGCCATGCTGGGACTTATACCCGAAGCAGCTGAAAGTCTCCCACTTACCGAGGCCCTTGCCTGGGTACTGGGTGGTATCTTGTTTTTCTTCCTGCTCGAGAAGGTCATACTCTGGAGAATGTGTCACGACGAAAACTGTGAACGTCAGGTACATGCCGCTGCCCCGATGATTATCATCGGCGATGCAGTGCACAATGCCATCGACGGTGTAGTGATAGCAGCATCCTTCCTGACTTCCACCGAGCTGGGTATCTTTGTTACCTTATCGGTTCTGCTCCACGAGATTCCTCAGGAACTGGGCGATTTTGGCATCCTCATAAAAAGTGGATATCCACGCAAAAAGGCCCTTATGTATAATTTATTGTCGGGAAGCAGTGCCCTGGTAGCAGGTGTAGCAGCTTATTTCCTGCTCGATACCCTGGAAGCCTTCATTCCTTATGCGCTGACAATAGCGGCCGCCAGCTTTATGTATGTTGCTATGGCCGATCTGATTCCGGAGATGCATAAGGAAACCAAACCGAAAGAGTCGCTCATTCAATTATTGCTCATACTTGCCGGTGTGGCATTGATAGCCATGGCAGTTTCCGGTCACTCGCATGCCGGACATGTTCACTAACTAATCTCTAATTAA
>JAQUYE010000163.1 GCA_028691965.1 Paludibacter sp. | reverse complement strand
TCGACGATAAAATAATCCGGGTGTTTAACTGCCACCTCGAATCGAATAAGTTAACCGAAAGCGATAAGCTGATGGCGCTGCGTCTGAAGGACGGGTTCGATACAGAAGTACTTACCGGTACCACTCGGCATCTGTCGCGTAAACTCGGCACAGCCTACCGCATACGGGCCCGCCAGGCGGATACAATAGCCGCGTATGTGGATCGCTCTCCGCACCCCGTGCTGGTAGCCGGCGATCTCAACGATGTGCCCTACTCGTATACCTACACCCGTATACGTAGTACGATGAACGATGCCTTTCAGGAAATGGGATTCGGCTTTGATTATACCTTCAACGAGTCGATCTTCAAATTCAGGATTGATCATCTGTTTTTCGACCCCGAAATTAACTTAAAAGCGTTCCGGTTGGAACACGAACAAAAGGGATCCGATCATTTCCCTTTATATTGTAAATTTACACTTTGAATTATCAACCTCTCAAAAATAAAGATTATGAACATTCCAACAAATTTAAAGTACACCAAAGAACATGAATGGATTCGTGTAGAAGGAAACACTGCCGTTATTGGTATCACTGATTATGCTCAGGGCGAATTAGGTGAAATTGTTTTCGTAGAGGTCGAAACCATAGGTGAAACGCTCGAAGAAGGTACAGTATTCGGTACTGTTGAAGCTGTAAAAACAGTTTCCGAACTCTTTATGCCGGTTAGCGGTGTGGTTGAGGAAGTTAACCCTGCCCTCGAAGATGCTCCTGAACTGGTAAACAACGATCCTTATGGCGAAGGATGGATGATTAAAATAACACTTGCTGATGCTGCTCAGGTAGATCAATTAATGACTGCTGAGGAGTATGCAGCCTTAATAGGATAATTTTTTGCAATGATGAAACCAAAAGTTAGTATCATAATGGGTAGCACCTCCGATCTTCCGGTGATGGAAAAAGCGGCTGCCCTGCTCAATGAGTTTAACATTCCGTTCGAAATCAATGCTCTCTCGGCTCACCGTACGCCAAAAGAGGTAGAAGCATTCGCCACCAAAGCCCGTGAAAACGGGATACAGGTAATTATTGCAGCAGCCGGTATGGCCGCTCATTTGCCGGGAGTCATTGCTTCAATGACTACCCTGCCTGTTATCGGTGTGCCCATCAATGCAGGTATGGACGGAATGGATGCACTATTGTCGATCGTACAAATGCCTCCGGGAATTCCTGTAGCAACGGTGGGCGTGAACGGAGCCCTGAATGCTGCCTTGCTGGCGGTACAGATAATGGCAACTGCCGATACCGATCTGCAGGATAAACTGGCCGCCTATAAGGAAAACCTCAAGACGAAAATTGTGGAAGCCAACAAAGCGCTGCAGGCCGTTAACTACGAATTTAAAACAAATTAAAAAAGAAGATATGCAATCAATCGATCAATTTAATTTTTCAGGCAAAAAGGCCTTCGTTCGTGTGGACTTCAACGTCCCTGTCGACGAGAACTTTGCAATTACAGACGATACCCGTATTCGTGCGGCAATGCCCACTCTTAAAAAGATTATTGCCGATGGAGGAAGCCTCATCCTGGCCTCACACATGGGACGTCCTAAAAAGAACCCGGATTCGAAGTATTCACTCAAGGTGATTGTCGATCGTGTAGCTGCCCTGCTGGGAGCTCCGGTTCAGTTTGCACCCGACTGCATGGGCGATGCCACAGCAGCCATGGTTGCTGCCCTGAAACCAGGTGAAGCGCTGTTGCTCGAAAACCTTCGCTTCTATGCCGAAGAAGAAGGCAAGCCACGCGGCGAATTTGCCACCGACGAAGAAAAAGCAGCTGCTAAGAAAGTAGTGAAAGAAAGTCAGAAGGAATTTACTGCCAAACTCGCTGCTTATGCCGATTGTTATGTAAACGATGCCTTTGGTACAGCTCACCGCGCACATGCTTCAACAGCACTTATTGCTAAGCATTTTGATGCCGGCAATAAAATGTTCGGTTACCTGATGGAAAAGGAAGTGAAGGCTATCGAAAAGATTATGACCGACACCGCCCGTCCGTTTACGGCTATCATGGGAGGTTCGAAGGTATCCTCTAAAATCGAGATTATCGAAAACCTGCTTACCAAAGTGGATAACCTGATTATTGCAGGTGGCATGACCTATACCTTTACCAAAGCATTGGGAGGTAATGTAGGTAACTCAATCTGCGAAGAAGACAAGCTGGACCTCGCTCTCGAGTTGCTCGACAAGGCAAAAAAGAACGGTGTGAAGATAGTATTGGCTGTCGATGCCAAGATTGCTGATGATTTCAGCAACGATGCCAAAACCGAATTTGTGAAGGTAGGCGAAATTCCTGAAGGCTGGGAAGGACTGGATATTGGTCCCGAAACCGAAACAATTTTTGCCGAAGTAATCAAAAATTCCAAAACCATCCTATGGAACGGTCCGACCGGAGTATTCGAATTCGAAAACTTCACTTCCGGTTCACGCGCGGTAGGAAATGCAATTGTTGAAGCAACCAAAAACGGAGCTTTCTCTTTAGTGGGAGGTGGCGACTCGGTAGCCTGCGTGAATAAGTTTGGAATTGCCGATCAGGTTTCCTATGTATCTACCGGTGGCGGAGCATTACTCGAAGCTATCGAAGGACGTGTATTACCCGGAATAGAAGCCATTCGCGGATATTAAGAACTGCGGTTTCCGTTTCCTTTTCTATACAGGCACAGAATGTATGATGTACAATCATAAATTCTGTGCTTTTTTCTTTTCATACGATAAAAAAAATGAAAAGTGGGGCTTTGAGTTGTTGGTTGGCGAACAAATCGGCAGTGTGGTAAGTTAAATGAGAAAGTTCATTTCTCATATTATTTATTTTATGATACAAAAAACGATTTATAAAACCGTATTCCTGCTTAGTATAGCATTGTTTTCAAGTGCTGTCGTCAGTGCGCAAACCACCTTAAAGCGGGAGGTAATCAAGTTCGAAGCATTTGAAAAACTGATTGATAAGCAAGACAATAA
>JAQUYE010000070.1 GCA_028691965.1 Paludibacter sp. | reverse complement strand
CCAAGTCGAGGGGAAGGTGTATCAAGATAATTATAAAATGTTTGTAGAGTATTTTGAACAATGTGGCATTGATACCATTGTAGTTAAATACAATAAATACTTACCTATGGTTAGTTTTATTGATGGTGTTACGTTAAAAATCAGAAAGCAAAAAACAGGTATTTTTATATCTACGTTTTTTTTATTGTTTCTTATTTTACTTTGGAAATTGAGCAATAAAGATAAATGGATTAAAACATACGAAGAAGTTGGAAATAGGCCTTGGCTATATCCAGATGACCAAACAATCAAAAATCCATTTCGACGATTTGTAAATAGATTGTTTAAGAAATAGCAAAAAGCCCGGACTTGATCTGCCCCCAAAAAGTTGGACGGATTAATAATTAAAATTTATAAGGACTGAGTTCGGAACATAACCGGACTTAGTCCTTTTAGTTTCTCTTTGATTCTAACGTTATTATAGTAATGAATATAGCTTATAAGCTCATATTCGAAGTTTTCTATTGAGCTAAATTTCTGTAAATATAGCAATTCTGATTTAAGCAATCCAAAAAAGTTTTCCATAACTGCATTATCTAAGCAATTTCCCTTACGAGACATACTATATTAGTGATTATTATGTTGTATGTGTATGTAGGCTCCCCATTTTTACACGTGAGCCCTTCCCATTAAATCCGGGACCAATCGACGATATCGATTTTGATTACAAGAGTTATCAGTTGAAAGATGTATGGGATACACACGACAAACCCAACTACTGATTAGAACTTGCAGGTTGAGCAGTATCGGCATCCTTTACACAGCGTACCGAATAACCGGCAATCTTAGAAGCAGTGCTCCTTGTGACAAAGTTGTTACCATAGCCCAGGTACCTGATCCAGCCGAAGGTACCCTCCTCAGAAGAACTCTGCCAGCGGGCATGCGAACCAAGTCCGAAGAACGACCCATAGCTAACACGGTCGCCAGCAGGGAGTGCTGTAAAGCCGGAACTATTATTCTTTGTCATGTCGTAGCCGGGTGCACCCTCCACGGTCCACGAAATCCAATCAGTAGTTGATGCTAACGAATTAGCTATTTTATTCCCGGTAGAAGTACCATCGAAATTATAACCATTTGCAATCAGGTAATTTTCGAGTAACGTCCATTCAGCATCCGTAGGTATATGCCAGCCGGTCGGGGCAACACCACGGGCATCGGTCACCGCCCACCAGGTGTATAGTCGGCCAAAGTTAGCGACATTCGATTCATTCCTCTCGAATGCCCACTGGAACTTTGAAGTAGAATCGTTAGGAATTGAATTTTTTGTTGTTGTAGCAATTTCATCCCCGTTCCGGTAGCGGGAAGTTTTCAGATTCTCTGCCATCCAGATCTGGGTACCAATCATTACAGCAGCATACTGATTCCCCTCAACATCCTTACATTCTACAAATTTAAAATCTATCGTTTTCGAGCCGGTAGGTTTATCAGTTACGATGGTACAATAATTCCCCGCATACCCCTTAAACAGGAGTTGATCGCCGGCATTGTAGAGCAGCTTTACGTCCGCAGCGGGTGCACGTTGCTGCTGACTATTAGTTGCAATACTGCTGAAACTGATTTTTGGTTCAGATGTACTTGTCGAAACACTAAAAGCCTTAGCCGAATACGAGAAATCAGTTCCTTGTGCCTGAATCAGATACATCCCGGCAGGCAAGCTAAGGTGAAATGAATTCTTCCCCTCTTGCACATCAGTATTCAACGCGGCAACTTTCGCCCCATCCAGCCTGTAAACAGTAATTTGAGCTTTACCTACAAAAGTGGATAAAAATGTGAAAGTTGCATTGCCATTCATTGGATTAGGATAAATAGCAATCTTTCCGGAAGACAGGTTCAACTCATCAACAGCACTAGCCGGGTCGTACAGTATGAATTGAACACCCGAAGGAACGGTTACCTGAGTACTTTTAGTCAGATTTTGAACTACCACACTATCCACTGTGGTACTTGCACCCGAACCCGTAAAGGAAATTGTGTAATCGATTGCTTTGGTAGGAACAAATGCTATCGTAAGCATTAAAAATGCCGGTAGAAAGCGGAGCTGGGTTTTCATGGTAGTAGATTTATAATTAGTTAATGTAATTTCAATTATAAATAAATACCTGTAAGAATACTAATACCGTATATATAACATTTTTGATAGGTTAATGTTTTGTAGAGAGGGAATTAGAGCTATCAGTACTGATTGAACCCCAACTTGCCCACAATTGTGCAATTTTTGCCCACAATTGTGCAATTTTCTTCTGGTTTAGTGCATTACATTTGCACCCATGATAACACTACTCCTACTCCTCTGTTTTCTTGTTGTAGTTACAATTATTAACTACGAACTTTTAAGTGCAACTACACCAGCGATTGATTTCCGGAATGATTTCGCTGGAGCTAATGCTGTATTGGTAGCTGGCAGTACAGGACTTCACCTATCCAATATTGGCTCAGCACCTATGAAGGCAAAATCTGTATCAATACAAAACGTAGCAGGTGAAAGTGGAAGAAAGCATAGCTATGCAGCTGGTAAAACCTTTGCCTTACAACTACACATAAGGTTTCAACCTGGCATTATCAACTCGTCCTGACAAACCTAATTGTATACCAACATAAATCATCGGCAGCAAATCCTTGCACGATTTTGCTTACCTAAAAAGTTGTTCCCATTCCCGGGGGGCAACTTTTTTGTATTTTGGTTGCCTCTGAATGAGAAATTGGTTACCGGGCAAGGTCTCAACACCGGTAACCAAATCAGGTAAAAGGTTTTATATGCACTGTTAAACTGTCAGGTTATTTTAAAAATATAACCTTATGTACTTAACCGTCATATGTCATGTGATGAACCGTCATATGTCATATGATGAACCGTTATATGTCATGTGATGAACCGTCATATGTCATATGATGAACCGTTATATGACATATGACGACTGGTCATATGACATATGCAAGCTTGTTACATGACATATGACGGTTCATCATAGTTGGCGATTTGGTCAAAAATGGTTAAACCAAAAGGTATCAAATCGTATAGTTTGAGGTGAAATTCTACTTACAAAATGAAACATTGAAGTGACTATGCATTTTATCCTTCAATTTAAAACGGATATAGTGCAATTAAAACAGAGTATAATGCACTTATAGCGAACAAAATAAGACTACCAGGAAGGGAACGCTAAAATCGACAAGAAATCCATGAAAAATCGAAACTATCACATAATCCTGACCTGAAAAACGGATAATAACGGGTAAAGTGGTGTCCATAGTGGTTGCTCCGCCGGAGGAAATCAAGGCTAATTTTCCAAAATAACGGACTATCAAGGGGGCGAAAATCAGGGTAATTATTTCGCGAAGGATGTTCGATAATAAAGCTACAGTCCCCAATTCGACACCCTTATATTCGGTTATAAAAATGCTCGACAAGGAATAATAGCCAAATCCGGAGCCTACTGCAAGACAATCGGTTAATGAGCGACCACTAAGAAACAAACTTACCAGTGCACTTCCTGCCAATGTGCCTATAATGGTAAGTACCGGCAATAGGGCAACTCTTGGGTTCAGTGTACGGAAGCTTTTTAGGGTTTCTGTATCATGCCCCACACTGATGCCTACAAAAAACATCAGGGCGCACAGGGCATAAAAACTTAATTTTCCTTCCATAAGGTCGGAAGGAATTGCATCAAAGACGCCCATCACGACTCCCAGCACAAAGAAAGAAACAATAATCAGACTTCCCTTCATGATGTAGGTTCTTTTTTGTTGATTCGTACCCACAAAGCGCGTGCAGCAAGCAAACTACCGGCCAATGCAAACAATGTAATCATCGCAGCTTCCAGACCAAGGGTATGCAATCCGTTAATAACGTTCTCGTTCTGCCCCACTTCGATTCCCAGCAAAAAAAGCAATGCCCAAATCAGCACGGTAATAACCCTGGTAATCCATGCTAATTTACGCTTACGGCTAAGGTAGCCAATCAAAACTCCCGTCAACATCAGTCCTACAACTACAAACATTGTATCTAAATAAATATTTAATTATCCTACTAAAAGTTTTGCTGCGTCCTTCCAAAGATAATGCGGCAATGGTTCATTTAACACCCAATTTATACTCATGGGCTTGGAACCATAATAGCTAGCTAACATACCTTCACCTACAAAAACGTATCCCATGGTGTTTTTGTATTCATCTTTTGCCTTTTCACGTACAAATAGTAGAATTCTCTTGTTATCTCTACTATGATTAATGTATGATAAGCCTTTGGGAGTATCTGGTCCGGCAGCATTTTGACTTTGCCAGTGAAAAGTGGTTTCATTTACAGCATAGTCATCATACATAGTTGTAGGCGAAAAATCTTCTTCTGATTTAATTAGATTAATGAATAACACCTCGGTTTTGAGTGAGTTGTTAACGGCAACGCCTTCTCTACTAGAAGATTTCAACGCAAATGAACTAAATCCTAATGCAGCCAAAATCTGCTCGCGAGTATAACGTGCATGTATCTTAAGAGGCTGTTGGTAAGGCAAATTTATATCAATTTCTTTAAAATCAACCCGATCAAGTAAAATTTCAACAACTTCAATTATCTCATTCACCATAACTTCGTTAGCACCAATTTCTCTAATTGATCGTTCAATCGTTTCAAATTTTCCAGCTGCTTGCCAAACATCATAATGAAGCATAAGTGCCATTTTTTGTTCAGCTTCCGATAATTGTTCGTACTTAATTACAAAGTTTTTACGCGCCAATTTAAGTATAAAAGCGAAGTAAGTACTTGAATTAGTCGATAACCACTTCCGTTTAATTGCAGTAGAAATTTGTCTTTCGTTGGTTGATTCAAATGCCGGACGTTTACCTGCTAACTCGCACAAACGATTCCAATTATCACTTTTATATATTGTCTGTAACGGTATATTATACAACTTTGTGAAGTTTTTAAGGGTAAGTGGAAGAGTCGAATTATGTTCAAACGTACTTATTTTTTGAATTAACTGATTGCGATTTATGGAAAGGGCTGCAGTAATATTATTCAAGATGACCTCTTTTACTTTTCTTTCCAATACAATGGAGCATCCAAGGGGCAAGTGGGGGAAATTATCTTCCACTTCTTTCGAAACCGGAGATGAAGTTTTGCCAATTAAGGCTCGGAATTTATTCTCAAAATTGTACTCTGGCCGCGAATTTCCTACAAAGTCGAGAACAGTCAAGCACTCCTTATTATCCGCCAGACGAAGTCCTCTACCCAACTGTTGCAGGAAAATCGTTAAACTCTCAGTAGGTCTTAAAAACAACACAGTATCAATTTCGGGAACATCAACACCCTCGTTAAATATATCTACAACAAACAGATAGTTAATCTCTTTATTTATTAATTGCGTTCTTACCAGATCCCTGTTATGTGTGTTTTGAGAAGTGAGATAATCTGCCTTAAAACCCAACAATGTAAACTTCTCAGCCATAAATTTTGCATGATCCATGGAAACACAAAAGCACAATGCCCGTACATCGTTAAGATCTTTGGTATATTTATCCAACGCATTAAGAATCTCACCAACCCGTTTATCATTAGCTGTATACAAACTTGTTAACTCACGAGCCACATACCTACCTTTATCCCATCCAACATTTTGCAAGTCCACACTATCCGTTATACCAAAATACTGAAAGGGACATAGCAGTTTACGATTCAAAGCTTCTGGTAATCTGATTTCGGCAGCAATACGCTGATGAAAATCTTCTTGAATATCACCACCATCCATACGCTCAGGAGTGGCTGTTAGTCCGACCAACACCTTTGGTTGAAAGTAGTTAATAATGTCTCGATAGGAAGTGGCTGTCATGTGATGACATTCATCAATGATTATGAAATCATAGTAATGGGGAGTAAGATTGATACTATAGAGTCGATTATTTAAAGTCTGTACCGAAGCAAACACATGATCGTACCTCACGGGGTTCATTCCATCTACCCACAATTCACCAAAATTGTTGTCCTTTAAAATTCCTCTAAATACTGACAACGATTGCTGAAGTATTTCTTTTCGGTGTGCCAGAAAAAGCAACTTAGCTGATGTATGTTGCTGCTTAAATTGCTTGTAATCAAAAGCCGAGATAATAGTTTTTCCGGTACCGGTTGCTGCAACTATCAAATTTCTAAACCGATTATGTACCGATCGTTCTACCTCTAACTTTTCCAAAATTTCGTTTTGAAAAGGATAAGGTTTGATATCAAAGAAAGTTATAGCCAGGTTGGACGAATTACCTATTTTCCCATTGTTCAAGGACGTCAATAACTTTTCTTTATGTAATTCGTCATTAAACAGCTCAAAGTCATCACTTTCCCAATAGGAATCAAATGTCTTTTGGAATTTATCTATAATATGTCCAACCTCTTTTGTAGTTACTTTTAAGTTCCATTCCAACCCATCGGTTAATGCTGAGCGCGAAAAGTTTGAAGAACCAATATAGCCAGTATGGAAACCCGTATTTCTTACAAATAAATAGGCTTTAGCATGCAAACGTTCATTTCCGGTATTATACGAAATCTTTACTTCAGTATTCTGCAAGGTGGAAAGCAGCTGTATAGCCTTATAATCAGAAGCACCCATATAGGTGGTAGTTAGCACCCTAAGTTTACCGCCTTTGCTTGTAAATTCACGTAATTCTCTTTCCAGAATAATTATCCCTTTGAATTTAATGAACGATACTAACAAATCAACCCGATCGGAAGAAAGTATTTCCTTTTTCAATTCACTTTCTAATGATAAGCCAACATTTCCTCCAGTAAACAACTCGCTATGCGTTAATCGTGTATAAGGCGTTATTTCCTTTAAATAAAGTCCTAAGTCCGCATAGTGTGCGTCAATTTTGGTAAAAACTGCTTTCAGAATTTCACCCTCTAACTGTATTAAATCGCTTGAAAAGTCATCATTATCTAACTCTTCTTTTAGAAAAAGAATTATTTTGTTAGCGATCTCAATTTGTCGCTCAATCTGATCATCTCCCTTTATTAAACTTAATGCTCGTTGGATTGTACGAGAAAGATGCTGCGCTAGAATTGCTGAAGCTTCTTCTTTATCAATATGAGTTTTGTTAATGTAAAATGTTGTATCTAAACGTTTTAATTTATAAGCGACTAACTGAGTGACAAGTTCTTCGTAGATGCCCGGGTTCATGGTAATTCGGTTTTATTTTACACAATGTGGTTCTGCCTCAAAAATACGCAATTATTCCCACTTTCAAAATGTGAAAGCAGGCTACCTATATAATGAAAAGTATAAAACGAAGATGCAACAGCATGCTCCGGCATGCAATAATGCACTTGCCGGAGCACTGTTTTTTGTTAGTGCTTAATCAAAAAGATGATGAGAATACCGACCAGAATCAGCAACACCTGCCTGATTGATTCACCCGCACTGGTCTTACTGTGCATAACAGGAATCAATTCGGCCAGGGCAATATACATAAAACTGGCGGCTGAGAAGGCAAGGGCATAAGGAATAAACCCTTGCATGTTCTGCATAAAAAAGTAGGCTATAACGCCCGAGAGGATTGCTGTACTTCCTGATAAGGCGTTGTATAGCAGGGATTTATTTTTCGACATCCCACTCTGAATGAGGATGCCAAAGTCGCCGAGCTCCTGAGGTATCTCGTGGACTATGACCGACAGGGTTACAAACACTCCCATTTCGGGTGAGGTGAGAAAAGAAGCTGCTATAATGATACCATCAATTGCATTATGAAAGGCATCGCCGATGAGTATCATGGGGGCCGCTGCCTGTAAGTGTCGCTCACAGTTTTTGTTACCACAACTGCGCCACAGGATTAGCTTTTCCAATACAAAAAAGAAAACTAATCCTCCTAAAACCACCAGCATAACAGTAGCAGATGGCATCATACTAATGGCTTTAGGCATCATGCCCAAAAAAGCTGCTCCTAATAAAGTGCCTCCTGCAAGATCGGATAAATAACCCGAAACCTGTTGTAATTTAACTGGTCGTAATAATAATAAAAGTGCTGCCAGTGCAACACTGCCTACACTCCCGGCAACTAAGGCCAGGAGCATAGGCAAAAGTTGTTGTTCCATTAATCGGCGTTTCCGTTACGATGACGAAATCCCATACCGCGACCACGACCCTTTCCGGCTCCGTTGCCACCTCCGACATTATTCATCCCTCCGCGAAACCGAAACATCCGTCCGAGTCGCTGTCCGAACCCTAAACCCTGTTCGTTGTCGGCCGACATACCTCCGCCACGTCGCATTCCACGACCTAAACCGCGTCCTGCGTTAGCAGTATCGTCGGAACTTGCTGTTTGCTTAGCACCAAAATTAGTGCATTTACCCATCCTTCTTCCGGTCATGGCACCTTGTCCCATGGGTCCGCTTTGATTTAATCCAGGCATTTTAATATAATTTATAGTGATTACTTGTAGTGGGCAACGCTTGTGTTACTCGCTTTACAGGCAACAAAGTTATACAATATAATGAACTTATGTTCACTATAAGCAAACTTTAACACAACTATTTTTCTGCCCGACATAACTATCAGGTGTCGGGTTCGGGAGTAATTAAGTAAGTGGATTGGCCGGCGAATCAGTCTTTAATACACCGAATGCAATGTCCGTAAATACGATACATACTCATGGTATAGGCATTAGCTTCGTTGGTATGTAACAACTGAGCATTGATTCCATTGACAGTCGATGTCCAGTATTCACCCAGAACATTGTAATCAAACACTGCTCCGTCGTAGGAGCGTTGAGGGGTTAAGGGTAATTTGAGCACAGAGTAGAAGGCTCCCTTGGCGGTATTCGTCCTCCAGCTGGCGCGCTCTTCGTTCCACTCGGCTTCGGTAGGGATGCGATAGCCTGCAGGACAAGGATTATTGATGCCATTTACACCTTGCCACAAATTGTTGTTTTGTGGACTGCGCCAATCAACCGGATCGAGGTAGGCGGTAACAAACAAGCCGTGTCCGGGACTATCGCCGGGACTAAGATTCTTAGTGGTGCCCGATGTCCGCTTTTCGTGTCCGTCGGCAGCCCTTCCCCACTGGTACAAATCGCCCGTGGCTTCGCTATCGGTCATCGATGTAGCAACACGCGAAGCACCCAGGTTACGGTCCATCCACACCCTGCCGGTAACGGGATTATACACTTCGTTAAGGTTGAGGGTAGTAAATGAGATTTCGTTTCCATAGGCTGTACCGGCCGGATTGGTGGCATAGGCACGGAGGTAGTAACGGGTATTCAGGGTGAGTCCGTCGATGGTAGTTGTAAAGGTGGCTTGTCCGGCTTTCTCACTGCTTTTAGAGTCGTTGATAGTCGGCGCCGGCGATGTACTCCAACACAGTCCGATGGCTGTAACGGTGTTTGCTCCCTCGCCTGTCACTGTGCCGCCGCTACCGGCCGATGAGGTGGTAAGCAGGGTAAGGGCAGTGGTGGTGACTTCGGGTACTACCTTGAGTTCAGGATCACATCCAATGAATGTAAGCAGGGTAACAAATGCAATTAGCAGGCGGAAAGTTGGTGTGCGCATAGGTTTCGATCGTTTGTTAATTTTTTTTCGACCGACAAATGTAGCACAAAAGAGTTAATCCGGCAATCAAAAAAGTTCTAACTGCGTAGCTTCTCCTTTATCGGTATCGGATTTATCGGTATCGGATTTATCAACTATGGGTTTAGCGGCGGCTGCTGGTTTTGCGGCTGTAGGTTTAGCGGCTACTGGCGATGACTCCCGGATCGGCTCGGCCACGAGTTCATCATTGAAGAGTTGCAACTCACCACGGTCGAGCCATGCTTTCTCGGCATCGGAATTCAGAATAACAGGCATGCGCTTTTTGGTATTGTGGATTACCGACATGAGTTCGTTGGCTTCGGTAGTGAGGATGGTATAGGTATGAAACACTGCTCCTGTTGCCTGGTCGTGCCAGCTGTTCCACAATCCGGCGAAAGAGAAGAGCAAATCGCCGGGCAAGCTCACCAGGTATTTTTGCTTTTTCTTGCCTGCGGGATCGAGCCATTGCCATTCGTAAAAGCCATCGGCAGGAATCAGACAGCGCTGCGACCGGTAATTGCGAAAAGATGGTTTTTCGGCTATCGTCTCGAGTCGCGCATTCAGGGTGCTGTTCTGCAGTTTCTTGTCGTTGGCCCAGTCGGGAAGCAACCCCCACTGCGCAAATTGCAGGATTTCCTGCTTATCGTTGGTAATTATAGCACAATAGGGGTGATCGAATCCGTTGAAGTCGCCCGTACGAAACAATTCAGGCTCCACCATCTTCGCTTTATACCGGTGCTCCAGTGTCTGGGCATCTCTGGATTGTTTGGAGTGGAAACACATCTTTTTTTAGTTGTTAGTTGTTAATTGTTAATGGTCGGTATTAGCAGTTTATTCTGGTTCTTATTGGTAAAAACGTTTTTCATCTGTACAATTGCACACATTAACTAACAATTAACAATTAATAATTAATAATTAATAATTAAACATTTGTTTTCGAAGAAGGGGAATGGCGGGTTCGACCATGTTATGGCCATAGCCCTGCAGTTCGTAGAGCGTGGTGTGTTGGTGTCCGGCTACTTTCATCATGCGCATCAGGTAGGCATTCTCTTCGTAACGCCCAAGCATCTCCAGCTCACGGTCGCCGGTAATCAGCAGCAGTGGTGGCGCATCTTTCCGCACATGAAACAAAGGTGCCAGGTGGTCGACTACAGGCTGATAGTCGGGAATGGATCGTTCACTGCGCACACTGAAATGGGTAATGGCTTGTCCGCTAAGCGAAATAATCCCTGCCAATTGGTTGGCATCCATGTCGTGTACTGCCAGCCAGCTTTTGTCGAGCCCTATCATGGCTGCCAGGTAGCCTCCGGCTGAGTGACCTGCAACATATACTTTGGTGGCATCACCGCCGTAGTTGGCGATATTCTTCATCACCCAGACCACTGCAGCTGCTGCATCGCGGAGGTATTCGGGCGATTTAACGCGCGGAGTGAGGCGGTAATTTACTGCTACTACTGCCATTCCCTGTTGGCGCAATCCATCGGGGATATGCTTCTCACCGCCCGACAAGCCGCCACCATGAAACCAGACGAGCGTTGGGAATGCTTTTTTTTCAGCGGGATAATACACATCGAGCTGACAGCGCTCCTGTATATACGGATCGGTTTCAGTTGCCGGATAATACGCTACATCAAACTCAGTGCGATACTCCTGAGCCTGTACCATCATCCCGGCGATCAAAAAGAATACTAATAGGAACATCTTTTTTAATTGTTAGTTGTTAATTGTTAATTGTTAGTTAATGTGTGCAATTGTACAGATGAAATGCGTTTTTACCAAGAAGAACTAAATGAGTAGAAACTGCTAATGCCGACCATTAACAATTAACAATTAACAACTCATTAATGTTTGTTGTATAGCGTGGGGATAGTTTTTCCTGGTTCATCTTCCACACGCGACCGGGATCCTGGGCAGCAAGGCGTACCTTTTGCATGCCGAAGGATTGGTTGAGACGGTCGACGGCTTTCATCAACCGGATATGCTTTACATCACGATTTTCGAAAATGGTCATCTGCTGATTCTCCTCGGGCGTGAAGTCCATCACAATAACACCTGCCTTTTTGTAGGCATAGCCCTCGCGGAAAATCTGTTCGAGAGCGGCAACGGCAAACTTTACCAGTTCGATCGAAGAGCTGGTGGCATAGGGAAGTTTGAGTACTACATTGCGACTGTACTGCGGCTGGTCTTCACGGAACCCATTGGTGTGAATAAATACCATAACGGTATTACAGCAGGCCTTTTGCTGGCGGAGTTTGGCTGCGCACGACACGGCAAAACTGGCAACGCGCTCGCGTACGAGGCGGAAGTCGGTATAATTAGCATCAAAGGTACGGGTGGTTGCAATGCTTTTTTTGGGCTGCACATCTTCCATCTGCAAGGTGGGCTTGCCTTCCAGGTCGAGCTTCAGCCGCAGTCCGGCAACCGTCATCATGCTGCGTACCCATTGGTCGGAGAGCTGCGTAAAATCCCAGGCAGTGAATACCTTCATCTCCTGCAATCGACGGGCGTAGCGGCAACCGATACCCCACACATCTTCTATCTTCAACCATTTAAGGGCTTTCACGCGCTGCTCGTCGGTATACATACAGTACACGCCTCCCGTGCGCTCGGGAAATTTCTTGGCAATGCGGTTGGCAGCCTTGGCAAGGGCTTTGGTAGGGGCAAAACCAACCGACACCGGAATGCCGGTCCACTGCTGTACCCGTTGCTTCATCTCCTGCCCTATCCGTTCGAGATCGTGTAATTCAAATCCGGTGAAGTCGAGGAACGCCTCGTCGATGCTGTAAATCTCCATCGCCGGACAAAAAGTTCCCAGAATATCCATTACCCGGTTGCTCATATCGCCATAGAGGGCAAAGTTCGACGAGAAGACGGCTACCCCGTTCTTTTCGAAAATCTCACGGTGCTTGAAGGCCGGTGCTCCCATGGGAATACCCAGGGCCTTGGCCTCGTTCGAACGTGCAATAACACATCCGTCGTTGTTCGAGAGAACCACGACCGGCTTACCTATGAGCGAGGGATTGAATACCCGCTCGCAGGAAGCGTAGAAATTATTGCAGTCGATAAGAGCGTACATACTAATTGTTAATTGTTAGTTGTTAGTTCATGTGTGCAATTGTACAGTTGAAATGCGTTTTTACCAATAAGAACCAGAATAAGCTGCTAATACAGACCATTAACAATTAACAATTAACAACTAACAATTATACTGTTTTTATTACATGGGTCACGATTCCCCAGATGGTGAGCGAGTTGCCTTCCTGCATCCTGATGGGCTTGAATTGTTCGTTGGCGGCTACCAGCCATACACCGGTGGCATCTTTTTTAATGCGCTTCACGGTAAACTCACCGTCGAGGTAACAGATGGCTATCTTCCCGTCGGCAGGCTCCAGACTCTTATCCACGATCAGCAGGTCGCCGTCGAAAATGCCGGCATCGCGCATCGAGTTACCCTTGGCGCGGGCGTAAAAGGTAGCCGATGGATGACGAATAAGGTGCCGGTTAAGGTCGATCGACAAATCGATAAAGTCGGCCGCCGGCGACGGAAAGCCTGCGCGTACTCCCTCGAGCAGCGGAAGCTGAAGTTCCGTATCGGTATGCGCCGAGTAAATATCGATGTGTTCTGAGCTATGTAACTGAAGTGCAGCCATTCGTCGGTGTTTAATATGGCAATTGTGCCAGTGGTCAAATGTACACAATCTAAAGAAAGTTTACAAGCTGACAAACGTTAAACCTCGTCAAATCATAAAAAACAGTATATTTGTGCACAAAAAGAAAGTCAATGAAAGTATATAAATTCGGTGGCGCCTCGGTGCGCTCGGCGGCAGGAGTCCGCAATATAGTATCCATCGTTTCGGGCGTGAAGGAAGAGTTGTTCATCGTGGTATCGGCCATGGGAAAAACCACCAACGCCATGGAAGAAGTGCTGGCGCAGTTCATGAAAGGGGAAGTGGAAGCAGCCGTTGATAAGCTGAAAGAGGTGGAGGACTTCCACGCGACAATAATAAATGAATTATTCGAACATCCGGAAAACGGGATGGCTGCTATTCAGTCGGACCTCCGCGAACTGAAGGAATTGATAGAGGAAGGGGTTGGCGACGACTACGACCGCTGGTACGACTGACTGGTATCCTATGGCGAAATTCTTTCGACCCGCATTGTTTCGGCCTATTTCGCCGAAGCGGGTATCGACCACGACTGGCTCGATATGCGCCGCTTGCTGGTGACCGACAGTAATTTCAGGGCTG
>JAQUYE010000069.1 GCA_028691965.1 Paludibacter sp. | reverse complement strand
GCTCTTCCGATCTCTATAATACCGCCCATATCTCTAAGTCGTAACTGACGTGCGATTTCATCGGCAGCTGCAAGATTGACTTCCAGCGCGTTTCCTTCCTGCCCGGTGGCTAACTTGGAACGGTTACCACTGTTGACATCGATTACATGAAGTGCTTCCGTATGTTCGATAATTAGATAAGCTCCACTCTTAAAAGAAACTGTTTTACCAAAAGCCGATTTTATTTGCTTGGTAATCCCGAAATGATCAAAGATCGGGGTGTCGTCCTTGTATAGCTTTACAATATCTTTCTTTTCAGGAGCAATTAGCTCTACGTAGTCTTTAACTTCAGTGTAAATTTCCTGATCGTTGACGAAAATGTTGTTGTAATTGGCATTGAATAAATCTCTAATTATTCCTACCGTGCGACCTAATTCTTCTAATATGAGTGAGATGCCTTTCGAATGTTGCAACTTCTGGCAAGCTTCTTCCCAGCGTTTCACTAATATTTTCAATTCATTATCGAGCTCTGCCACTCTTTTATTCTCAGCAACTGTACGTACTATAACACCAAATCCTTTGGGTTTTATACTTTGAATCAGCTGTTTTAACCGGATCCGCTCCTCTTCAGTTTCAATTTTTGAAGAAACAGATACTTTATCGGCAAATGGAATCAGAACTAAAAATCTTCCTGCTATTGAAATCTCGGCAGTTAACCGGGGACCTTTCGTTGAAATGGGCTCTTTTGCTACCTGTACAAGAATTTCTTGTCCGGGTGTTAAGATATCTCCTATCGCTCCGTTTTTATCGATCTCAGGAAGATGCTTCACTTTTTGCATCGAAGGTGCTTTTTTACGGTCGCTAAGCACCTGCGTGGTAAAGTTGTGTAGGGTGTTGAAATTTGAACCTAAATCAAGATAGTGAAGAAAAGCGTCTTTTTCGAAACCAACATCCACAAATGCTGCATTTAAACCGGGCATCAGCTTTTTAACTTTACCCAGGTAGATATTTCCAACCGCAAAACTTGCCTCACGGCTTTCACGGTTAAATTCTACCAAACGTTTGTTTTCCAGCAGCGCAATTGAAATCTCGGATGATTGTACATCTACTACAAATTCGCTGTTCACTTTTTTCTTTGATTTTATGTTTTTGTTTTCGCTTAAACAAAAAACAAACTTAAAGTCTGATCATAAGTCTTTAAGTTTGTTTTCAGTACTTGTCGTTGAAGACTATCAGACTTTATTTTTTCTTATGTCTGTTCTTACGTAGTCTTTTCTTACGCTTGTGCGTGGCCATTTTATGGCGTTTTCTTTTCTTTCCGCTTGGCATAGTGTTTATAAATTATGTTGAGTTATTCTTACTTCACTACGTTCACAAAAGTCTTAGCCGGTTTGAACGACGGAATTTTGTGTGCAGGAATAATAATGGTTGTGTTCTTTGAAATATTACGGGCGGTTTTTTCAGCTCTCTGTTTGATAACGAAACTTCCAAATCCTCTCAGATATACATTTTCGTTTTTGGCCAATGAATCCTTAATGGTCTCCATAAATGCCTCAACAGTTGCCAACACCGATGCCTTGTCAATGCCTGTGTTTTTGGCAATTTCATTAACAATGTCTGCCTTTGTCATGATTCTACTCTTTTTAAAATTTGATTACTATTATATTAATATGATTTTCCCTGTTCAATTTTCGGACTGCAAATATATTGCTTTTTATTCTGATACAAAAACATTTGACTCATTTTTTGTAATAAATAGAGCTTTTTTTTTCTTTGCAGTACAATCGGTCAACACTTATTTAAATAGCCCATAAGCATTATTTTTATAAGTCTGTCTTCTAACTTGTAAACGCATTAAATTATTAAGAATCTTCTTCATTTTTTTATTTTTATTCATTCATCTTCAAAAAATACACTACTTTTGTAGCAAATTTAAAATTGATTTCAATCATTTGTTTAATTTAAAAGCATGTGTTTGTAGTTTCACATGTACTATACATACTAATAAACATTTCAAGATCGATATATGAAAAATATTATTGATGCAGTTGATCGCGAATTACTCATAAGTGAACTGACTGAAAATAAATTTCTCAGACCAACTAACAAAGCCGGAAATCAAATCTATATTGTTACCGCTCACGACTCTCCCAACATAATGCGTGAAATCGGACGTCTCCGCGAGTTATCCTTTCGCTCGGGAGGTGGTGGTACCGGCGAAGAAACAGATACCGATAAATACGACTTTCTGGAGAAACCTTACAAACAGTTAATTGTTTGGGACCCGGATAATCGGGAAATTATAGGTGGCTATCGATTCTTATCAGGCGCTGATGTTCAACTCGATGCTAAGGGACAACCCGAATTTGTAATGTCGCACTTATTCAACTTCAGTCAGGAATTTATCGACGAATACATGCCGTATACCATCGAACTTGGGCGTGCGTTTGTTCAACCGGAATACCAAAGTACGCGGATGGGCATGAAAAGTCTGTTTGCACTCGATAATTTATGGGACGGTCTCGGGGCTCTTATTCACTCGGTAAAAGGTGCAAAGTACTTTATTGGGAAAGTGACTGTATACAATAACTTCCCCGAGAAAGCGCGCGAACTGATTTGGGAATATCTTATGAAACACTTTGCTGATACCGGTAAGTTGATTACTCCCAAACTACCCATCTATGTAAGCGAAAAAGGTAAGACACTTGCCAAAGAGGTACTTACTGAAACAGCTTCTGCCGAAGATTACAAACATCTAATTAAAGCCGTTCGCACTGAAGGCGAGAATATCTCTCCGCTTATCAATGCCTATATCGGACTGTCGGACACCATGAAGATATTCGGTTTTACCATTGATCACGACTTCGGATCAGTATATGAAACAGGGATGATGGTGATTATGAACGACCTCTATCCATCAAAACGACAACGCTATATTCAAACTTACGTTGATTACCTGCGTAAATTGATTGAAGAACAAAAGGAAGCACGCCGGATAATGCGCGAAGAAAGAGCAAAACATCGCCTTGCCCGACAAAATGAGAAGGCAAAAAAGAAAACCAATCGTTCAAAAGGTAAAACTAAACAGGAATAAGCTTTTAACATTTACTGGTGAGCTACAAAAAAGAAACCCGGGAAAACTTAATTTCCCGGGTTTCTTTTTTGTGCGGCTGAAGGGACTCGAACCCCCACGCCTCTCGGCACCAGATCCTAAGTCTGGCGCGGCTACCAATTACGCCACAGCCGCAATTTCGCTTTAGCGGGTGCAAAGATAATAAATTTTTTCTACAAGCCAATTTTTTTATTACTTTTGTGCTTCAATTAAACCATTTGTAAGGTAGATTATGATTAAAATTACATTTCCCGACAACTCTGTACGTGAATTTAATCCGGGAGTAACCGGATTTCAGGTGGCTGAAAGTATCAGCCCACGTCTGGCACAAGATGTGCTTTCTGTAACCGTAAACGATCAACTGTGGGACCTCACCCGCCCTATCCTGACGGATGCAAGTATTAAACTGCATAAATGGGACGATGAGGAAGGAAAGCATGCTTTTTGGCATTCTTCTGCTCACCTGATGGCTGAAGCGCTCCAGGAATTGTATCCCGGAATTAAATTCGGTATCGGACCGGCGATTGAGACCGGCTTTTATTATGATGTTGATCCCGGAACGGCCGTGATTAAAGAAGCTGACCTGCCCGTTATCGAGGCTAAAATGGTCGAACTGGCCGCACGTAAGGTTGCCTACAATCGTCAGGACATCAGTAAAGCCGATGCACTGAAGACCTTTCAGGATAAAGGCGACGAATACAAAGTGGAACTGATCAACGATTTGCAGGATGGTACTATCACCTTGTATACTCAGGGAAATTTCACTGACCTCTGTCGCGGTCCGCACTTACCGAACACAGCTGATATAAAGGCTATCAAATTACTGAACGTGGCCGGAGCTTACTGGAGAGGGGATGAAAAACGCAAGATGCTTACCCGTATTTACGGTGTTACCTTCCCTAAAAAGAAAATGCTGGATGAATACCTGGTATTACTGGAAGAAGCTAAAAAACGTGACCACCGTAAAATTGGCAAAGAACTTGAATTGTTTGCGTTTTCGGAAACAGTAGGTAAAGGTCTCCCTTTGTGGTTACCACGTGGCACTGCCCTTCGCTTACGTCTCGAGGATTTTCTGAAGAAAATTCAACGACGGTTCGAATACCAACAGGTAATGACTCCTCATATCGGTAACAAACAATTGTATGTAACTTCCGGTCATTATGCCAAATACGGCAAAGACTCCTTCCAGCCCATTCACACTCCTGAAGAAGGCGAAGAGTACTTACTGAAACCAATGAACTGTCCGCACCACTGCGAAATTTATAAGGTAAAACCCCGCTCATATAAGGATCTTCCGTTGCGTATGGCCGAATTCGGAACTGTATACCGCTACGAACAGAGTGGTGAGCTTCACGGTCTGACCCGTGTTCGTTCGTTTACTCAGGATGATGCCCATATTTTCTGTCGTCCTGAACAGCTGAAAGAGGAGTTCCTGAAAGTGATGGACATTATCTTTATCATTTTTAAAGCACTCGATTTCGAGAACTTCGAAGCACAGATTTCACTCAGAGATCCTGAAAACAAGGAAAAATACATCGGCTCCGACGAAAACTGGGACAAAGCTGAACGTGCTATCGTGGAAGCATGTCAGGAAAAAGGTCTGAAAGCCCGTGTAGAATTGGGTGAGGCAGCATTCTACGGACCGAAACTCGACTTTATGGTAAAAGACGCTATCGGTCGCCGCTGGCAGTTAGGGACTATTCAGGTCGACTACAACCTTCCCGAACGGTTTGAACTGGAATATACCGGCGAAGACAATACAAAACACCGTCCGGTAATGATTCACCGCGCACCATTCGGTTCGATGGAACGCTTCGTGGCAGTGCTTATTGAACATACTGCAGGTAAATTCCCGCTGTGGCTGACTCCCGATCAGGTGGTTATTCTTCCTATCAGTGAGAAATTCAACGACTATGCCTATGATTTGGCAAAGAAAATGAACCTTCAGGATATCCGTGTACAGGTGGACGACCGCAACGAGAAAATTGGTCGTAAAATACGTGACAACGAATTAAAACGTATTCCTTACATGTTGATTGTGGGTGAAAAGGAAGCTGAAAACGGAGAAGTTTCTGTGCGCCGCCAGGGCGAAGGCGACAAAGGAACCATCAAGATTGAGGAGTTCATCAAAATGGTTAACGATGAAGTTGCCGGCATGATGGAGCAATATTGATACTCTCTCCCCTATCGTTATAAAGCGGTTATATCAGCAACAACTGATTGACCGCTTTTTTATTTCTTCCAGAAAACGGGGGTAAACACCACCAAAACAGTGAAAAGCTCTAACCTGCCAACCAGCATCACCAGCGAAAGAAACCACTTTGAAAAAGCAGGGATTTCAGAAAAGCTGTAAGCCGGACCAATAGTTCCCAGTCCGGGACCCACATCACTTATACAGGTCACCATTCCTCCCAGCGACTCCAGAAAGCCCATGCCACTGAACGCTAATACAACAGTTCCAAGAAGTATAATCAGGATATACAAAACAATAAAGGCAAGTACCCGCGTTATTACATCTTCTCTTACAATATGACCGTTATAGCGAACAGGGAATACGGCATTCGGATGAATTATGCGTTTAAACTCATAATAGGCATATTTAACTACTAACAGCACTCGTACCAGCTTCATTCCTCCTGCAGTTGAACCAGCAGAGGCACCAACTAGCATAATTAGCAACACCAACACCCATGCAATAGGTGCCAATTGCATATAATCAATGTTTCCATAGCCGGTGGTTGTAATCAGCGAAACAACGGTAAACAAGCTTTCACGAATCAGGACTTCCATCGTCGCAAAATTGAAGGGGTGCTCTTTATTGTAAATTGAAATCCCTATCAACACTGTGAATATCAAAACAATAAGCACATAGAACTTAAACTCCTGATTGCCTGTAATTTTGTTGTATTTCTTTTTTATCAGGAAGTAGAAGAGCGTAAAGTTCACCCCTGCTAAAAACATAAAAACAATAATTATATAGTGAATCAATGGTGAATCCCAGTAAGCTAAGCTCAACTGTTTAGTCGAGAATCCTCCTGTTGCCATGGTAGTAAAGGCATGATTAAGAGAGTCGAACCAGCCCATTCCGGCAATCCGGAGTAAAACAAATTCGGCAAAGGTAAGTACAATATAAATACCTAACAGGCGCTTGGCTGTTTCGCTCATCTTAGGATGAATCTTATCTTTCGTAGGACCGGTTGCCTCAGCTGAGAAAAGCTGAACCGACGAAAAACCAAAAATCGGCAACAAGGCCATTGAAATCACAATAATACCCAATCCTCCAATCCATTGCGTCAGACTTCGCCAGTACAATATACTAAAAGGCATCGATTCAATATCATTCAGCACCGATGCACCTGTTGTGGTGAAACCCGACATAGTTTCAAAAAACGCATCTGAAACCGATGGAATACTTCCTGATATAAGATAGGGCAAAAGTCCGACAAGGGTAAATATCAACCAGATGGAGGTAACGATAACCGATCCTTCGCGCCGACCGATAACCGGATTTACATTTCTGCTCACACTCATGGCCAACAAGCCCAGTGATGCAGAAATTCCTGAACTTATCAAAAAGGTAGTTCCCTGTCCTTCCTTATAATACCATGAAACCAGAACTGCTGACAGAAGGAATAAACCTTCGACCAACAGCAAAGCTCCAATTATTCTCAGAATAAAACGATGATTAAAGTCCCTGTACATTATTGAAAATAACTTTCTAATTTTCGGATGGCAGAAGCCACGCAAAAACAGATTACATGGTCGCCGGCTTCGATAATCGTATCACCGGCAACAATATATCCTTCACCGTTGCGAACATACCCTCCAATATTCACATTAGCAGGTAATCGTAAATCCTTAATTTTCGATTTTGTTATTTTGGAGGTTGTTTTGGCTACAAATTCAACTACTTCGGCATCAGCTGAAGTGAGTGTACGTACATCCAGCACATCAGCATCCAGTGTTAATTGATAAATATAACTGGCAGCAATCATCTTCTTATTAATAACTGTTCCGATATCCATACTCTCGGCCAGCATTATATAATCAATGTTCTCAACTTCGGCTACTGTTTTCTTAACTCCCATTCGTTTGGCTGCCAGACAGGCAAGTATATTGGCTTCAGAGTTGGAAGTCACTGCCACAAAAGCATCTGTTTCATGAATCCCTTCATCGCGTAATAATTCAAGATTACGGGCATCGCCGTTGATAATCAACGAACGTTGACATTTTTCAGCTAACTGATAACTCCTTTCCAAATCCCTTTCGAGGATTTTCACATTCATTTGTGAAGGTAGACCCTGAGCTGTTTTCTGGGCTATCCGGCTCCCTCCCATTATCATTACGCTGTTTATTTTATGATCCACTTTTCCGGCTTCCTCTTTCACAAAGTGCAGATCCTCCGGTCGCGTAATAAAATAAACTATGTCATCCGCCAGTATTTCGTCGGAACCACCTGGTATAATAGTCGTATTATTTCGTTTTATAGCTACAATCCGATACCTGCGGTGATCAAAAAAACCACTTATAAACTTCTTGTTGAGGATAGTGGCATTGGTACGCACTTTAATCCCAAGCATAATAAGTTCACCATCACAGAAACTAAGGTTCTGTCGTAGCCAGGTAGTCTCGAGTGAGCTAACAATTTCCTTTGCAGCCAGCATCTCCGGGTAGATTAAGTAATCGACACCCAGGTTTTTAAAAAATTCCTTGTTTTGCGGAAGTAGATACTCAGGATTGTCAATTCGAGCCAGCGTTTTCTTTGCACCTAAATTGGTGGCTATCATACTGGCGGTCATATTAACACTCTCCTGAGGAGTTACAGCTATAAACAGGTCGGCTGTATCAACACCCGCCTCCTTCAAATCATGAATGGAAGTTGGCAAGCCCTCCCTTGTCATTAAATCATAATTAGCATCCAGATCCCTCAAACGTTCCGGATCTTCATCCATAAGGGTGATATTGATATGTTCCCTTGCCAGTAATTTTGCCAGGTGAGTACCTACTTCACCTGCTCCAACGATTACAATTCTCATTTAACCTTACTTTTTAACTTACCCGATCATTTCGCGTAGTACATTCTCAATTCCATCGGCGTTTAAACCGATTTCTGCGTACAATTCTTCGGGGGTTCCGTGTTCAATAAAACGATCCGGAATACCCATCCTTCTACTTGTTAACTCCAATTGGTGGTCGGCGCAATACTCGAGCACTGCCG
This sequence comes from Paludibacter sp., assembly GCA_028691965.1. Taxonomy (GTDB): domain Bacteria; phylum Bacteroidota; class Bacteroidia; order Bacteroidales; family Paludibacteraceae; genus Paludibacter. Next base: position 5,538 of record JAQUYE010000069.1, on the reverse strand, counting down.
ACCCAAAACCACCATTTATTACACCATCCTCGATAGTAAGTACCTGCGAGTATTCAGTAGCTATCTGATTTAGCAGCGCACCATCCAATGGTTTCAAAAACTTCATATCATACAATCCTATTCGAATGTCCGACTCATCTTCTATTCTCTTGATGGCTTCCAACGCAGGATTTGACATAACGCCCAGGGTAAGGACGGCAATTTTGTCGCCCTGTTTCAGGCATTCTCCTTTTCCAATCTCCACCGACTGCATTTCGTTGCGCCAATCCAGCAGGAAACCTTTGCCACGTGGATAGCGAATCACGAATGGACCGTAATTATTTTCCTGTGCTGTAAACATAAGATTACGTAGTTCGTGCTCATTACGGGGTGCTGCAATAACAATATTTGGAATACACCGCATATAAGCCAGGTCGAACACACCATGGTGAGTTGCTCCGTCGCCACCAACCAGGCCGGCTCGATCGAGACACATGATAACGTTCAGTTTCTGAAGGGCAACATCGTGAATAATACTATCATAAGCCCGTTGCATAAACGAAGAATATACATTACAGAAAGGAATCATCCCTTCTTTAGCCAATCCCGCCGAGAAAGTAACCGAATGAGCTTCGGCAATTCCCACATCGTATACACGTTCGGGGATTTCTTTCTGCATTATATTCATGGAGCACCCTGAAGGCATTGCAGGAGTGATTCCTACTATCTTCCCGTTCTTACGGGCAAGCTCCAGTAAAGTCTCACCAAAGACTGTCTGAAACAAAGGTGCCGACGCAGCAGTCGGAGATGCTTTTCGTGTACCGGAACTTACATCAAACTGCCCGGGGGCATGCCATTCGGTCACTGAATTTTCGGCCGGAGTGTATCCTTTTCCTTTTGTAGTAATACAATGTAACACCTTGGGACCTTTGAAATCCTTTATTTGTTCGAAAACTTTTACGAGGTTTTCTACATCATGCCCGTCGACCGGTCCGAAGTAACGGATATTTAACCCTTCAAAGATATTACTCTGATGCGTAAGAGTTGCTTTCAGACTATTCCCCAGCAATTGAACCTTTTTCTTGGCATTGTCGCTCATGAGTCCCAACCGCCTCAAAACACGGTAAGTCGTATAACGAAACTTATTATAGGTAGCCGAAGTAGTCAGGTCGACCAGGTACTGGGTAATTCCACCGTGTACCGGATCGATAGCCATCTGATTATCGTTCAATACAATTAACAGGTCGTTTTTATCCATCGAAGTATTGTTGAGACCTTCGAAAGCCAACCCGCCAGTCATCGACCCATCACCTATCACAGCTACTATGCGTCGTTTAGCTTCCTTTTTAAGTAAAGCTGCCACCGACATTCCGAGAGCAGCCGATATCGAAGTGGAAGCATGACCAACACCGAAGGCATCGTAATCACTTTCGTTTATCGAGGGGAAACCACAGATACCTCCCAGTTTACGGTTGGTATGAAAGCGATCCCTGCGACCAGTAAGTATTTTATGACCATAGGCCTGATGACCCACATCCCACACTATCCTATCATAGGGAGTATTAAATACATAGTGCAATGCTACCGTAAGTTCAACACTGCCGAGGTTAGAACCTAAATGACCGGGATTACGCGACACTTCATCAATGATAAAATTACGTAACTCGTCACACACCTCTGCAAGGTCTTTTCTGGCTACCTGTTTGAGATCATCGGGAGAATCTATCGTATGTAAGAACTTATATTCCTTTTGTTCCATGTAGTTTTAAAAGCTTATAGCCCGCAAAAATAACATATTTTTTCGTTATATTGTTTATCTGCGCTTTTTTCAAAAAGTGTGCAGTCGCATTAGAGAATGAAAGTTTAAATACTGAAATTAATACGATTTTCCACAAATATTGAATTTTTTACAAGAAACTATTTGTTTTTTAGAATAATCCCTTTATCTTTGCATCGAAAATTAAAAACAATGGCAACTAATTTCTTCAATTCTATTCTAGTACTCGTCGTGGAACTTTTGGTCATCAATCAAGGGTGAGGGCGGTTATATACTAAAGATTGAAGAATTCAAATCGATAAAAAACCTTTCTCACCCACAATGAGAGAGGTTTTTCGCTTTATAAAAAACAGACACGATGAAGAATATCTTAAGAAGTCAGACCAGTACCGGAGGTCGTAAAATGGCAGGCGCCAGGGCGCTATGGAGAGCAAACGGAGTAACCGATGATCAGTTTGGGAAACCTATCATTGCGATAGCCAACTCCTTTACTCAGTTTGTGCCGGGTCATGTACATCTTCATGAAATTGGTCAGAAAGTAAAAGCTGAGATTGAAAAAGCCGGTTGCTTTGCAGCCGAGTTCAATACCATCGCCATCGACGATGGAATAGCAATGGGACACGACGGGATGCTTTATTCACTTCCGTCGCGCGACCTGATCGCCGACAGCGTGGAATATATGGTTAATGCCCACAAGGCGGATGCCCTTGTATGTATTTCCAACTGTGATAAAATCACACCGGGTATGCTGATGGCAGCGATGCGACTGAACATTCCAACCATCTTTGTATCGGGTGGTCCTATGGAAGCCGGCGAGCTGGACGGCAAGCAACTCGACCTGGTAGATGCCATGGTGCAGGCTGCCGACGATTCTGTTTCAGACGATCAGGTAACGCGTATAGAGAATGCAGCTTGTCCTACCTGTGGTTCCTGCTCAGGGATGTTTACGGCCAATTCGATGAACTGCCTTAACGAGGCCATCGGCCTGGCATTACCGGGCAACGGTACTATAGTAGCTACTCATGCTAACAGGGAACAACTATTTATCAAGGCTGCTCAGGTAATAGTAGAGAATGCCTATAAGTATTACCGCGACGGTGACGATACCGTTCTGCCCCGTACCATTGCCACTAAGCAGGCCTTTCAGAATGCAATGGTACTCGACATTGCCATGGGTGGATCTACTAATACGATTCTGCACATACTTGCAATAGCTCACGAGGCCGGTGTTGAGTTCACGCTCGAAGATATTGACAACCTATCGCGTAAGACTCCTTGTCTGTGTAAGGTAGCTCCCAATTCAGAAAAATATCATATTCAGGATGTAAACCGTGCGGGGGGTATTCTGGGTATTCTTAACGAACTCAGCAAGGGTGGATTATTACATACCGGGGTTTTTCGTGCCGATGGACTTACACTGGCTGAGGCACTGCATCGCTATGATGTTACCAATCCTGCAACCGGCGAAGAAAATAAACTGATCTATAAAAGTGCTCCTGCTCATCGTTTCAACCTGGTGATGGGATCGCAAAACAGCTACTACAAGGAACTTGATACCGACAGAAGCAATGGTTGCATCCGTGATATGAAGCATGCGTATACAGTAGATGGCGGACTGGCCATCCTGAAAGGGAACCTGGCTCCCGATGGATGTGTTGTAAAAACTGCCGGAGTTGACGAAAAGATATGGAAGTTCACAGGTCCGGCCGTCGTATTTACTTCACAGGACACTGCCTGCCAGGGAATCTTAAGTGGTGAAGTAAAAGCAGGAGATGTGGTAATTATAACACACGAAGGACCCAAGGGTGGTCCGGGTATGCAGGAAATGCTCTACCCTACCTCCTACCTGAAAGCCCGTCATTTGGGAAAAGAGTGCGCATTGATAACCGACGGCCGCTTTTCAGGAGGTACCTCCGGATTATCCATCGGCCATGTTTCGCCCGAAGCAGCCTCGGGAGGTGCTATCGGTTTGATTCAAAACGGCGACACTATCGAAATAGATATTCCGTCGCGCTCCATTAAGATATTAGTAAGTGAAACGGAATTGAATGCCCGTCGTGAAGCAGAACTTGCCCGCGGAAAAGATGCATTTAAACCTAAAGACCGTAATCGTGTCGTCAGCAAGGCCCTGAGAGCATACGCTTCCATGGTTAGCTCAGCCGATCAGGGAGCTATTCGTCAGATTGATTAAAAATAGCTCTCGAGGGCCGGCACAGTCACTTATTATCAATTCATTTAAAAACATTCGTAGATTCAGAAAATATGGAAAAGACTAAAATAACAGGTGCAAAAGCATTAATTGAATCAATGCTGAAAGAAGGGGTTGATACCATCTTCGGATATCCCGGCGGAGCCATCATGCCTGCTTTCGATGCCTTATACGATTACGATAAGCAATTAAAACATATTCTTACCCGTCACGAACAGGGTGCTACTCATGCCGCACAGGGTTATGCCCGCGTATCAGGAAAAGTTGGGGTTTGTCTGGTTACCTCCGGTCCGGCTGCTACCAATACAGTAACTGGCATTAGCGATGCTATGCTCGACTCCACCCCACTGGTGGTAATTACCGGCCAGGTGGGTGCTGCCCTGCTGGGTACCGATGCATTCCAGGAAATTGACGTTGTAGGAATTACTCAACCCATTACCAAATGGGCCTATCAGATTCGCCGGGCGGAAGACATACCCTGGGCTGTTGCCCGTGCCTTTTACATCGCACGCAGCGGTCGACCGGGTCCGGTTGTCCTCGATATAACCAAGAATGCTCAATTCGAGGAGTTTGAGTTTGAATACAAAGCATGTGATCATATCCGCAGTTATATTCCCATACCGGAAGTAGACCCTGAACAGGTAAAAGCAGCTGCTGCACTGATTAACAATGCTAAGAAACCATATGTATTAGTAGGTCAGGGGGTAGTACTTGCCAATGCCGAAAAAGAATTACTGGCATTTCTTGAAAAAGCAAACATACCAGCCGCATGGACATTACTGGGAGCTTCGGCCATGCCAAGTGATTTCGCTTTGAACATGGGATTCCTTGGTATGCACGGAAATGTGAGTCCGAATATTAAAACAAACGAATGTGATGTACTGATTGCCATTGGTATGCGCTTTGACGATCGTGTAACCGGTAATCTGGCGAAATATGCCAAACAGGCTAAGATTGTTCATCTTGACATCGATAATGCTGAGATAAATAAAAACGTAAAAACCGATGCTCCTGTTCTGGGAACAGCCAGGGAGACCATTCCGGCACTTATGGAACTGGTTAATAAGGCCGACCATAGCGAATGGATCGAATCCTTCCGCGAACACGACAAACGTGAGTTTGAGAAGGTAATACAACGTGAAATACATCCTCAATCGGGTGAGATGACCATGGGTGAGGTTATTTTTAAAATATCGGAAGCTACCGGTAATAATGCTGTTGTGGTAACCGATGTTGGTCAAAATCAGATGATGGCCGCACGGTATTCGAAGTACAACAAAACACGTAGTTTAGTAACTTCGGGCGGACTGGGCACTATGGGCTTTGGATTACCCGCAGCTATGGGTGCAAAGGTGGGAGCTCCCGAGCGGACTGTAATAATGTATTCGGGCGACGGAGGTTTTCAAATGACAATCCAGGAGCTGGGAACCATTATGCAGGAACAGATAGGTGTGAAGATGGTTATTCTTAACAACCACTTCCTGGGCATGGTGCGCCAGTGGCAGGAAATGTTTTTCGACGAGCGCTATTCATTCACCGAAATGCAGAACCCTGATTTTGTTGCTATTGGCAA
>JAQUYE010000162.1 GCA_028691965.1 Paludibacter sp. | reverse complement strand
GTTCCTTCTTTGCAGGTGTAAAACTGATGTTGTAATAAGAACCGGTGAAATCTACTCAGCTCTTACTTATCTGCTAAACCGTTTTACAAAAGAAGTAGTCGAAAATGAAGGAATAAGGGAGAGACCTGCTTTACAGCTCCACAGAAAAGAGTTGCAAAGTCCGTATGATTTGCCGGCAGAACGATCCCTTTTTGCATACACAGCAAGATACTGTTGCACCGAATGTTCTATATTGGTATGCTTAAGCGCAAAACTCCTCATAAACGTACCATCCTGAGGATTGTACCTGAGGAGTTCGCTTTCCAATACCGATGCATCAATTCTGCGCTTCGAGCCCCTTCCTGAACAGTTGAATTGTATACTATTCTCTATACTTTGCTCTGTCAGGTAACCATCTCCAAACGCATCACTGTACTTCCGTTGATCAAACGAGAGTACGGTTCTGCCACAGGCCATTGCATCATACAGGGATCTGCCGATACCTACTACAAGGTCGGCTTCGTTGATCAGCTCCTCGAGCTGCCAGATGCCATCTTTCTTTTTATCTGCACGGAGCAAGGTAAGATTATTCCGGCGACAAACTTTCTCCAGCAACTCGTTTGCTTCATCCGACTGACAGAGCGATAACACACAACTTAGCTGCTGGCGTAACTCTTTTTTAGGATAAAAACGCTGGCAGTCGATTCCATTATAAATTAAAACAGAGTCAATTCCCTGGTTTTGTAAATGCCGGTGGACTTCAGGGGTAACACTTACATAAGCATCGGCGTACCGGGATGGTTGTTCCAGGGTTGGAAGCACGCCATGACAGGTTTGAATGGTATAACCACGTTTGTGTAGTAATTGTACCGTTGTTTTGTGGTTAGCAAGAATCAGGTCATAGTTTTTTTTACTTCTGAAACGCACACCCAGCTCTTCAATCTTTTTTGAAACAACTCCTTTTTTAAAGGTGAAGTACTCCACTTCATGCCCTAATCTAAGTAGTTCTACGATTAACGCATAGGTATAGTTCTCCGTTCCTCCTGTCCGCTTAAGGTGATTATTAGCTACTAATATATTCATTGTACACTCACAGGTACAAGAATTCCTGTACCCATTACCACTACTCTTTTAATTATAATCCTAAGTTTATTCTCTGTATATCGTCAGACGGATTACTCCGGTAATCCGTTGCAAAGATAGTTAAATTTGATGAAAATCAAAGTATTAGTGCCTCGCCAGCCATTCACGGGCCTGGCTAAGTGTCTCCGGCTTACCCACATCAATCATACTATAATTTTCAGGGATATAACCCAGCAAGGTTTGTGAAGCAGCCAGCGACAGGTAGAAATCCATAATTGAAAAACGCTCAGGCCAGGAGGCCATTAAGTCGAACACCTTCGGCGAAAGCACCTGAATTCCTGAAAAGGCCAGTTTTTTATACTTATCGGCGTGACGCAAACCTACTGGTTTTACTTCGCCTGTCTTTAGATTCGTCCACCCCATCAACCGATTGTCGTCGTTAAACAGCAGGTAACGGAAAGTATCACGTTCGCTCACCACCAGTGTTGCCAGCGGGTTGGTACGCAGGTGTTGCGCATACAGGGAAGCGATGTCAAGATTAGAAATGATATCCACATTATGCACCAAAAATGGCTCTCCATCATCTAACAGTTCTCTGGCTTTGCGTATCCCACCACCTGTTTCCAACAGTGCATCACGTTCATCCGAAAAATGAATGCGAATACCAAAATTATCTTTCTCTTCCACAAACCGGATGATCTGTTCGGGGAAATGATGAATATTGATGATTATCTCCTCACAACCGGCAGCTATCAATCGTCGGATAACATGTTCCAACAAAGGTGCATCTCCTACCTGCACCAGGGCTTTTGGCAGCGTATCTGTAAGTGGTTTCAGGCGGGTACCCAATCCAGCTGCAACTATCATCGCTTTCATAGGTCCTGTTCTTTTTTCCTCAGTTGGGTACTTACTTGCTGCTCCCTGTGGATAAGGCTGACTTCAACACCAAACTTGCGGTGTATATGTTCTGCCATTTTAAGAGCCGAATAGACAGATCGGTGCTGTCCGCCTGTACAACCAAAGCTAACCATCAAACTACTAAACCCCCGTTCGATATAGCGTTGAACGGTTGCATCTACCAATTCAGAAGCATGCTCCAGAAACCGGAGTATCTCTCCGTCCTTTTCCAGAAACTCCTGCACGGGCTTATCCATACCGGTAAGTTGTTTATAGGCATCGTATTTCCCGGGATTGTGTACCGCCCTGCAATCAAATACAAAACCTCCGCCATTACCTGAGTCATCTTGCGGAATTCCTTTTTTGTAGGAAAAACTATACACTTTAACCTGTAAGGGTGAAGAGCTTGTTGCCGGTACCGGAGTTATGTCCTTAGTCTGTACTGTAGCGCAAAGTTGCAACAGTACTTCCGTAAGATAAGGGTAAGTATCCGGGGCATTTTCCAACAAGTGGCGTAGGTTAGTTATGGCAAACGGAATACTTTGAAGAAAATGAGCCTTCTTTTCAAAGTAACCACGGTAACCATAGGCACCCAGCACCTGTAGGGTACGAAACAACACAAAATGATATAATTTATCACGGAAGACTGTACGGTCTACCGGCATAAATTCCGACAGGGCATCCAGGTACACTTCCAGCAATTCATCCCTCAGCTGCTCTCCGTAATTTGCTTTTGCCTGCCAGAGGAACGAAGCGACATCATACTGCAGGGGTCCTTTTCGTCCTCCCTGGAAGTCGATGAAGTAAGGCTTACCTTTCGATATCATCACATTACGGCTCTGAAAGTCGCGGTACATGAAGGTCTGTGCCTTTTCCTGCAAGAGCAGCGCTGCCAGTCGATGGAAGTCATCTTCCAGCCGATCTTCCTGAAAATCAACACCGGTTGTCTTCAGAAAGTTATACTTGAAATAGTTCAAATCCCAAAATACGGAACGCTCATTAAATTCGGGTTGCGGATAACATACTGAGAAATCAAACTCTTCG
>JAQUYE010000068.1 GCA_028691965.1 Paludibacter sp. | reverse complement strand
GCTGTTCACTATACCTGAAGAAGGCGAGAATTTATTCACGCCTTCTTCAGTGCTGATCCACAAAAAGCCTTCTTCGTCTTTTTCAATTGCATAGATATGGTTCGATGATAACCCTGCATTTTCTTTAGTAAAATGCCTCAGTGAGTCGTTAGGTACATCGTAAAAATACACCCCGTTGGTCATGGTACCAACCCAATAGGTTCGATTGCCATCTTTCAGAATGGTATTAACGGTTCCGTTGATACGGGTTGAGCTCTTTTCACCCGTATGAGTATTAAAAAGATAAAACCCCCTGTACAACCCAAGAACAAGTATCGAATCGTTGTAGGAAGCAAAGCAACGGAGCGCCGAATCCTCATTGTAGATACGTGTTTTCCCGGTTTTTGGATCATGACAACTGATACGACCGTAGATACCACCAAACCACAGCTTATTGGTGTATTCGTCGTTGAAAACGGAGTAAATATAGTCGGTTCCCACCACGGTGTGAGCATCACCTGATTGATAGCGGGTTATTTTACCGGTTTTTTTGTCGATTTTAGCGGCACCGAATGCATATCCACCGGCCCATAGTGTTCCGTCAGCGGTTTCGGTTAAGGCCAGAATTACATTTCTGTTGGTGAGCTTGTGACCCTGGAAAAAATGTTTCCAGCTGTCGGTTTTGCGGAAATACAGACTGATCCCGTTATTAGTCCCAAACCATAAATCACCATCTCTATCTTCCAGCATTACGTTGGTGTAATTACTTGAAATAGAATTATTGTTGCGTTCTTCGTGATTAAAACTCTTAAAATTAAGGTACGATCGGTCGGTAAACGAAACTCCTTCGTGGTAAGTGGCTACCCATAGAATATTTTGCCGGTCGAGGTGCAGGTCCCAGATGCTGTTACCGCTGATACTTCCTGTATGGCTTTCCGATTGAATAAAGGTGTTTTCTACCTGTAGGTTTTGGCGGTTAATAATCAGGATACCTTCACCATCCACCCCAACAGCGAGTTGCGTATCGGTATAGGGGATGATGGACCGTACAGGTTTGATAATACGAGCCGGTGCAGCTTGCAACGATGCACCCTCGCGATTGGGGAGAATATACAATCCATTAGAGAAAGTACCAATCCAGAATTGCTGGTGTTTCGAATCATAAAAAACACGGTTTACAAACTGGTCTTTCAGCAGGTGGGAAATGACCTTTGAGGTTGCACTCTCGATAGAACGAATAATATACAATCCATTTTTAGTAGAGACGTAATAATGTTCCTGTTGTTTGAGTATGTGGTACGTTTCGGTGTCCTGCATTACAGAGCAGTTGGATGCAGTCATTCTACTCAGGTCGAACGAAAGCACGCCTTTCGATGTAGCCAGCATAATTGTGGTATCATCTACAAACATCAGGTGATTCAGGATAATATTATAGGATTGATAAAACGTACGGATAGAGTACACAAAAACAAAGGCATCCGAACGTTCATCGTACCTGAAGATGGATCCTGTTTGAGTGTATGCCCATATGCTGCTGTCGGGCGAAAGGGTCACAAAGTTGAACCCGATGCTTTCAGCTTCCTGGTGATCGGGGTTTTTCAGGTCGTAAGATTTTAGCTGGTGTCCGTCGTAACGGTCAATGGATAGTTTGGTTGCAATCCAGATCAACCCGTTTCGATCCTGACTTACTGAGAAACACCTGCGATTACTCAGACCATGATCTTCGTTCAGGATTTTGAATCGCTGTCCGGAAACCAAAGTCGTTGAAAGAAGTAAAAAAAATACAAGCAACAAGTGGATCTTCATAAATTACTTAAAAAATGAGCTAAACAATTACAGCCTTTTACCATGATTTAAGGGCTGCTACAAAAATAAGAAAATTATTTCACTGTCAAGCATTCTGCATCACACCGGGTAGGGGAGATGAAAGGTGTCAGATCGTTGACTTTACTGTTGAAATGATAGTTTGTGCACTTTTTATGATAGTTAGATGCCCCTCGGTATAAGAATCTGCATGTACTTTTACATCCGGAAACAAAAAGGAAGTTTTCATTCTGCAGAAATAAGCTGCCCGGGAATTGCTGATTGCTCCTAATTGTTTTCGAAAAATAAATTTAGTAACCTTTTAATTTTTTATGTCATGAAGCACTTTTTCTTCACAACTCTGTTTCTTGCCGTTGCATTGGTTTCTTCGGCAGTAAGTCCGTTCCCTCAGGGATTCGAAAATGTTACCGAACCCAAAGGAGAGTATTTTAATGTAAATCCAAACTTTGCAGCAGTAACACTGGCCGACAATCCCTTGAAGGCTGGTATTAATACCAGTAATAAAGTTGCAGCTGTAACAATGGTTTCTACCTCGTCGGGTATCATTAAAATTGATTTCGCAGGCACAGCAACTCCAAATTTTGATTACCCGGCTCATCCACAGGGACTCGATGAATTGTATTATGACTACCTTCGTTTTAAATATTACAGCCCCAACCGATTAAATAAAAACGTTGAGTTTGAACCAAACGGATCGCCAACTAATCCAAAAACCATTGTTCAACCCGGTCCGTTCTATAACGAAGAGTGGGCCTATGTTACCATTCCGTTGACGTTTAAAACATATAACAACTTTCAGATTCGTGTTAACCGCAACGAAGCTGGTAATGGTGCTGCTGCAGGTACAGTAGATGGTGATTTTGTTTATATTGACGATTTTGAAGTATACAACTCTATTGCTGGTCCTATTACATCGACTCGTCAGCTCGACGTGGAACGGATGTTTACAGTATCGGCCTTTGGAGATGGTTACTTTAGTGTGAATGCTTTTCTGGCTGCTAAATCACCAGTGCGCATCGACCTTATTTCGCTTGATGGTCGTGCAACCACCGTGTTTAATTCGTCCGCTGAAGGTAGTGTTCAGGTTCCGTTTGCAACTCCTGCACAGGGCATTTACCTGGTACGCATGACGGTTGATGGTCTGACTGCATATACCGAAAAGATTATTTCACGTTAAAAAAATGATTAGTGTTGTTGGTCAATTCTTCCTGCTGATGTAAAAAGGCAGGAAGAATTTTAAAGCCAACTCTTTTTTGTAATTTTTGCTACCATGAAGTTAACTCTCACGCATTTACTTATTTTACTTTTCTTCTTCGGATTTGTAGTCACATCGTCTTCGTGCGATGATGATAAGGGTCCGGGCACCGACTTACCTCCCATCGATTCAACGGTGAAAACGCTTAAGGATATCACCAACTATCCTGTCGGAGCTGCCCTGAGTATGTCGAAACTAAAAAACACAACGATCTACCGCAATGTGGTTAAAGCTGAGTTCAACACCATCACGGCCGAAAATGCTATGAAGATGGTGAACCTATCACCTTCGATGAGCCAGTATAAATGGGACGATGCCGATTACCTGATGAATTTTGCAGAAGAGAATAACATGCGGATACATGGGCATTGCCTGGTATGGCACAACAGTGTGCCCACGTGGGTGACAAATTATGGTGGTGATAAAGAAGCCTGGAAGAAACTGCTCCGCAATTACATCACCACAGTGGTAGGTCGCTATAAAGGTCGCATTGCATCGTGGGATGTAGTAAACGAGGCTTTACTCGATAACGGAACTCCACGACCTACTATCTGGCTGACCAAGATTGGCTGGGAATATGTTTCACTTGCATTTCAGTATGCACACGAAGCTGATCCCGATGCTGTTTTGTTTTACAACGATTACGGTCAGGAATACAGTAAGGTGAAACTAGCGGCTATCAACGATACGGTGATGAATCTAGTGAAACGGGGTGTTCCTATTCATGGAATCGGATTACAGATGCACACTAATATTAATCAGTCGGCTCAGAATATGATTGATGCTATAACTGCAACAGCTCAAACTGGACTCATAGTCCATGTCTCGGAGCTGGATATTGCATTGAATCGCGATAAAAAACCCGAATATCAGGTAAGTCCTGCCGATTTAACTACACAAAAGAGTCGGTATCGTTCTATTGCTGCGGCCATGAGGCAATTACCCGCAGCTCAGAATTGGGGAATCACTACTTGGGGAGTGGGCGATAGTGATTCATGGTTAAAATCAAATCCCGACTTTCCCTTGCTCTTCGACACGCAATACAAACCCAAAATGTGTTATTACGGTTTTCACGAAGCCTTCGGGGTGAATTAAAATAATTCAATAAAATTTATGAGAAAGTTAGTGTTATTATCAGGCTTGTTTTGTCTGATACAGGCAGGATTTGCGCAAATTTCTGTCGAATCGCGTGAGAAAAGCACCGATTCGTGGAAGTCCTATCCTGTGGAGCATTTTTCAGATAATGCAGGTTATGAGTTTACTCCTGTTGTTCCAAATAACTATGGTAGTAATCCTTCCCACAGAACCACTGCTACCGGATTCTTCCGTACCGAAAAGATCGACGGTCGATGGTATATTATCGATCCGGATGGATACACTTATATTCATAAAGGCGTGGCTTGTGTAGCACCCGGCACTTCGGTTAAGCAAAAAGCGGCTGTAACATCCAGGTGGGGTTCGAATGAGGCCTGGAGCGTGTATGCAACTAACTGGATGAAAGCAGCCGGGTTTACTGGTTCTGGAGCCTGGAGTAGTGTTTCGTTGTTACGTACTAAGCCCGAACCTGTTGTGTATTCGGTGATTATTAATCCGATGTCGACCTATCGTACTATGCACCGTGGTGTAGTAGGCGGCTACACCAATGCAGGCTGGCAGGGCTATGAACACAATATCATACGGGTTTTCGATCCAGCTTTCGAAACCTATATGGAAAATGCCTGTCGTCCGCTTTCACAGTACAAGGATGATAAGTATCTGTTGGGCTATTTTGTTGACAATGAGCTCCCCTGGGTGAACGACGCTCTCGATCGGCACCTGAAATTTCTGGCACCTACCGAACCAGGTTATATTGCTGCCAAGGGATGGCTTGATGCCCGTAAAGGAAAGGATGCTGGTTTAGCTGATATTACGCAAGAAGACCGGAATGATTTTTGGGATTTTTACGCAGGTAAATTTTTTAGTCTGGCGAAGACCTACATTACTAAGTACGATCCTAACCACCTGTTTCTGGGTTCGCGTTTCAACCAGCGGACGGAGGAGCTGGCAAATCCTTACATTTTTGCAACGGCAGGTAAATACTGCGATATAATCTCTATAAACCATTACCGGGAGTGGGAACCCATTACTTCGCGTATGTCGAATTGGGAAAAATGGTCGGGTAAACCGTTTATGATTACTGAGTTTTACACCAAAGGAGAGGATACCGGTCTACCCAATGTGTCTGGAGCTGGATGGTTAGTTAAAACACAGCGCGACAGGGGCCTCTTTTACCAGAATTTTATAATTAAGTTGCTCAAAAGCAATGGTTGTGTGGGTTGGGATTGGTTCCGTTACCAGGACAACGACCCTGAAGACCTGTCGACCGATCAATCGAACCGTGATGCTAATAAGGGGCTGATTGATAGCAATTACGACGACCACCACAATGCAATGGAAATTATTAAAGCTACCAACTACCGTGTGTATAGTTTCCTCGAGTACTTACAACAGCACAAAGGTGACGAGGAGAAAACCCTGATGCCTGTCGACGATTCGTTTGTACGGATGATGAACGCCGATCATACGGTTTATGGTGCTGATCAGCTATTGCGCGTGAAAAACGGGAATGGTAACTCCTATGAACGCACCACACTCCTCCGGTTCGACTTCACACCTCTGTTAGAGGTAGTGGATCGTATCTCTTCAATTGAACTTAATATTGGACTTTCGGGGATCTATCCGGCAGCCAAGGATCCTTCCACTGTGCAAATGAACGCCTACGCAGTGAGTAATTTACCTTTCGAAGAATCGGAAGCAAACTCTGTAATATTAGCACGATTTGCACAACGGGAAGATACGTACCTGGGCAATGTAACCATTCCAGTGTCGACACAATCAAGGAATCAGGTTTTTGCGATTGACATCACTACATTGAAGTCGATGCTGAAATTGAATCCGGTGATTACGCTCCGACTACAGATGAACGTGGAAACCGAAACTCAATTTGAATTTGCTTCACGCGAAAACAGTAACACGGCTTTACGGCCCCTCCTGCGTATTCAGTATGAAAATCTTAATACAGCTTCTGAAGCCTTACGTACGAATTCTGTTCAGGCTTTTGTTCGCGATAGTAATTTAATTATTACTGGTTATGGGGCAAACTCTCAAATTCGACTATATAATATGAAAGGAGAATTGGTGCATAGCTTACCAGCATCGGCTTCAAGGCAGGTTTCCTTGCCTGTGTGCCCAAGCTGGGGTACTGTGTTGATTGTGAGTGTAGATGGTAAAAAAAGTATTAAGACATTTATTTGAAAGTAGACCAATGAAACAATTTTTAATAGCAACTGTAATAGCCGGGTTAAGCCTGACTGGAATTCAAATTGAGGCGCAAGTTTATCTGGATGCCCGACAGCCGGTGGAAAAACGGGTGAAAGACCTGATGAAACGAATGACCTTGGAGGAAAAGGTAGCGCAGATGAGTCAGTACGTTGGCATTGAACATATGAAAAAGGCCGAGAAGGAGATGACTGTTGAAGAAATGAGAAAAAGTCATGCTACGGGTTTTTACCCGAATCTTCATTCTTCAGAGCTCGAAGAGCTGACAAAAAAAGGGATGGTGGGCTCGTTTTTACATGTTGTAACCTGGAAAGAAGCTAATTACCTGCAATCGCTGGCCCTGCAATCGCGGTTAAAGATACCCGTATTGGTTGGTATTGATGCTATTCATGGTAATGGTTTGTACAATGGTGCGACCATTTATCCAACCCCCATCGGACAGGCATCGACTTTTGATGAAGCTCTGGTAGAAAAGGCGTCGCGTGAAACGGCCCTTGAAATGCGGGCTGCGGGGATGCACTGGACCTTTACACCCAACGTGGAGGTAGCTCGTGATGCCCGTTGGGGCCGGGTAGGTGAGACCTTTGGCGAAGATCCTTACCTGGTAGGACGCATGGGTGCAGCTACTGTTAGAGGTTTTCAATCCAACGATTTTACCGGCAGCGATAAGGTTATTGCCTGTGCGAAACACTTCATTGCCGGAAGTCAGCCTATTAATGGAATCAATGGTGCACCAGCCGATATATCCGACCGCACGTTGTGGGAAGTGTTTATGCCACCTTTCAAAGCCTGTAACGACGCAGGGGTGTTTACGTTTATGATGGCTCATAACGAGCTTAACGGGGTTCCCTGCCACAGCAGCAGCTACCTGATGACCGATGTGCTGCGTAAGCAATGGAAGTTTGATGGCTTTGTAGTGAGCGACTGGATGGATGTGGAACGTCTGCACGATTATCATCGCGTAGCACCGACCCTCGATCAGGCTTACCGAATGAGCGTAGCTAACGGTCTCGACATGCACATGCACGGACCTGGTTTCGCCGAAAGTATTGCAGATGCTGTACGAACTCGGAAAATTAGCATAAAACGTATTGATGAAGCAGTCTCGAAAATTCTGGAAGCTAAATTTAAACTGGGTTTGTTCGAAAATCCTTTTATTGAAGGGGAAAAGGTGGATCAACGTATATTTACACCTGAACATCAGAAAACTGCACTCGACATGGCGCGTAAAAGTATTGTGTTGCTGAAAAATGAAGGTGACCTGCTACCCCTTGATAAATCGAAAAAACAAAGAATATTTGTTACCGGTCCGAATGCCGACAACCAGACAATTCTGGGCGACTGGGTTTTTGTACAACCCGACGACCGTACGACTACCATTATTGAAGGGCTGCGCCAGGTTGCTCCTGAAAACGAATTTGTATTTTATCCATTTGGAAGGAACCTTCGTAAGATGCAACCCTCACAGGTGCAGGAGGCCGTACAGCAATCGAAAGGATGTGATGTGGCTGTTGTGGTAGTAGGCGAAAACTCGATGCGTTACCATTGGGCTGATAAAACCTGCGGCGAGAATTCCGACCGGTACGATCTATCGTTGGTGGGATTACAACAGCAACTGGTAGAAGATATACATGCCACCGGGATACCGGTTATTGTGGTGCTTGTTAATGGTCGTCCGCTTTCCACTGAATGGATTGCCGAAACTATACCAGCTCTTATTGAAGCCTGGGAGCCAGGGTCGCTGGGCGGACAAGCAGTCGCAGAGATTATTTTCGGAGATGTAAATCCTGAAGCAAAACTACCGATTACCATTCCACGTCATTCAGGTCAGATTCAGACCTATTACAACTATAAATTTACTAGCAAATGGTTTAAATATGCCACCGGCAATAGCAAGCCTTTATTCGAATTCGGATACGGATTGAGTTATTCACGTTTTAAAATTGGAGCTCCCCGGTTGTCGTCAGGCGAGCTGAACCCCGGGGGTACCTTACAAGCAAGCGTTGAAGTAACCAATGTCGGACAAGTAGCTGGAAGTGAGGTCGTTCAACTGTACATTCGCGATTTGTATAGTTCGGTAACCCGTCCGGTTAAAGAGCTCAAGGCATATCGCAAGGTGCACCTGCAACCGGGCGAAACGCAAACCATACGTTTTGACCTCTCGGAGAAAGAACTGAAATTCTACGATGAAGCTATGAACTATGTAGCCGAACCGGGCGAATTTGAGCTTATGATTGGTAATTCGTCGCGCGATGCTGATCTTAAGAAAGTGAAATTTCAACTTTTATAATACCTTTAGTACTGAATTATTTCATCAATTAGAAATTATTAAGCGATAAATACACACAATATGAAGAACACAAAAATTCGAATGCGGGGAGTATTGACCCGACTACTGATGGTGGTCGTGTTGGTCTGTTCCGCAGGTTTTTTAAAAGCTCAGCAGCAACGCATGCTGCAGGGAGTGATCGTCGACCAGTCGGGCGAAACTTTGCCAGGTGTCAATGTGGTGAAGAAAGGTTCCACCACGGGGACAGTTACCGACCTGAACGGTCATTTTTCTCTTCCCACATCGGGAGCTTCCGAAATCATCGTATTTACCTATGTTGGTTACAATACAGTTGAAATGGAAGTACGTGCAGGTTCGCCCCTGCGCTTGGTAATGCAAACGGCCGATACCGAACTCGATGAGGTAGTGGTGGTAGCTTACGGGGCACAGAAAAAAATGTCGGTTACGGCATCACTTAGTTCAATTAAGAGCGAAGAGTTGTTGCGCACACCTGTATCGAATGTTAGTAGTGCGCTGGCTGGCCGTTCAACCGGCTTATTTGCAGTACAACGTTCGGGTGAGCCTGGTAAAGACAATGCCGATATTTTTATTCGAGGTATTGCTACCTTTGCTGGCGGCGATGCAACCAAGCCCCTGGTGTTGGTCGATGGCGTTGAACGTGGTATGAATACACTGGACCCCAACGAAATTGAAAGTGTGAATATTCTGAAGGATGCGTCGGCCACAGCTGTGTTTGGGGTACGGGGGGCCAACGGGGTTATTATTATTACCACTAAAACGGGTTCGGAAGGAAAACCAAGAATCAATGTTTCATCGAATTTCGCACTGCAGAATCCAATCCGTATGCCCGAATTGCTCGATGCACACCATTGGGCCTACTGGCGTAACGTAGCAAATAAAAACGACTATCCGAATTCCGCAGTACCTTTTTCGGAAACCGATCTCGAACTGTATAAGAATGGTCAGGATCCGATATTCCATCCGAATAACAACTGGTTCGATTTGATGCTGAAGGATTATGTGCCCCAACATCAGCACAACGTAAGTGTCACGGGAGGTACCAAACAGGCCAAATACTATGTATCTCTTGGTTTGCTGAGCCAGGATGGTGCATTTAAGGATGGCGGTTTTTTCAATGATTTCTCGGCCAACTCCAAGTACAATCGCTACAATATCCGCGCAAACACCGATTTCCAATGGACGAAATCGTTTTCAACATCGGTGAAATTTGGAACTCAGATTACCGATGCTAATTATGCAGGTGTGGATGCTAGTAGTATTATGAATCAGGTGTTTATCAATAATCCAATTGCATCACCTGTGGTAGTCGACGATAAGCTTATCTGGAATGTAGCCAGCCTTGGTGCCTGGCAGAATGGTAATCCACCGCTGTTTCAGCTGCTCGACAATGGGTACAGCACCAACTTCTCGAGTAATATGAATGTCGATATTTCAGCCATGTTGAAGCTCGATGCGCTTACAAAAGGATTACTTCTACGTGGTAAAGTGGCGTACGACAATTTCTATAACCAGCGAGTGAAACGTCGTCGCCAAATTGAATTATACGATATAAAACAACCTAACCCGAATGATCCGATGGCCTATGCGTTGGTTATTTCTCAGTATCCAGGTGTGATGTCGGTTCAGAGTGAAGAGTACACCAAAAACCGGAAAGTGTATGCCGAAGGTGCTCTCGATTACAACCGTAGCTTCGGCGAACATACCATCACAGGATTGTTTCTGGGAACTATCGAACGCTACTACAATGGTCGCAACGAATTGCCATTCAATTATTTGGGTTTGGTAGGACGTGTAACCTATAATTTTGCCAATAAATACCTGGGCGAATTTAATATGGGATACAACGGCTCGGAAAACTTTGCCCGCGAAAATCAATTCGGGTTTTTCCCCTCCGTTTCGTTAGGGTATAATGTAAGCGAAGAGAAATTCTTTCCTAAGAACGACTGGGTTAACTTTATGAAAATCAGGGTTTCGGCTGGTTTGGTTGGAAACGACAAGATTCAGGGAACGCGCTTCTTGTTCCGGCCGAGCACCTTTGTAGGCTCCAGTAATATATATTATTTTGGTACCAGTAATACGGCCGTAGAAGGCTATCGCGAAAGTGTGCTGGGTAACCCCGATGTAACCTGGGAAACGGCTCTTAAGCAAAATATCGGAGTCGATATGCGCTTTATGAAGGATAAGTTGCGTTTTACTGCCGACTTATTCCGCGAACAGCGCAAAGATATTCTCTGGAACCTCAACGTACCTATTACTTTTGGATCAGCGTCGCTCATTGCGCCCTACAATATCGGTCAGGCTGAAAACAAAGGCTTCGAACTTGAATTAGGCTTTAACGATCAGATAAAAGCAAAAGGACTACGGTATTGGTTAAGCGGCAATTTTTCGTTTGCCCGCAATCGGATTATTTACATGGATGAGGTTCCTCAGCCTTTTGAAAACCTGGTGCGTACCGGACAACGTATCGGTCAGCCCTTTGGGTTGGTATACGATGGTTTCTACAACTACCAGGAAGAGGTGGATGATCCAAACCGTCCGGTATCGGTATGGGAAGGAGCCGGATTACGTCCTGGTGACCTGCGCTACAAGGATATAAACGAAGATGGGAAAATCGACGAGAATGACTTTACGTCAATGGGATACTCCAATATCCCTGAAATTGTTTATGGTATCTCTGGTGGCTTATCGTGGAAAGGACTCGATATGTCGTTCCTGTTCCAGGGCGCAGCCAATGTGTCGACCTATATCTCAGGGGTAGGGGCTGTACCATTCCGTAACGGAAACGGTACTGCTTTCACCAATGTAGAGGAAAGCTGGTCGGTAGATCGCTTCGAAAAAGGGTTACCAATCACCCTCCCCCGTCTTACTGCAGCGCCCAACGAGGCGAATCACAACTATCGTACTTCGTCGTTCTGGCAACAGGATGCAAGATACATCCGTCTGAAAAACCTTGAGCTGGGTTATAATTTTGCCTCACTAAGGCAAGTGAAAAGGGCTGGGCTCAATTCCTTCCGGATATTCCTCAGTGGTCAGAACCTACTTACCTGGTCGCCAATGCGATGGTACGATCCCGAGATCACTGCCAATACCAATGGTGGTGTTTACCCGATGACCCGTATTGTGAGTGTGGGAATCAACATTCAGTATTAACACGAAAAGGACTACAACAATGAATAAACTAATATTTAAAATCAGTATAGTGTTGATGGCGCTTGCTACGGCTTCTTGTTCCGATTTTCTGGAGCAGCCCGAAGGATCCCTTATTACCATCGACTCGGTATTTAATAGTCCCGATAATGCTATGCAGGCACTTTTTCAGGTTTACGGGACCTGCGTTACTGACGGTTTTCCCACAGGTGCGAATGGTAGTGGCCTTACCGATGCCGCAGTCGGGAATGGTCTTATGATGACAATTTGTGACGAAGGAGATCAGAAAAACACCTGGGCTTGGGCATATAAATATAAAGCGGGTACCTGGGGACCCTCGAATCAGAACGAATTCGACTATGGCGCAAAAGTACAGGGTATGCGTAATGCCTGCATCTTCATCGAGAATGCTGAGCGTGTGCCGGCTGTTTCGACTGGAAAGTATGTGTGGAACGAGACTCTGAAAAATCAGACCATTGCTGAAGCTAAATACCTGCTGGCCTCAATGCATTATGAGTCCATGATTCGCTTTGGTGGAATTCCCATTATTAACTCGGTTCCACGTGTTGAAATTATTACGGAGGACGGAATTACCAAAGCTCAGGTAGTACCACTGGCTTATCGCCAATCGCTTGATCGCACTTATAAATATATCGTTCAGCTCTGCGACGAAGCCATCCCCAACCTGCCCGATAATTATCCTTCGGGCGACTTTGGAAGGGTGAATAAAGGGGCTGCCCTGGCTTTGAAGGCCAACACCTTGCTTTGGATTGCCAGTCCGGCTTATAATACGACTACCCCAAAAGTATCTTATGGCAACGATAACGATTCGCTCTTGTGCCTGGGTTATGTCGACAATACCCTCTGGCAAAAAGCGGCCGAAGCTAACAAGGCTGTACTCGATTGGGCTTTTGCCAATGACTATGCTCTGCTCGACGATCCGCAACTGGGCAAATCCGATAGTTACAACTACGCAACCGGTCAGGCCATGGATAGCCGCAACAAGGAAATCATACTTATTAATCATTCGCAGGCCGGATTTCGCGATGGCGATAACTTTAACTCACAGCTGAGTCCTATCTACTGGACTTATGCCGGACAGACGCATTCCATTCCACTTAATTTTGTGCGTTATTTCCGCGATGCTGATGGTAACGATCTGAATATTCCTGAAGAAGGGAGCTATTCTGAATTAAAAGCGCTCTTACGCAAGGCTGAACCCCGGTTCCATGCCATCGCCTGGGCTCCTGGTTTTCAGTTTACAAAAACTACTTCGCTTGATGCTAACGGTGGACGCGATACAGCTAAAATTATGTATCAATCGGCTAAAGGTTCTACTTTTATTCAGTCTGGACCGGGTAAATTTGCCGGAGAAGCAAGAGGTTTCTACCTAAAAAAGTTTGTTAATTTCGGAGGTTCCCGTGCAAATGTTTTCTGGCCTATCTATCGTTTGGCTGAGTTTTATCTCAACTATGCTGAGGCACTCAACGAAATTAATCCTTCCGATACCCGCATTCTCGATGCATTGAATCCTATACGGGTGCGTGGTGGATTGCCCGAGCTGAAGCCGGGAAATGCTACCTATACTCAGCATTTTGGAAATAAAGATCTGATGCGTGAATACA
The DNA here is from genome assembly GCA_028691965.1 of Paludibacter sp. Lineage (GTDB taxonomy): Bacteria > Bacteroidota > Bacteroidia > Bacteroidales > Paludibacteraceae > Paludibacter. The sequence goes on along the minus strand of JAQUYE010000068.1, from coordinate 455 downwards.
TCAAGCGCGAACGCGCTATTGAATTGTTTGCTGAAGAGCACCGACCGTTTGATTTGCGCCGATGGGGCGATGCCGAAGAGCATATGCAGGGTGAATTTGTAGCACTCTACCTCTATCAGAACGGTACAGGTGTGTATCAGGCACCCTCTGCCAGCTGGAATGCTACACGCAGGATCGAAAACGATAATTACCTTTCATTCTACAAGGAAGTTTTCGAAACACGTATCTGGGAACCTAAGATGTATTATTATCCATTCCCCCAGGCTGAAGTTAACAAAGGATTCATTGTTCAGAATCCGCAGTGGTAATCTCCTTAAATTTGATACATATGATACATTTGAATATAAAATTGATAATCAGTCTGTTTCTTCTGACTCCACTCATGCTGGTTGGTCAGTCCGGCAACGAATACAAGGCTGACTCACTGAAAATGGAAGTCAGAGTGTTTGGTGAAC
>JAQUYE010000161.1 GCA_028691965.1 Paludibacter sp. | reverse complement strand
ATACCGGATCACCATCTCCAAAATCACCAACAGGATTGCTCATGGCCCAGATATCGGAGTTATGAGCCGCCATCCACCCTCCTACACCTAAAAATGTACGTGCAGTTACAGCACCCGTCCTGGCTACATTCGCAATAAAACCAAGTAAGGGCTGATGCAATTCTGAAAGGTTAGTGGATTCGGAAGGCCAATAATTTTCCTGAAGATTAATATTAATGGTATAGTTGCTACTCCAGGGTGGTTGCATATATGGATTCCACAAGCCCTGCAGATTAGCAGGTACTCCGGGAGTACGGGAAGAAGCAATCAAAAGATACCGTCCATAATTAAAATAAAGAATTTCCAGGTTCTTATCTTCCTTTCCCGTAGCGTACCGTTTCAACCGTTCGTTGGTGGGCAAATGGGGAGCAGCAGTTTTTCCCAACTTTAATGTAACCCTGTCGAATAACGATTTGTAATCTTTTAAGTGTGCCACAAGTAATTCATCATGATCTTTCCTTAATGCCTTTTTAAGTTGATCTTTTACCAGTTTTTTATCGTCAAGAGCTTCGGTTGCCGGGTTCTTGTCAAATCCGTTAAAACTGGTTGCCAGCGATACATAAATCACTGCTTCATTCGCATTACTCACCCCAATACCATCAGCATTTTTTTTGAGTTTACCTCCTTTATGCTTCATAGAAATTGCTGCACTGAACCGTGTACCTTCCGTTTCATTAAAAATAATCGGTTCGGACTGATTGTTTCGATAACCTGGTTCGGCATGCACAGGAGCAACTCCCCGGGCAAGCAATACATTTTTTGAAATCGAATTGGTATGCTTAAGTTGACTGTCGAACCGAAGGTCAAAGCTAATGGACTCTTTTGCATCACTGCTCAACCGGATTACCATTACCTGATCCGGATACGAGTAAAAGTATTCGCGCTGATATGAAACACCCTTAATTGTATACTTAACTACGGTTACAGCACGGCTTAGATCCAGTTCCCGGTAATAATTCTGAACAACTGAATCATGATCAAAATCAATGTATAAGGTGCCGAGTGGTGCATACGACTGAGAGAATTTGCCCTGTATTCCGCGGTGAAGCTGATCGGCCAACCGGTAATTTTCATTGTTAAGAGCCTCCCGAACCCGGGGTACCTGCTTATATGCCTCGCGATTCATGTAGGGATTAACCGGCTTACCGGTCCATAACGTAATATCATTCAGCCAGATTACTTCACGATTGGTTTTGCCGAATATAGTTGCGCCGGATTTCCCATTCCCAATCACAAGTGACTCTTCAAAAAAAGAAGCCGGACTATCGTACCATAAAACCGAAGAACTATCAGACCATGCAGTTATGGAAAAAAACGTCAGAAAAACAAGAAGCAGGTTTCTCATATTGATCATTAGAATTTTTCTATCTGCAGGTATTAAATTCTATCTGCAGTAGTGGTAATATGTGTGCAAATATACAATTAAAGGAGTAATTGCAGTAGTAATTTGTGGTCATTCTAGTGGAAAAGGAGTACCTTTGCACACAGTTGCAAACCTGCAAAGTGAAGATTTTTCTATTTATTTTATTAAAATTTACTAAAACCGCTCATGAGTGATTTTACGGCAAGATGTTTGTATTTGCCCAACTAAATTATTAATATAGTTTTCAATCATTATCGAAAATAACAAACAGAACGTTAAACACTAAATTCTATACTCTATGCGTACCTATTTAATCCTTCTAATTTCAGCCCTAACGCTGATCTCGTGTGACATTAATTATACTGAACCCGAGGAGCTTAACACAAAGCAGGTTTTTCGATTTGAGGTAAAAAAAGCCGACTGGACTCCCTACACCGATGAATCCGGTCTGAACCTGTATTACCGCTGTAACTTTGACATCAAGGGTATCACTCAGTACATAGTTGAAAACGGTGCTGTACTGGGTTATATTGAATTTGACGGGTACCAGCAGGCTCTTCCTTATACACGTCATATGGAAAATGCTGACGGTGCGCGCTGGAGTCGGACAATCGATTTTGATTTCTCACGAACTGATGTTCAGTTTTACGTAACTAACAACGACTTTGTCAACGACCCTCCTGAAACAATGTACTTCCGGGTTGTCTTTGTGTGGTAATAAACTAAACTGAGATGTTGAGCGGTGACTTATTTACGAAATATTTTTTGTGAGTAGTCACCGTTTTCTGTTATCAATTTCACAAGGTAGATACCTGATGGAAGCCCTGCTACATCCATTCCATCAGAAGTATATACAGCAGATCTAAGCAGTTGACCGCTCACAGAATAAACATTTATAGTAACCCTACCCTCCTGATAATTAAGAACATACAATCGGGAGTCAGATGAATCAAACACTACTTTTAATGGCTGAGTTGTAATGGAGGCTGAGGCAGATGTAAGATAATCCACACCAATAAAGAAGAGATTAGCAACATCTGCTTTCGTTATCTCGTGAGTTCCTGCAGGCAAAATAAGTGTTAACACACCACCGACAGCAGTATAACTTTCACCATCGATTTTTATTCTGCCGTTAAAGTCCGAATTAAAAACAAGGGTAAGCTTAGCCTCCTTAGCCGTTTTAAAACTGATTGAGGTCGAGGATTCGATCTTCATACATACAGTCAGCGTCTGTCCACCGTATTCAACCGTACCTTTTGAGTCCGATAAATTTCCATTGAAGCTAAAGTAACTGCTTTCCTTTCCACTAGCAGTAAAACTATGAAAGACATCCACTGCAGGCGGGTCTTCATCTGACGGGTCATCTTCATCCGGATCATCCTCGTCAGGTGTACTTCCTTCACCCTGCACGGACAGCAATCCGGAGGTATAGGCTGCAAGAGCAGCACGTAAAGGTTGATTCACATCCGACGAACTGTCGTCCGATTCGGTAAAGGTCCATTTAAAATCACCACCACCCATACGACCGGCCCATTGCATCACGTTATCCCGTGCTGTTTCCGGTTCATCTACTGTGTACGCATACATAAGTACCGGATTGGTATCAAAATTTGAATACATCACTCGG
>JAQUYE010000006.1:13383-60833 GCA_028691965.1 Paludibacter sp. | reverse complement strand
TGTTGGGTCCAGTGCCATAGTAATAGGAGCATGCAATTGTAATGAACCGGTTGCCGACTGTACCAGCTTTCTGTCCCATGCAAGGTCAATATCTCCGGGTTTCCACCCCAGGTAGCTGTTTCCTCCTCCAAAGACATCACAACCGATTGATTTTATCCATTCAGCTGTGGAAGTGCGAATTATTTTCACCCGACTGCCTTGGGGTAACTGAGTGGTTGTTGTTAATTGAAGAGTAGTGGTGTTTACTGGGTAATAACGGGGAGAAACTTCGAGGGTGTCGGTATATCGAATATCGTTTTTACCTTCTATATAAATAAGGGCCTCACGTCCTGTACCGGTTTTTACCAGTTTGGTGCGTTGAGGATGGCTACCTCTCAATACAATTCCTGAAGTGTTAATCCTCAGGCTTCCGCTTAGCAAATAAGTACCTTCTTCGAGCAAAATTACTCCCCGGTGACCATTAGCATCGGGTTTGCGTTGTGCTATCGTTTCAATAGCCTGCTGAAGCAAAAGGGTTGCATCTCCTTCTACAGGACTAACACTTATGGTTGCAGGGTAAATGGGTAGAGGAAGCTCTGAGGAACTATATCCACAGTAGGAGTAATCAGGTAATCGGTTACCCCTATCATCCGAATGATATATAAAACTGCCATTCTTATACTGAACAGTGGGTTGTGCTGATAGTTGTACAATTACCAGTAATGCTGTGAGGAAAACTAAGGTACGTTTCATTAGAATTGATCTTGTCAGGGCGTTTTTTTACGATGGTTACTAATATAATCCGAAGGAGTCTGATTATACTTTTTGCGGAAACACTTTCCGAAATATCCTGCTTCCCGGAAGCCTACCGAAAAGGCTATTTCTGAAATACTCAGATCGGTATTCTGCAACAGCTCGAGTGATTTCTGAAGTCTGTAATCCTTTATCATGTCCACAGGTGCCAGACCAGTGAGACTCTTTAATTTTTTATAGAATGCAGAACGGCTGATACCCAGCGTGTCGGCGATGGAGTCGATATTGAAATCACTGTTATCGAGATTCTCTTCGATAACCTGGTGTATTTTTTCAAGGAATTGAAAGTCTTTTTCCTGTAGAAACTTCTCGTAACTTTCGTTCTGAGTCGGACTAACAATTGCAAGAGGTTGTTCCTGTTTCCATATCTTTTCCCGGAACACTTTCCGGTCGCTTAGTAATTGCTCAATACAAGCAACGAGGTAGTCGATATTGAAGGGTTTGGTAATATACACATTGGCACCCATGTGAATAGCTTCAATTTTCGATTCATCGTCGGTTTTCGCAGTAAGCATGATGATAGGAATGTGGCTGATCTGGAAATCATTTCGTATCGAGTAAATCATTTCCGTTCCTGTCATCTCCGGCATCATCTGGTCGGTAATGATTATATCCGGTTGATAGAGATTTACCTTTCTGAGTCCCTCTACACCATTTGCTGCCGTGAAGATATTGAACTGACCATCCAGTTGTAGATGTAACAGATCCCGCAGGTCCTTGTTATCTTCGACAACAAGCAGCGTGGGTAAGGCGGGTTTTGAGCTTTTTGCCTTTTCTTCTTCCTGTTGATCTTCCTTCGTAATCTCCTTGTTTTCAGCATGGGTGTCGGTAACGTAGAAGTTAACTTCACCTTCTTCAAAATGAGCGCGACCAATCTGTAATTCCACTGTAAATACCGATCCTTTATCCTTAGTACTTTCGGCGTGGATAGTACCATGATGCAGCGTCACAATTTCTTTGGCCAGTGCCAGACCGATTCCCGTACCCGGGTATTGAGCGCTCAGAGCATTCTCATCCTGGAAGAAACGTTCAAAGATCTCTATAACTTTATTTTGAGGAATACCCACACCGGTATCTTCTACCCTTATAAAGCAATGTTTACGATCGGGGGTAAGTCCGCACGATAAATAGATACTTCCTCCCGCTTTTGTAAATTTAAATGCATTCGACAAGAGGTTACGCACTACCGTTTCCATTTTCTCCTTGTCGATCCACACATCCGGACTTTCATCCATGGTTTGATAAAGGAAGCTGATTTCATTCTCTTCCGACATTACCGAAAATTCGGAATGAAGTCCTCGCACCAGTTCGTTTACATCGCTTTGTGAGACATGCAGTACCATCTTCCCGTTTTGAATTTTCCTAAAGTCAAGGATCTGATTTACCAGTTGGAGCATCTGGCGGGCATTCTTTTCGATCATGGTAACATAGTGTTGTCCCTTTTCGTTAAGTTGCTGTTTTTGTCTCAGTTCCTGAATCGGACCCATTATCAGCGTCAATGGAGTACGTAGTTCATGAGAGATATTGGTGAAGAAACGAATTTTAAGTTCCGAAACGCGCTGTTCAACGTACATTTCGTTACGCATCCTGATGTACAGATAGGAAGCACGTAATATAAAGTAGAGTGCCACCAGTATCAGTATCAGATAAATAGTTTTAGCCCACCAGGTAAACCACCAGGGGGGTAGTACGATAATCTTAAGCGAAGTGGATGATTCCAGTTCTTTGTTGGCTTCGTCAATAGCAACAACGCGAAAGTTGTATTCGCCGGGAGGAACATTCGGATAGGAGGCAATGCGGTTACGCGCATTGAAATGCCATTCATCCTCGTAACCTTCGAGAATATATTTATAGGATACCCTGTTAGGATTGTAAAAGTTCAATGCTGCAAATTCGATAGCAAAACTGGATTGGTTGTGTTTCAATCGAATTGATTTAGCGTAACTGATGGAAGAACGAAGGATAGGTTCTTCACCCACATTTTTAAGTTCCTGATTGGAAACCCAAAAATCAACAATATAGGTCTTGTAAACCGACTGATAGGTACTTATCGACTGTGGGTCAAAGCTGATGATGCCCTTTCGGTTGCCAAACCACAAGATGCCCGACTCAAGCTGCAGGGCACTTTCTTCCTCCATTTGCACGGGCTGCAGACCGTCGTAACGGTCGAAATTCCGGAAGCTTTCACTGCTTTTATCAAACCGTGTAATAGCATTTTCGGTGGTAAGCCAAAGTCCGTTGTTATTATCTTCTGTAATGGAAAGAATTACATCGCTTTTTAACCCTTCGTTAACACCATACGATTGGATAACAGGTTGCTTGTTGGCTTTGTCGTACGAAAGTAGTTTGTAAAGTCCTCCTCCAAATACACTCATCCAGATACGATTATCGGCATCTTTGTACAATACATACACATCATTATCAAAGACATTGATCTTGTTACCATCGTTGCGGTAAATTTCAAATGCGATTTTATCAGGACTGGTGAAATCCCCGTCGAACGACAATAAACCATCACTGGTACCCATCCAGATACGCCCGGTTTCATCTTCTGCAAGATTACGGACTTCCATATACAAACCCAGTTTTGGGTAGTGATGGAAGCTGTTATACTTGTTCCGGAAGTACACCCGATTGTTTTCCTCAGTAAGCAGGTTCAGTCCTCCCCCAAAAGATGCAACCCAAATTCGCTTTCTACTATCTTCAATTGTATAATAGATGTCATTACTACTTAGCGATCCGGGATCGTTGTCGGAATACATGAAACGTGTGAAGCTGTATCCAAGGCGTGATTTACTGTCTTTAACGGCCTTTACCAGCCCGCTGCCTTTGGTGGAAAACCAGAGATTCCCCAAATGGTCTTCCATAATGTGATACACATTTCCGATGTAGTAGTTGTCGGTTGAGAAAGTTTGTTTCAGCTCACCCTCCTTATTCATCCGGAACACTTCTCCGTTACGTGATCCTACCCATATTTCACCGTTACTGGCCTGAAACATTGCTTTCATTGCCTTATCAGCATCCTCAGTGCCGTTTCCGGTAGGTAGTTGTGTTAGTTGGAACTGAGCTTTGGGGAAATTAATCCGGAAGACGCCGCTGGATGTTGTGGAAAGCCATAGGATCTGGTCATTGTCGAACATCAGGTCCAGAAATAACGGACGTTCATCCCTACCGTTCAGGTCGGGGTGTTGATTCAGATTATAAGCTTCAAGAGTATTACGATCAATTGTGTAGATATCACCACCTGTAGTCAGAAAGAACATTCCTTCTTCTTTGCCATCTACACACTTGAGGTTTCTGTTTACTTTCCCCTCCGGTAGTGTAATTAATTTTTGATAATTATTGAAGGGGTCATAATACAACACGTCCTTTTCGTTGAGAATAACCCAGAGCTTTTCGTATCCGTCGATGAATGAGTTAGTCACACTCTGACTTGCTGAAAGTGGTGCTGCCAGTGTGTAGCTCCCCGTGGTTTCGTCCAAGAGATAGATTCCTTTTCCCTTTACACTCACAGCTATCGTCTGATCTCCTGCGACGATCAGATTTTCAATGCTTCCTTTGCCTTTAAACTGTTCCCACCGGGAAATGGAACCGTTGTGTACATTAACACGGTACACTACTCCTTCTTCAGTACCCAGCCATAAGAGGTGATGATCGTCATGAGCTGCAGTGTACACCTGTGGTTGCTGCCGGCTGATTTTCCGGATCAGGTAATCGGCAGGTTTATCCTTTAATAAATCAGCCTTTCGCAGCGAGATTATTTTATAATCAATACCGATCCAGTTGATATAATGCTGATTCTCGACCAGCAGGTTGTTTGTAAGTTTGTTTTCCCTGGTGCTTTTGGAGTCGTAAAGCAGTTCGACATCAATCTTCCCTTTGCCGGCTGAATGTCCCTGTAGTAAGTCTTTGTTTTTGGTAAGCATCAGCAAATCGCCGTTTTCAGCCAGCTGAATTTTAATGATACGTGAGCTTACCGTATACTTTTGACGGATGGTAGTGAAAACATCAAAAAACAATTCGTTCTTTTTATCAAACAAGTATAGCTTATGGTCGATAGTTTTGATCCACAGATTGCCGTCGGGTGCTTCCATGATGTTCTGAAGCTTGTGCGGCGGTATGTCGGTGTTGAAATCTCCCCGTGTATTGTAAGGTTTGAATTTTACAGCATCAAAGCTGTTCAACCCGTACCAGGTTCCCAGCCATACAAACCCATCGGCATCTTTCATGGTACAATACACCGTATTGTGAAGAAGGCCGTTTTCGGTCGTGTATTCCTGTACAATCATGTTTTTTAGCGCACTAAGTTGTGTGCTGACCATGGTTAGCAGGATTACCCAACCGATTCTGTGATGTCTGTTTTTTCTTTGGAACATGCTGGTAATATTTCTGTATAAGCTACAAAGGTAACATTATTTTGGGATACCAAATTCGGTCTGCTGGACTTCCACCTCTTGCAATAAACGCCTTTTTTCTTCCTCTGTTAGTTGGGAGGATTGTTGCTTTTGATGTTGAATTCTTAGGGCGTTAGTGGCGCTCGTTTCCGTGTAGTTGAACATGAAATCGGATGCAACTGAGTTGAATTCAATCTCAGCAGGAGTAGGAGCATGGGTTCCTTCATGAAGTACCCTTGCTTTAACTTTAATTTTCCCCGGCTTAAGGGTTGAGCGGATCAGTACAGGGGCCGAACCGAACTCGACGGCACGCGGATTGGCACCAATAGTCTCGTCGCCAACAACAACCCCTTCGCCTTCGACTGTGAATAAGATATTCTCTTTTGCCATTCGACGTACATTTCCATTATCATCTGTGATTTCAGCAACCACTACCATAATATCTGATCCGTCGGCTACAAGGTCACGACCGTGACGATCGATACTCAGGCGAATCTTTGTGGAACGACGAGAGGGCTTTCGTATTTCTGTGCAAACGATTTTACCATCGAGGTATCCTTCAGCCCTGATGCTTACCATGTCCGGTTTTTTCTGACCATAGGTCACTTCCCTCATTTCCCAAAAGTCAAAGATATTTTCAAATACGAGCGGGGGTGCCGACATTTTATTCGGTTCCTTAACGACTGCTTTAGTTATAATCTTTTGGCCTTCATTCAGGGTGAGACGTACTGAATCACAATTCGTAAATACAACCACATCAGCATCGGAGAAAGGGGTCATCTCATTAAGGATGAAAAGCATCGGTCCGCCATCAACAGAAGGTATCTCTACACGGGGGTCGGTCTGACTTTTAAAGAAGTAATAGGCGTATTTAGGCTGACGGAACGCATCAAACATACCGCCCCAGTAAGGGTCGGGATGGTAGCCACGTTGATGATCAAAAGGATGCCAGTGTGCTCCGCCGATGAACTGACGTCCTTCGGGGAAAAGCTGACTATAGGTTTCGGCCAGCGAAAGTGCTGCTACCTTCATGGGTTTTTCACCCCAGTGGCGGGCAGAACGATTGTTGGCATTATGTGCGTACCAGTCGTCAACGTTTTCGCCAAACTCCCGGGTGAATAAGCTCTGATTAACCTTGCCCAGGTCGTAATACCATCCGTAAACTACTCCGTAATGCTCCGAAACACCCTCTGAGTGCATATCGGCAGCGGCAACAGGGGCTCCCGGGTATGGGAATTCTTCCTTGGTAATTTGCAATGCCTTCATCGAGAATTCTAGCGGAAAGCGTGTTTCATTCAGAATAGGCTCCCACATCAGGACAGAAGTGTGATTGCGGTCGCGGCGGATGATGTTGCGGGTGTTGCGGTGAACAAGTTCAGCAAATTCAGGATCTTTATTCCAGTATTGCCAACCCGGAGTAGCTACTATTACAAAAAGACCGAGTTCATCGCATGCTTCCATAAAGGAGGGGTCCATCGGGTAGTGGGCGGTGCGGATAATATTAAAGCCGGCTTCCTTAAGGCGTTTTGCATCACGCCATTGCTGTGAGTTGGGCATAGCATTGCCAATCAGTGCAAAATCCTGATGACGGTTGCCGCCGATTAATTGTTTGTAGGGTTTTCCGTTCAGGTAGAATCCGTCCTTGCCACGGAACTCTGCTTTGCGAATACCGGTACGTATCATGCCTCCATCAATAGCCTTTCGTCCCTCCTTTAGTCTGATTTCCACAGTATAGAGTGAAGGCGTTTCGGGTGTCCAAAGCAGGGGAGAGTGAACTACGGTCTGTTGACGTACTGTTTGTTCTGTACCGGCAGCCAGTCGCACGGCCTTGTTCATGCGGGCAATAACTTTCCCGTTTGGATCCTTTATGATGGTTTCAAGTGTAAACCGGCCTGAGCGGGAATTGTTATTTTTTACCTCAGTATCAACAAACAAGCGTGCTTTTTCACGACTTATCTCATCATAGTGTATAAACACACCGCCACCGGCAACCTTATCGGCTTCCAGGGCATCAGTAATAGCAGTCTGGTTTTTAACAATCATCCAGGCATCACGGTAAATACCACCATGATAGGAGAAGTCGAGCGTGTATTGCGGCTTGCCGGGAGGGTAGCTCTTGTCATTACTGTTGTCGGCCATAACGGCTATCAGGCAGCTGTCGCCAGCTTCCAGCCCAAGATCAGTAAGGTTGATGGTTACCGGTAAATATCCTCCCCGGTGTTCCTTTACCAATTTACCATTCAGGAAGAATTTTTGCTTTCCCATAATGGCTTCAAAATGGAGGGATATATCCTTTGAACTTGCATCGACAGGTACTACAAATCGTTTACGATACCAGGCAATACCCTGGTAGTTACGACCCCCACTGGCTTCTGCCGGAACTAAGGCCACCGAATGAGGCAGGTTTACAAACTCCCAGTTACTATCGTCGAACCCGGTAGTCTCAGCACCGGAAACATCGCCAGGCATAAAACGCCAGCCGGGATTGAAATTATAAATCTGTCGACCGCTATCCTCCAATGGAAAAAAGCCGGCAACAGAATGGTGTTGTGCAAAAAGACCACTGGCAGCCAGTAGTACCACGACTGTCGAAAAAAAACGTTTCATACCTGTATAGTTAAATGTACATCCATGAGGTAGACGGTGAAAAATGGTTTTTGTAATCAAAGCAAACGGGCAGTAAGAGTGTTTACTCTACTGCCCGTTTGCTTTTTACTTTCTTTTATGAATGCTGATGGCAAATCCGCCACCCGGTGCAAGCTTCTGGCGAAGTTTTGTCTTGTTGGTCACCCGTAAGGTCCTGATCTGATAGTCACCCGGATTATCTTTCCAGTGTGCATCCTTACCATCACTGTAGATGGTTGCTTCATAAACTACCCCCGGATCAAGAAAACTGAAGTTAATGGTTGTCTCCCGACCCTGTTCGTTGGTAATAGCACCAATAAACCAACTATCTCTGCCTTTTGCTTTACGAGCTACAGTAATGTATTCTCCGGGTTCAGCTTCCAGGTAATGACTTTCGTCCCAGTCGACTGCCACTTCTTTTATAAACTGAAATGCATCCATGCGCTTTTCATAGTTTTCAGGAAGATCAGCTGCCATTTGTAACGGACTATACATTGTAACGTACAAGGCCAGTTGTTTGGCAAGTGTAGTATGCACCTGATTGGTATTACCCGGTTCGTAATAGTCCATTTTCAACTCAAAAATACCAGGCGTGTAGTCCATCGGTCCTCCCATTAGTCGCGTAAACGGAAGAATAGTTTCATGTGCAGGAGGATTACCGGCACTCCAGGCGTTGAACTCGTTTCCACGGGCAGCTTCACAGGCCAGCCAGTTGGGCCAGGTGCGGTGTAATCCCGTGGGGCGTACAGCCTCATGGGCATTGAGCATCATGCGAGCATCAGCCATCTTTTCGGCAACCCGCACATAATGATTTACCATCCACTGTCCGTCGTGTTTTTCACCACGCGGAATTATCCAGCCTACATACCCTGTTTTTACGGCCTCGTAACCGTGGGTGCTCATCACTTTAATTGCATCGTCGATACGTCTTTCGTAATTGGTAACCGACGAAGACGTTTCATGGTGCATCATTAACTTCACCCCTTTTTGATGCGCATATTCATTCAGGGCTTTAATGTCGAAATCGGGATAAGGAGTTACAAAGTCAAACACCTCTTCTTTCCAGTTTCCGGCCCAATCTTCCCAACCTACATTCCAACCCTCTACCAAAACAGAACTAAAACCATGTTCGGCTGCAAAATCAATATACCGGCGTACATTTACATTATTGGCACCATGTTGCGGAAGAGGTGTCAATGCGTTCCAGTCGGTCGACTTTAACTTTATATTTGGTTCGTGGGCATAGTTCCAGGTCATTTTGCCGGGTACATGCATGCCCCACCAGATTCCGATGTATTTTTGAGGTTTAATAAATGAGGTATCCTCAATCTTTCCCGGTTCGTTGAGGTTTAGTATGGTTTTAGAGGCAAGAATATCAGCAGCCCTGTCGCTTACAATCACCGTTCTCCAGGGGGTGTGGTGAGGAGTTTGCATATAGGCTTTTGTACCCAAAGCATCAGGAGTAAGCGAGCTGGTAAGTACCATGTTCTCCTTGTTGATCATCAGATGCATGGCAGAATAGTCAATCAAGGCTGCCTCAAAGATATTCAGGTATAAACCCTCATCAGTTTTCATCATGAGTGGTGACTGAACAGCATGTTTGTGGAAATAGCCATGAGTGCCAATGCCGGTACCGTCGACTTTCGAAGCATCTACTTCTGATAGGCGGGTTTTGGTATAATAATATTCATTGGTATCGTAATCGCCCGGAATCCAAAAGGCAGTATGATCTCCTGTCAATGCAAACTCGGTATGTTCGTCAGCTACCTGAAAATAATTCAGTTTCTCCTGTTTCTCAAACTCGTAGCGGAAACCCAGTCCGTCGTTAAACAACCGGAAGCGGATTTTCATCTGCCGGTCTTCGGATGGTTGATATACAACAACGAGCATTTCATTGTACTGATTTCTGATTTCTTTAGTTTCGCCCCACACCGGAGTCCAGGTTTCATCTTTCCGGTCATACGTAAGGTCCTTAATTTCAAAGCCCCTGATCAGTGAAGGACTGTTTTTCAATTCCAGGCCCATTCCGGAGGGTTTAATTACCGGCTTGCTTTTATAAAGAAGCTCATAGAAGGGTCTTCCGTCTTCTGAAAGACTAAAACGCAACTGCAGGTTTCCATCAGGTGATTGTAGTTCGCGGGCTGAGAGTTGCAGGCTGAAGATTGTCACAAGTAATAATTGAAGTGTTCGTTTCATATCAGATTATGCTTTACATTGGCGTTTACAAAAGTAATTTTTTTAGAAGGTACCCTGTCAGTATGAAGCTAAAAAGCAAAACAAAGCGATTGCAAACGATTGAAAAGTAATAACTACACAGCTTGTACAAAAGCGAAAACACATAAATGATGATTTTCTTTATAGCGTTACCTTCGTGTTCAGGCGTTTTTTTTGTATGTTTGTGTGTTAATCTTTTTATATCAATACGAAATGACCACTTTTCGACGGAGCCTCCTTCTCCTTGTTAGCCTTCTTGTTTCAGTTACATTCACGGCGCAGGGATTTATACATCCGGGTGTATTGCACAAAGCATCTGATTTGGCCCGAATGAGGCAGAAAGTAGCTGAAAAGGCTGAACCCTGGTATACAGCATGGAATAATCTGCGTAACAGTCCCGAAGCGCAACTCGGCTGGAACCCAAGGGCTGTTGAAGTAGTTATCCGAGGTGGCGCTGGCGACAATATCGGACTGATGTATCGTGATGTGGCAGCTGCTTATGCTCATGCTCTTATATATAACATCACCGGATCAACTGCTCATGGAGATAAGGCTGCACAAATCCTGAATGCCTGGGCATCCGTCAATAAATCAGTTTCCGGCAATGCCGATCGTTACCTGGCGGCCGGTTTGAACGGTTATCAGTTTGCCAATGCCGCCGAACTGATGCGCGATTATCCGGCATTTAAGCTGGAACAGTTCAAAGAGTATATGATGAATGTTTTTTATTATCCTATGAACGAGCGTTTTATTATAGGAAATAATTGGGGAGCCCCTCACAACGATGCCTGCGCAACCAACTATCGACTTAACTGGGATGCCTGTAATATGAATGCCATGATTGCGATTTCAATTCTTTGTGATTATCGTGATGGTTTTGAAAAAGCCCTGAACTATGCAAAGAGTGGAAGTGGTACCGGGAATATCAACCGTGCAGTAAATTATATTCATTCGCCTGTCTGGGGACAATGGGAAGAAAGTGGACGTGATCAGGGACATACCATGGGCGGATTAATGCTGTACGGCGTTTTCTGTGAGATTGCCTGGAATCAGGGGGTCGACTTCTACGGGTATGACGACAGTCGTTACCGGAAAGGTGCCGAATATGTAGCGCGCTATAATATTATGGAAAACGGGCAGGGCAAATACAACGACCTTCCCTATACAAGTTATACCCGCCTGATGGGGTCAAACTGTACTGCTTATACAGAGCCACAACTTAGTAGTGCGGTAAGAGGTAAATACGGATCGGGTTGGGAGATGATTTATAATCATTATGCGCGTCGCCGCAACGAAGGCGAGAAGGTGCAAAGTATGTACGAGATTCTTCAACAGCAACCTTCCATTCATGTCCCTGCTTTATCGGCTCACCCTGATACATATGATCATCCTGCCGTAGCAACGCTCACTTTCCGCACCGATTCCGGGACTGCTGTTTTGCCGTGGGAAGCTATGGACGTAATGCCCCGCACTATTGTAAAGCAGGCACATTACGGAACTACCAGTCTTTCTGACGATGTGATAAGGATCAACGCTACGGGAAGTGGAATAACCGGTCAGGCAGATCACTTTCATTTTGTCTATCAGCGACTTATTGATGAGGGTGTCTTCGTTACGCGGATTGATTCTTTAGAAGCAACAAATGCAAACTCTTTGGCCGGGATCATGTTTCGCGAAAACGCTTCTCAGGAATCTCCCTTTGTGATGCTGAGTATAAATGCATCCAACGAACTGGTAGTCAGTAAACGTGAAAATAAAGGTGAAACTGTTACAGTAATACAGGAAAAAACAACAACAGGTTCTTTCCCCTTATGGTTAAAAATGACGAGAGTTGAAAATAACTTTCAGGCATATACTTCCAACGACGGAATAGAATGGACTGAGGCGGGAAGTGTAGAGTTAGCACTTAGTCGCGACTTGCTGGTTGGTTTTGCCGCAACCAGTTCCGATAAGGATATGACTACTACTGCTGTATTTTCAAATACCGAATTAACGCAGGTAAATATTAAACCGGTTATAACGATGACTTCTCCTGTAGCGGGTGAGATAGAGTATATAGCTCCTGCTAATATAACCGTTAAGGCTGGTTCCTTTGATATCGACGGAGAGATTGAAAAGGTCGAACTTTACCTCAATACCAGTTTGGTGTATACACTTAAGACCTCTACCATCGATTATCAATTAAAAAATCTGTCGGCCGGAACGTACAGGCTGGAAGCCAAAGCGTATGATTTACTTGGTGCTGTACAATCGACCGGAATTATCGAAGTGGAGGTGAAAGAGCCAACTTCACAGCTTCCCTGGTACCCCTTTGATGAATCATCTGCCGCCACAGTAAGTGCCGATGCCAATGAGTATAAGTTGGATGCGGAATTGTTTGGGGGAGCCGGATTTGATGCCGGTAAATACGGAAATGCTCTTCAATTGGATGGTATAAATGATTACGCCCTGCTACCGGTAGGGTTTCTTAACAAGTTAAGCAATTTCTCTGTCAGCTGCTGGGTAAATCCCGATGAATTATCGGTGTGGTCGCGTATCTTTGATTTTGGTAGTGGTACCAATAATTATATGATGCTGACCCCGAACAACGGGAGTGCGATGGTGTTTGAAATGAATGTGAAGGGTGTTGTACAAAAAGTGACTACCACACGCCGACCGGCTACCGGAGGATGGACCTTCCTGGTCCTTACACTTGGTAATAATACACTGACCCTGTATGTTAACGGGGTTAATACTGCTAAGAACACTAATTTCACCCTCCGTCCCTATGAGTTGGGAGCTATCACGCAGAATTATATTGGAAAGTCACAGTTTTCAGCCGATCCGTACCTGAAAGGTAAAATTGACGATTTGCGTTTTTTTAACTACGCGCTTACTTATCCCGAGATTGTTCGTCTGTTAACCGGTGCTACCGCTGTATTGAATACTGAATATCTTCCTTTGCTGGCGTATCCCAATCCTGCCCGTGATTGGTTGACACTGCGCAAGTCAACAACGGGTGAGCTTGCTATTTATGATACAGCGGGCAGGCAGGTGCTGAATTGCACACTTACTAAATCCGGAGAAGAAACAATTGACATTAGAGGTTTGAAGCCGGGTTTTTACCTGCTTAGTATGACAGGAGTCGATGGTAGCCGTTACCAACAGAAGCTAATGATCAACTGATATTTTATATAAAATACAAATTGTTTCCGGCATTTTTACCTAAGTTTGCAGTTCACTTAATGACTACTACCATGATTAGAAAATTGCTTTTACTAGTTCTTATTGTATCACCATTACTCTCGTTAGTTGCCGGAGCACCGGAACATCCCCAACAGTTTGTTTATCCCAACAAGGTACCATCTACTTTCGATGCCCATCGCTTAGCACGGATCGATTCAGTATTTCAGCAGATGGTCGACAGGGGCGAGATTCCTCATGCAGTCACCTTTGTTGCTCACAAGGGGGTAGTAGTTCACCACAAAGCATTCGGATGGCGCGATCGTGAAGCGGGAATTCCTTGTCACAAGGATGATTTATTCAGAAATGCCTCGCAGACCAAGGCCTTTACTGCCGTTGCCGTGCTGATGCTTATGGAAGAAGGTAAACTGTTGTTGGATGATCCTGTGAAACTATACATACCCGAGTTTGAAAACCCACAGGTGCTTGTGTCGGTGAATGCCGATTCTTCCGCAGTTACCAGGCCGGCTAAACGGGATGTTACGATCCGGCATTTACTTACGCATACAGCAGGTATCTCGTACGGGAATGCTCTTTCACGCAAAGTATACGATAAGCGTGGGATACCTCTATCGCCCATGTTTAGCCTTGAAAAACGTACCCTCGGTGAAGTAATCCGTATCCTGGCTGCCTGTCCGCTTGAGCACGATCCGGGCGAACGATTCACCTACGGGATGAATACTGATGTGCTGGGTTATCTTATCGAACAGGTTTCAGGAATGCCTGTCGATGAATTTTTCCGTAAACGAATTTTTGAACCGCTGGGAATTCGCACCTCTTGTTTTTACTTGCCAAAGGAACTGGAGCCCAGGCTAGTGAAGCTGTACGAATATGCCGGTCCGCAAGCCTACAAACTGAATATGCGTGAAAACGGCATTTACCAGCATGCTGCTTACAGCGGAGCTAAAACCTTTTTCAGTACAGGAGCCGGATTGAATGGAAGTATAGAGGATTATGCACGTCTGTGCCAGATGATCCTTAACGAAGGAGAATTCAACGGACAACGATTACTGAGTCGCAAGACAGTGGAGATGATGCGAAAAAATGCCGTCGGCGACAAACGGGGAGAGATTGGTTTCGGTCTTGCCTTCGATGATTTCCGACCTGAATACTCCTATCGTTCAATAGCCTCTGAAGGCTCACTGCGGTGGGGAGGCTGGTTTGGTACGGATTACCTCATCGACCCGAAGGAAGAACTGATTGTTCTCTTTTACATCAATATGCAACCTTCGCTGCCGGATAAAGATCTGAAAGTACTCTTTCAAAACCTGGTATATCAGGCTCTCAGGTAATTATTTCCCCTGTTGTTGCAGTACTACTTTCCCGTTTTCCAGGCGTGCTTCCACCACCCGGCCACCGGAGGCGTGGAGTCGGAAGTGTACATCCTTATCCATGGGCCAGGCCGGGAAGAGGAGAAGTTCTCCCGACTCAGTTTCCTGTAACAGCATTTCCTGAAGTCCAATCATCCCACTTCCGCCATGGTTGTGGTCGGGCGTCCAGTCGAAGCCGGGACCCCAGAATGCAGGGAATCGGTGCGGACCGTCACCCAGTTTTAAGGTATTTAATTCCCAGGCTTCAGCAGTGAGTCCCAGACAGGCAGCAAATATGTTATCCTGTTTCCAGCCAACATGGCTGCGGAATTTCTGAACATCCGGGTCGTGGTACCAGGTATTGCGGGCATGGTGCAGCGTATCATTCCTGCTATTAAAAAAACGCCATGGAAATACCGGGTACAGTTGTGGAACCTCGGTATTATTAATTCGTTCCCATGAGAGGGCAGGAGCTATCATTGCATGCCCGTTCAGTTCCCGTACAGGCATTGGTGGAATCAGTCTTAACAGAGAGTCGGTTTGGTGCAGACTAAACAAAGACCCTGAAGTATATTCCGGGTGGTTCGTTTTCACTTCCTTCAGAGTCAATAACACCCGTGTTAGTCCTGCGATGGTATTAACAGGGTTATGGGCCATCTTATAGGTTTCACAGGCCGAACCCGGATAAATCACCAGCTGGTTGTTGCCATCCAGTTTACGACGGCCACGTTCCGAAGCCAGGTAGGCATAATGTTCTGTAAAGAAAAAAACGGAACTTTCAATTAAAGGAAGATAGCTGCTGATATCAGCACCGGTAT
This sequence comes from Paludibacter sp., assembly GCA_028691965.1. GTDB lineage: Bacteria > Bacteroidota > Bacteroidia > Bacteroidales > Paludibacteraceae > Paludibacter. The sequence goes on along the minus strand of JAQUYE010000006.1, from coordinate 45,458 downwards.
AACGGTTGGTTTCCAGTATCATCTGGCAGAACTCCAGTACGGTTTCCCACTGGTACTCCAGCCAGGCATTGTACTCGATACCTTTGTCAAAGCTCTCCGGTCGCTTCCAGCCGTACTCCGAGGGATTCGGCATTCCAAAGTTCTCGGTTTGTTCGGTAAAGCATGCACCCCCATGATTCCAGTACGTTCTGCTCCGTGCCTCTGCTGTTGGCAGAAGTCGACGGTAGAATTCAAACTGAGGTTTCATCAGGTCGGCGTCCCCGCTTTTCAACATGGGCCAGTATACAAGTCGCTGATTTTGTGCAGTAAAGGTTCCGCCACCCCATTTACGGTAATCGGGTGTAAACGCCTGTTTGGCATCCACATATTCCGGATCAAAGGTAAAGAGTCCGCCGTTAAAGCGGGTAGGAGCAGTGCCAAAAGCATTACATCCCAACATATAGCGGAAAAGGGTGTAATTACGGGTGATGGTAGCTGCATCTCCGGTTGCGTGCACAAAACTACGTCCCCAAAAACTTTTCCACCAGTCGGCCGTAGCCTTTTGGTCCTTATTACTGATCCTTTTACAGCTAGTAAGAAGAGCATCTTTCCATACAGATGGCTCACTGCTTTGTTGCTGGTGTAAAGCAATGGTAAATGTGCTGCTGCGAACTGCGCGTTTAGTGCTGAAGTTCCAGCTGCGGAAAGATTGACGGGCATATATTCCGTCGCTTACATTCTTAAATTCCAGATCGCCGCCGCTAAGCATACCTCCGCTAATAAGATGTGCAAGAGGATTATAGAGTGTGGTTATTTGTTGTTCCATTCCCTGCTGGCGAGCAGTGATGTCGAAAATGGTTTCCTTCGGATTGTGGTGGTAAAAGAACAGTTTATCGTCCAGTACCTCCATCGAGTCACGCCGCATTTCCAGTCCGGCAGGAGCAGCCCATTTGTACGAATTCTGTTGACTTTCTCCTTTTTGTAATTGCCTGTCGGCATATCGCCAGCTTTCGTAGGATACCAGCAGTTGATGGCGACTTTTCGACTGCATCTGTACATGAATTACAGGTTTAAACACATCCACCCATAATCGCAGGCTCACATCGCTCGCTTTTATCTCCATCGATCCGTCGCGCAGGCGTAAACGTTGTTCAAAATCCGAAGTGTCCTTAAATGGATTGGGTTGCAGTTCTACTTTTACTCTTCCCAGTTTCAGGAGGGTGTTATTTTCATCCCATGCTCCGCTTCGCGACATGTAGAAGTACACTGCACCATTCTCTACCCATACATTCAGTCCGGTATCACCTCCTCCCAGCGGCATCGATTCGGATGAATTGCGGGATGGTGAATTCCATACATAATCATCGGGCATCAGTGTGGCAGTAAGCGTACCATTGGAGCCAATGCCCAACAGAATACCAATTATAAGTAAAAGACCTGCGGAAGTTGATTTCATTGTTTACCAGTTATCAGTGCGGAACGACGAAACCGGTAAACCTTCGGTGCCGGTTAAATCACCCTCTGCGTAATTATCAAATGCATACCGTACAGCTACCGGTTTGGCTACCGACGGACAGTGCACATATACCTTGCTGCGGACAATCCAGGCTTTGGCGGGATGGAAGATGCGATCTTCGCCTGCCACTGTAAATAACTTCGATTCACCTGCCGGAGCTGTAAGCCACATGTCTGCTTTTTTGAAACTGAGAATCAGGGTGTCGTTCTTTGCTTCCATCGAATCATATTCGGGACTCTCGCAAGCAAAACCTTTCATTCCGTATGTTTTCCCTAAGGCCAGTAATGCCAGTCGTTCGCCGGCAATACGCTTTTTGGGAGGATGAATTCCTTCTTTAAGTCCGGCATCCAGTAATACTGCCATCCCCGATGCAGGTACCTGCTTCAAAGCGTTTAACTGAGCTTCACGAAGGTAGGCTGAATTAATCACATCCTTTCCCTTTGCAGTAATTATACTATACTCATAGGGGGCAATCTGACAGTAGTAGAAGGGTATGGTATCCTGTTGAGCCCATTGCTCTCTCCAGCCTTTTACCATGGTGCTGAACATGGACGTGTAAGTATGAGCACGATCGTAATTCGATTCACCCTGGTACCAGATAATCCCTTTTATGGGGAAGCCCACCAGGGGATGTATCATGGCCTGATACAAGGTAGTGGGAGTGCGGTTCTTTTCTTTTATGTCCGATTCTTTTCGGGGTATGTTTACCTGTGGAAAGCTGCGCAACATTTCTTCACTCATCCAGGCTTCTACGCTCGAACCTCCCCATGAGCTTACAATAAGGCCCACCGGTACCTGCATACTCTCCTCCAGTAATTGTCCGAAATACCAGGCTGTGGCACTGAATTCCCTTACCGTTTCCGGCCGGGCTTCCTGCCACTGACCACTTACCGTTGTTTGTGGTTCTATGGTCGAGTTACGTTTAACTGTAAATAGACGGATATTAGGATTGGCACTTTTAAGGATGTCCATATTCGAACCTTCCACGGGTTGATTTTTAAACCCTTTCATAGGCATCTCCATATTACTTTGTCCGGAGCATAGCCACACTTCACCCAACAGTAAATTGGATAAGGTAAGCTTTTCACCATCGCTGATGGTTATGCTGTGAGCAATGCCATCTGCTTTTGGAGTCGACAGTTGAGCTTCCCAGCTGCCGTCATCAGCTGCACGGGTCACAACAGAACGTTTGTTCCAGCTGGCTGTCACACTAACCTTTTTGTTGGCTGTTGCACTGCCGCGCAGGGTGATTATTGTATTCTGCTGCACTACCATACCATCGGTAAACAATGCCGGTAACTTCACTTCTGCCTGCATTACAGCTGCGGTCGTCAAAAAGAGAAAAAGCAATATTCGTGGAAACATATTATCAGTTTTTACCAGTATGACGAATAAGTCCGGCTTTTGTTTCATTCTCCCCGGTTTTTTCCACCCTCTTGCTGCTTTTTTAATCTCCCTTTATGCATAAAGAGTAGTAAATTTGTATCTTTGATACATTTAAGTTTACCTTATGAAGTTACAATTCAGAAAAGCAGTACCCGAAGAGATTCCTGTTATCTGGGAAATCCTTCAACAAGCCATCCGCCGGCGAAAATCCGACGGAAGCAATCAGTGGCAGGATGGTTATCCCAATCGGGATGTAGTACAAGGTGATATTGACAGGGGAGTCGGTTTTGTGCTGACAACTAATGATGCAATTATTGGTTATAGTGCAGTAATAATAAACGATGAGCCCGAGTATGCCCGTATCAGAGGCCGGTGGAATACCAATGGCGATTTTGTTGTTATACATCGTATAGCCATTAGTGACGGGTACCTGGGACAAGGATTGGCAGGAGAGATTCTTAATTTTGCAGCCGATTTTGCCCGTAGTAAGGGTATTTATAGTCTGAGAGCAGATACCAATTATGATAATCCGGCCATGTTACGAACATTTCTCAAGTTGGGATTTGTTTATTGCGGTGAAGTCTATTTCAGAGGATCAGCACGGTTAGCTTACGAGAAAGTCCTGAAGGATGGAGCCCCGGACTAGTTTATTTTTATTATTTTTGTAGCGCTGAATAGATCGAAGCATACCCGTACGATTTGTAGTAACTATTTAAAAGAACTGAATATGAAATTAATCCGTTATGTTCTCCTGGTACTGTTCACCTTGACTGCTGTTGCCGGAGAAGCAAAAAAGAACAGCAATACTCCTTTTGACAATCCGCTTGCTGAACAGCGTGCCGATCCGTTTGTAACCCATGCCAACGGGAATTATTATTTTATTGCAACTGTTCCGGAGTACGACCGGATCGAGATACGTAAGTCCAAAACCATTAACGGAATAAAGGATACAAAACCGGTAGTTGTATGGCGTAAACACTCAAAGGGCCCCATGGGAAATCATATTTGGGCCCCTGAGTTACACCGTATCGATGGTAAATGGTATATTTATTTCGCAGCCGGATCGGCTGAGGATAAATGGAAGATCCGTATGTATGTATTGTCAAATCCCTCAAAAGATCCTACCAAAGGCCAGTGGAAGGAAGAAGGTCAGGTGAAAAGTAATGTAGATCGCTTCGCCCTTGATGCTACTACCTTTGAGCATCGCGGACAGCGTTACATGATATGGACCGATCGCGCATCGAATACTGTAATCAATACCGGTTTGTTCATTGCAAAGATGATTAATCCTACCACCCTGGATGCTAAACAGGTAGTCATCACTCAACCTGAATTCCCATGGGAAATCAGGGGTCATCGTGTAAACGAAGGACCTGCAGTACTAATTCGTAACGGAAAAGTATTTGTAGCCTTCTCTGCCAGCGCCACCGATGCTAACTATTGCATCGGACTCCTTTGGGCCGACGAAAATGCCGACTTAGTCGATCCGGCTTCCTGGAATAAACTGCCCGAACCGGTTTTCTATTCGAACGAGAGCCTGAAGCGCTTCGGGCCGGGACATAATAGCTTTACCAGGTCAAAAGACGGAAAGTCGGATATTATGATTTATCATGCCCGCGACTACAAGGATATAAAAGGTGAACCGCTTTACGACCCGAACCGTCACACCCGTGCCCGTGTGTTGCGTTGGACGTCCGACGGAATGCCCGATTTTGGTCAGGATCGCGACGATAAAGAATAAAGATGAAGACCTTAGAACAATTAAACGCATTATGCCCTTCAAGTCTGATGGGACATCTCTCCATTCGTTTTACCGAAGCAGAGCCGGGCATGGTGAAAGCTGAAATGCCGGTGGATGAACGAAATGTACAACCCTTCGGGCGACTTCATGGCGGTGCGGCGATAGCCCTTGCTGAATCGGTTGCCAGTGCAGCCTCGTGGGCAATGGTGGAAAACGAACGTACCCTCGTTGTTGGTTCTGAAGTTAGTGCGAGTCATGTAGGAGCTGCCAAACCCGGAACTATGGTTACAGCTGTCGGCCGACTTCTGCACGGTGGACGATTGCATCATGTGTGGGAAGTAATTGTTAGCAACGAAAGCGGTAAGACAATAACCATCTGTCGTATTACCAACACTATTATACCTCCTCCCTGAATGAAGGATATGGATGAATTGTTCGATTTGCTGAGGGAGCGTGCAGTTCCCTTTGCCATGTATCGCCTTCCGGGTGAATCATCGGTGCACCTGATGGTGCAATACAGTTCCCTTCCACTTCCGGTGGATAAACTCGACGATTTGCCTGAGTTGCCCGGATTTCTGATTGCTCCTTTTCCGGTTAACGGAGGTGAAAAAGCGTATCTGCTGCAACCGGATTTGGTTTGTGCCCCTGAAGAAGCCCCGGCAAAGTTAGGAGATGTGCTTCATCGCCATAACCCCACTGCATTGCTATCTCCCGGAAAGTCCACGGATACTACGCACGAAGAGTACGTGAAACAGGTACAGTTGGCTGTTGAAGCAATCCGTGCTGAAGAGTTTAATAAGGTTATCATTTCCCGCAACAAGGCCGTGGATCGTCCTCACGAATTTCGCCCCGAACGCTTCTTTGCCGAATTGTGTGCCGAATACGAGCATGCATTTGTCTATTACTGGCAACTACCCGGTGTGGGAAGTTGGCTGGGTGCAACCCCCGAAGTACTGATGCGTGAGCAACAGGGTCGGATATCGACTTTATCGCTGGCCGGGACTCAACTGTACTTTCAACCTGATTTAGAAGAGTACTGCTGGAAAGCCAAAGAAATAGCCGAGCAGGCTTTTGTTTCCCGGTTTATTGTTCAATTACTTGATAAGATGGGTGTCGAAGCCATGGAAATTGACGGTCCCCGCAACTTCAGAGCCGGAAACCTGGTGCACCTGGCAACCGGTTTTCAGTTTGAATCCGATAACCTGAGGGTTTCACGCGGACGATTCATTGCCCGGCTACATCCTACTCCGGCAGTGGCAGGTTTACCACGTGACGAGTCGCTGGAGTTTATAAAAAAGACCGAACAGTACAACAGGAGCTATTTCAGCGGACTGGTAGGTCCGGTACAGCTGAAAGGCGAAACCCATCTCTATGTAAATCTCCGGTGTATGCAACTTTTCGCCGACCAACTTGTTTTGTACAGCGGAGCCGGTATTACTGCTCACTCTGATCCTGAAAAGGAATGGATGGAAACAGAGAATAAGATGAAGACACTTTTAAATGTAATGCATGTTCAGACAGGACATTAAGAATCTCGCCTCTATCTGTGCGCAGCTGGGAGTACGTCGGGCAGTTATTGCCCCGGGTTCCCGTAACACACCCCTTACCCTGGCATTTACCGCCCGGGAGGATATTCAATGCTATCCCGTTACCGACGAGCGTTCGGCTGGGTTTTTCGCCCTGGGTATGGCTCAGTATACCCACGAACCGGTGGTGCTGGTATGTACTTCAGGCTCGGCTGTGTTGAACTTTGCTCCGGCAGTGGTGGAAGCGTATTATCAGCATCTTCCGCTGATAGTTATTACGGCCGACCGACCTTCGGAGTGGATCGATCAGTCCGACGGACAAACCATTCGCCAGCAGAATATCTACGCCAACTATTGCAAAGCCTCCTTTCAACTCCCTTCCGATCAGAATTCTATGAATACGGAGCATTCCGACCGACTGGCAGCACAGGCTGTGGATATGGCGTTGCAGTTCCCGCGTGGACCGGTTCACCTGAATGTTCCGCTTAGTGACCCACTCTATGTGGAAATGCCCGATTCGCCCGTACAGCCACGGGTTATCAAAAGCCTGTCGACCGAAACGCTGCCTTCGCCATCAACCTTGTCGCAGTTTACAGCTGCGTGGAACAAAGCATCCCGCCGCATGATCATTGCCGGGACAGGAACTGCTGATCCGGAATTAAACAACTTACTGAATAGACTTGCAACAACTACCGAAACACTGGTAGTTGCCGAAAACCTGTCAGGTATCAGCGGTGATGCACTGATTACTATTCCCGATCTGTTTTTTGGAGCTCCACGTGAAGAAGAAAAACAATTGCTGGTACCCGATCTCTTAATCACGATTGGACATTCGGTGATATCCAAACAACTGAAACAGTATCTTCGTACGCATCAGCCTAAGGAGCACTGGCAGGTGCAGACCGAACTTCCCTATGCCGATACCTATCGATCGCTAAACTATAGTGTTCCGGTGAAAGCCGTACACTTACTTTCATCCGTAGAAAAGGAGGAACAAACAACTACCTTCAGGAGTCTGGTGGCTGACATACAAAAACGTCTGTCAGATCGTACCAACACCTACCTGAATGCTCTCCCTTTCTGCGATACAACTGTGATTGGTGAGGTGCTCACTCAGGTTCCCTCCGGATGGGTAGTGCAGCTTGCCAACAGTACGCCGGTGCGCATCTCGCAGTTGTTTCCTACCCGCGCCGACATTCAGTATTTTGGTAACCGGGGTACTTCGGGCATCGAAGGTAGTGTAGCAACAGCCGCCGGTTCGGCAGTGGCCTCCGGCAAGCAAACACTGCTTCTTTCAGGCGATTTATCCTTCCTGTACGATTCCAACGGTATGTGGAATGTTAACTTCCCGCCGAATCTGCATATCATCGTACTAAATAACGGAGGAGCCAATATATTCAGCATGATAGGCGATCAGAAAGTGATAGAACGTTGCCAGCCTTTCTTCGATGCCGGGCATACCGTTAATCTGAGATCCCTCAGCGAAGCTTATGGAATCAGGTTTGCAAGTTGCGATGCCTCTTCCGACCTCAAACAGGAATTAAATCGTTTTTTTGAGGCCGATGGTCCACAGGTACTCGAAGTGCTGACCGATCGTGAAACAAATGTATCCACCTACAAAGAATTATTTAAACACATACGATAAAATGAGAAACTGGACTACCATCAAAGAGTTTGAAGAAATAAAATTTGATTATTTCGAAGGGATTGCCCGAATAACAATTAATCGTCCCCGCTACCGCAATGCATTCACACCCGATACTATCAAGGAGATTATTGAAGCCATGGTTTTTTGTCGCGAAAGTCAGGATATCGCTACAGTTATCCTCACCGGCGAAGGCGATAAAGCATTCTGTGCAGGAGGCGATCAAAACGTTAAGAACATCGCCGGATATATCGGGAAAGATGGTGTTCCCCGCCTGAACGTTCTCGACCTTCAGAAAATGATTCGGAGTCTGCCGAAACCCGTTGTTGCCATGGTAAACGGCTATGCCATCGGCGGTGGACATGTACTGCACGTAGTGTGCGACCTTTCTATTGCTTCTGAGAATGCAATCTTCGGGCAGACCGGTCCGCGGGTGGGAAGTTTCGATGCCGGTTTCGGTTCGTCGTACCTCGCTCGTATTGTAGGTCAAAAGAAAGCCCGCGAAATATGGTTCCTTTGTCGCCAGTATTCTGCTGCCGAAGCCCTGGAGATGGGATTGGTGAATGCTGTTGTACCTTTCGATCAACTCGAAGATGAAACGGTGAAGTGGTGTCAGGAAATGATGCAACACAGTCCGCTTGCCCTGCGCATGATAAAGGCGGGACTGAATGCTGAGCTCGACGGACAGGCAGGTATTCAGGAGTTGGCAGGTAATGCAACGATGTTGTACTACATGACCGAAGAAGCACACGAAGGCAAAAAAGCTTTCCTCGAAAAGCGCAAGCCTGATTTTAAGAAATACCCGAAGATGCCCTGATGAAATACTGGATAGAATCAATGCGTCTGCGGACCCTTCCGCTGGCGCTTGCTAACACCATAACCGGCAGTGCACTTGCGTGGGTTGCCGATGGTTTCCGCTGGCCCGTACTGTTGCTGGCCGCAATCACTACGCTGCTCTTACAGATTTTGTCGAACATGGCCAACGATTACGGTGATTTCAAGAATGGTAAGGATACCGCAGAGCGAATCGGTCCTCGTCGCATGGTACAATCAGGTAAGATAAGTCCTGCTTCCATGCTGCGGGGCATTGCTATAGTGGTAAGCCTGGCACTGCTATCAGGAATAGGGTTAATCGTTGCGGGTTTCACTAATCGCACTTCACCATCAGAGTCACTTCTACCCGCATCCATTCTGTTTATACTGTTAGGTCTCGGCGCCATTACAGCAGCCATCACCTATACAGTTGGTAAGAATCCCTATGGCTATAAGGCTATGGGCGACTTCTTTGTATTCATCTTCTTCGGATTGGTAGGGGTGATAGGTACCTATTTCCTGCATACATTTCAGGTGGAGGCGGCACTCATATTACCCGCATCGGCCATTGGCTTCCTGAGTATGGGGGTGTTAAATCTTAATAACCTCCGCGATTATGAAACTGATCAGAAAACGGGCAAGCAGACTCTTGTAGTACTGTTGGGAATCCGGAAAGCCCGTATTTACCACAGTATACTGTTAATAGGAGCTTTTCTGCTCTTATCCGTTTATACGATGATAGAGTACCATTCTGCCTGGCAGTGGATTTTCTGGGCGGCCTTTCCTATGGTGTACCGAAACCTGCGTGCCGTACAGAGCTTTAAAGAGCATGTGCACTTATTCCCCGAACTAAAACGCCTCTCAATGGCCAGTCTGTTCGTCGCACTCCTCTTCTCCCTTGGTTTATTAATCAACTGATGATGTTATGAACGCACGACATTTCACCCGTCAATTTGATTTTAAGTTTCCTGCCGGAACATCAAGGGGAGTTTTGCACGTCAAGGAGTCGTCTTTCCTGGTGCTTTCCGATAACCAGTTAAGTGGAACCGGTGAGTGTTCAACCATTCCGGGCCTGAGTCCGGATCCCATGGATACCTACAGTGCTAAACTGGATGAACTCTGTGAAGCTATCAATCACGGTCAATCCCCTGAAGCTGTCGACCTGAGTGAGTTCCCTTCTATTCGTTTCGGACTCGAGACTGCTCTGCTGGAGTTGAATCAGGCCCGTTCATCTGAACAGGTAACTCAGGTGAACCTTGCCGGCAGGCATCTGCTTTTCCCTTCAGCATTTACCGAAGGGAAGCAGGGGATTCCTATCAACGGACTAATATGGATGGGCGATAAACAGTATATGCAGGAGCAGATCAGTCGCAAGCTCGACGAAGGCTATCGGTGTCTGAAGATGAAAGTGGGAGCTCTTGATTTCGATACCGAACTAACCATCCTCCGCACCATCCGGCGCTATTTCAGTCCGGCAGATCTTGAACTAAGGGTAGATGCCAACGGAGCATTTCCGGCCGACAAGGCAATGGAGTACTTAACTGCCCTTGCTGAGTTCACCATTCATTCCATCGAACAGCCCATTCACGCGGGACAAGCCGGGGAGATGGAACTCCTTTGTCGCACTTCACCCATTCCCGTTGCACTCGACGAAGAGCTGATTGCCTGTCAGCCCGGACAAGCTGAAGCCTTGCTCCAAACCCTACGCCCGGCCTACATTATTCTTAAGCCCTCCCTGATCGGAGGTTTTGAAAGCGCACGGCAATGGATTGCTGCTGCCGAAAATACTTCTACCGGCTGGTGGGTAACCTCGGCACTCGAATCGAATATAGGCTTAAATGCCATTGCTCAATGGACATTCACCCTGAATAACCCGATGCCTCAGGGACTGGGAACCGGACAGCTATACCATAATAATATACCCTCACCATTGGAGATTCGCAATGCATCGTTGTGGTATTCCCTCTGAACACAAAGCCTATGAAATTAGTACCCGGAAATTATAGTTCACCAGCTTCCCGCGCAACGCTGTTGCACGACAATGTAACAGAACCCTGGCAGCAGGAAATTATCGATTTTCTGCAACATTGGTTTGACGATAGCGACTATGTGGAGGTAAAGACTTCCGGTTCGACAGGTGAACCAAAACTTATTCAGCTCCCTAAAACAACCATGCTCCGATCGGCACAGCTTACCAATCGCTTTTTCGGATTGCAGCCGAGGAGTGTTGCCTTGCTTTGTCTGCCTGCTTCATATATTGCCGGTAAGATGATGCTCGTACGTGCTATCGCAGGAAATTATATCCTGCATGCCGTAGCACCCTCTGCCAATCCCTTTGCAACTGAAGAATTACCGGCACTTGACTTTTCAGCCATCACTCCTTACCAGTTACTCCATTCTGCCGGCGACCTCCCCCGCCGTAATATTACTAATATTATTGTAGGAGGAAGTCCGGTAACCCCTGCCATGGAAGAGCTGACTGCCGAATGGCCGGTAGCGCTGTACGAAACCTTTGGGATGACTGAAACAGCATCGCATATTGCTCTTCGTCGCTTCAATGGGAAAGAAGCCTCCGCAAGCTTCCAGACCCTGGAGGGCGTAAGGCTGAGTCTTGACGACCGTTCTTGTCTGGTTATTGATGCCCCCCATCTTCACAATGAACAATTAATCACCAACGATTTAGTGGAGCTGGTCGACAATTATTCGTTCCGCTGGCTGGGAAGAGCCGATCGGGTAATCAACAGTGGAGGAATAAAGATATTTCCCGAGCAGGTAGAGCGTAAGTTGGAGTCGGTAATTGACCTGCCCTTCTTTATCAGTTCGAAACCCCATGAGAGTCTCGGACAACAAGTGGTACTGGTACTCGAATGCGACGATCTTCAGGAAGAACTAAAGGCAGAGCTGCTCGAACGTATAAAGCCTGAATTGGGACGCTACGAACTGCCCGGCCAGCTTCTCTGCATTCCCCGGTTTGTGTATTCAACAGGTAACAAAGTGTTGCGTGCCGAGACACTGAAACTTCACAATTAAATCCCGCTCCAATGAAACTGAACGACTTAACAAAACTAACAGGTTCTTCTTCCAGTCCCATGCCTGTATTGTTTTTAGGCCATGGTAGTCCGATGAACGCCATCGAAGAAAACGAATTTGTAGCCGGTTTTCGTAAATTAAGTGCTGAGCTCCGCCGTCCCGATGCCATACTCTGTATCTCAGCTCACTGGGAAACGCGTGGAACCTTTGTTACCGCCATGGAGCAACCGGCAACGATTCACGACTTCGGTGGGTTTCCGGCTGAATTGTTTGCCGTTCAATATCCTGCTCCCGGTCATCCGGCTCTTGCCGGTGACACTGCACAGCTAATTACTACCACCGGGGTAGAGATGGATTACAATTGGGGGCTCGATCATGGTGCCTGGAGTGTCATTAAGCACTTGTACCCTAAGGCTGATATTCCGGTCGTTCAGATGAGTATTGACTACACAAAACCCGCCCTGTATCATTACGAACTGGCACAGCAACTAAAACCCCTGCGGAATAAAAATGTACTTATAATAGGAAGTGGTAATATGGTACATAACCTGCGGATGGTCGACTGGCGGCGGCTCAACGAGAGCTTTGCCTTTGAATGGGCGATGGAAGCCGATGCCCTGATGCGCACGAGTATCCTGAGTGGCAATCACCAGCCGCTTATCGATTTTCAAAAGCAAGGTACAGCCTTTCAACTTGCCATCCCGACTCCCGAACACTTTCTGCCCTTACTTTACGTACTTGCCTTACAGGAAAAGAACGAAGCAGTAAGTCTGTTTAACGATAAGCCCGTGGCCGGCTCGCTTACAATGACTTCGGTGAAGCTGGGCTAAGCAGGCTGACTCCCCTGATACCCGAAGGTTCGGGCTCAGTACTGTTCTTGCGATACTTCCCATTGGTCCATATCCCCTCGAAAGGCGGAAAACCACTATCAGAACCCATAATTGCATTTGCCCAGGTGTTGGTAACTTCCAGTACCAGGGTATTTACTCCATTTTTGAGTGCATGACCAATGCCGGTACGATAGGGAGGCGTCCAAAGCGTTCCGCACTCCACACCATTCACAATTACCGTAGCCATATTATTCAGTTCTTCGAGCTGAAGATATACCTCTTCTGTCTCAGCGTCCCATTCAAACTGAGTAGTATACCGTACTGTTCCCGAATAATACCGGATACGATGATCTTTATGCTGCGACCAGTCGAATAAGGTATTCGTTGTAAGTTTACTACCGGTACGTTCAAAATACAATTCCCAGGGCTGAGCATTCAGGGATTGCTGTTTTGCAAGCTTAACAGGGAGTACTGTTGTAGGACTGAAAGGTTCGAATACCACGAATACCGATCCTGCTTCGGGGAGTTCCAGTTTAAGCCGGGTACGGTCACCCGCTCTCTCCCAAACCACATGCATCGCTTTTCCACTCACCGGATCCCACAGCTGAGGGATGCGGTCGTTGATGCGGAAACTAAGCTCCACATTCCGTGACTTCTCCTGCTGATTGGAAATAAAATACAGATCCGTAGTTCCGTCACTGCGATGAGTCCATGCAATATCATCAGGCGCAACCACATCAGGAGCCACACCCAGCGCAGCTTCTCCACCGGTTACCACCGGTAAGCCGGGGATAACAACTCCCTGCCGGCGCAGTTCATTTATCTTAGCACGCGTTTCTGCACTATACCAGGCTTCGTCGGGGAAGATAACAACACGGTACGAGGCACCACCGGGTAAAACCATGCGTCCGTTTTCTACCCGGGCAAGTCGTAGCAATGCATCCTTATTAAACGAATCGTAGGCGTATCCCTTCAGCGGATCAACCCACCCGGCAGGATCGAAGATGTTGGCACTATGAAACACCTTTACAGGCATCTCTCGAATGGGTTGTCCCACATTGGCCAGTCGTTCCGCTTCTTCTTTCAGGCGTTTGTCACCGATTAATCCGGGTATGAGTGGTACCAGCTTATCAGGAGTCAGCGAGCGGCGAGGCATTTCCTCTCCTGTAAATACAGCAATATCGGTTACCGGACTTCCAAACTGCAACAGCGATTGAGTGCGGGTGATGTATTCCGTAAAAGCCTTCCCCGGTTTCCACCAGGTCTGGTCACGCTGAAAGAATAATCCTATACCATCGAGGGTAGTGCCCGGAGCACGGTCGGTATAAGGATTATGCACATACACATGGAAGAATAGTTTATTGAGTCCCATCGCAAAGTTACGCTCGAGTAACGACTTCAGCATACCAGGATGTTCGTTCCAGGTAGTCCGTAACTGTGTGAACCCTTCACCCTGGATAATATTCTTTCCATAGATACGCGCACCACTGATTGCATCGAGCATATCGTTGGGTTTGTCGTGTGTCGGACTCTGCAGCCAGAATTCACCCATCGGCAGGTCAACCTGCGAATAATGTTGCAGTCCGTCACTAATCATCGTAGGAGCTACACATTCGGCAGAGAAGCGACAGTTGATAGTCCGGGCATTCTGTGAGAAGGTAGCAAAGAATACCTCCTGAATAAGTTCATTGATGGTTGTCCGCACATCGAGCAACACTGCCTCGCTTTTCTGTTGACTCACCAGTGGGAAGCCGGCCATTACCGGTAACCAGGGCATCAGGTCGTAGCCCCGGCGTTTGCGGAACTCGGCTGCAAAGTTTGCACTCCAGTTCTGACTACCACACTCCCAGCTGTCGATGTGCATATGAGTAAGTACCCTGCGGGCAAGTGCCGGATCGGTAGCTCCGAAAGCTGCACCAAACCAGTTGTCGAATTGCTTCTGTACTGCAGCTGTCGAGAACTTATCGCATTCAAGTCCCCTGCCGGCACCTCCGGTAGCATTCGTATGTCCGGTCGAAGTATGTCCGATGCGCAGGATACGCCATTTCCCTGCCGGAAGTTGAGTGCGCAGTGTTTGGCCGTCGAACTGAGCAGTGAGCGTACGCACCGATGCCAGTGCAGGAACCTGTTGCTGCTGACTGTCTTGCTGATCGATTCTCCATACCAGTCCCGATTTAGCTTCCCACTGCTGCACACGGGCTTCGGAGCTTAGGCGAATTGCGCTGACGCTTAATCGCGGACGCCACTTGGCAGCATCCAGTTCTTCACTCCCGGGCTCCGTACCTTCGGGTGTCCAGTGAAAACGGAAATAGCGTGCCCTTACAGGAGGAACAGCATAGGTATAATTAAACCCGGTATTCTGCCATCCTTGTCGCGGCGGCTGCATCTGCCAATGTTCCATGAAAAGTTGTCCGTCGTCACTCACCAGAAGTCGCAGGCGTTGCGACTGAAGGTTGTTGCCCGAAGGAACAATTTCGATCGACTGCAATAAATAACTTTCCGGATAATCGAACTGAATATAGCAAGGTTCACTGGCCCGAAAGGATTTACCTTTAACAGAGAACGGATGCGGATCGTCGGGATGATTAGAGCTAATCACAGGAGTCGCCTGTGCAATATCTTTTTGCACCCCTACCGGGATAGCATACACCGCTACATCGCGGTAATAATCGGCTATGGTTTCCGGCCGGGTAAGTTGCAGCACCTGTTTCCCTCCGCCGACTATCGTATCCGTCCACACCAGCTTCTGCATCGATTCCTCCGGCTTAATCCACGGTCCCCCGGCCAGAGCAAAACCATCACTTATGTGCATGCCCAGCTGCAATCCCAGACTATCCGCCTGTTGCATAGCATAGCGGATCATCTCCCACCATTCAGGAGTCAGCTGTTCCACTGCTCCGGGATAGTCGCCGTTCTCTGTTCCCCGAATCGTCATCAGGTACGCGCCGCCCAGTCCGATCTCCTTCATGGCTTTCAGATCGGCAGCGATACCGGGCTTCGATACTGCACCGTGCATCCAATACCAGAAGGTCCATGGTTGGGCTTCAGCAGGAGGAGTGGTGAAGCGTTGCCAGAGCTGACTTTCAGTTGGTTGAACGGATGAGGGGTTGACTGCCGGTAAGGAGAAGCACAGCATCAGAATGCCGACAATCAGAAAAGAACGAAGCCTTTGCATGAGTACAGGGGTTTAAACTGGTTAACGGAATTGCATCACCACTCGTCCCGTCTTCTCACCGCTTGCCCATACAGGCTGCGACGAAGGTCCGATCAGGTCGGTTGTATTCACTTTATTACGCACAGCAGGTATTACATTCAATACCGACAGGCCCGTTTCAGGCAATGTGTATAGGAGTCGGTCGCGACCATCGCGGGGCTGGTAAACACCAATATAACTTTCAGGTGTTTCGTTGTAAATCGTTATCTCCCCTTCGGTAGTCGTGAAATGCATAGCCTTCACACCCGCAAAGTAACCCTTGAATTCCGGATAAGTAAATGTTTCGCCCGGAATAGGATCGTTGTAATCGTTTTGCCACATATCGTACACCGGACCGTGAACACGGTTTTGCCATACGCGGTACGGACCTTTACCCAGCCAGCGCTTGTTCAGCATCTTTTCTTCCGGATAGTCGAACTGAATACCCATCAAATCGACCACGGCATTGAAGTTATAGCGGTAATCCAGTTCCACAGTACCATCAGGAGCGATGGTCCACACTGCCTCGTCGAGGTTGCCAAGACGGTACGAAGCTTTCACTTTCAGGTGGTTGCCTTCGGTGGTGACTTCAAAGCCGGTGAATCGGGCAGCATCGGTAAAGGAGGTATAGGTACGTTCCTTCTTGCGGGAGTTATCATCATCGTGGTTGTAGAACTGATCCAGTGAGCGGTCGGCACGACGGGCAGCGGTAAATCGCGGACCGTTACCCAGGCTGATGGTGCGGTTACTTACCTGTACCGATTGCAGCAGCCCCGTAGTCTTACTAAAGTTAAACTGATGCGTACCTGCTTTTACGGTCAATGTTCTCAGGTCTTCCGTATAACCCGGCGCCTGTCCGGTAGCAGTTCCTTCTGCCACCTCAGGAGCGTTCAGCGGATACGACCAGCGCCAAAGTTCTTTACCACGATAATCATAAGCAGTTAGGAAAAGCGCTTCGGCCTTGTCGTCTGCTTTAGCATTAATGGTTAAAGTGCCGGTAGCTCCCGGTGCGATGTCGGGACCTTTTACTTCACCACGTTTAAGGATGGTAAGTTTAGCGTTGTTGTCGCGTATATCCGCGAACTTTACCAATTGCCATTCGAAGCGGGTCGAAGTAGTATTCAGGAAGTTATAACGATTCTCCACCGTAAAGCTGAAGCCGTTTTCGAGTTGTGCATTCACCACCTGCACCGGATTCCAGAGTTCGCGGATGGTATAGTAACTACCTTCCTTTTCGTGGTGCGGACCAACAATTCCATCGGCACCATAATTACCAACGTTATCGATGTATCCGTCCTTATCGGTACGTTTCACCCCCTCATCGGCCATAACCCAAAGGAATCCACCGGCAGTGCGGGGATGCTTACGCATCATTTCCCAGTAATCATACAGACCGGCACCATGACCTCCATCGTACAGTCCGTGCAGAAATTCAGTAGGCATAAAGATTTCAGGCAAGCGCATGTATTCCTGCGATTCGCCATACGAACGGTAGTGCATGGTTTCAAACCCACCGAAATTCCCCTGTGGGTGTACCACCGGGCGGTTTTGAAGATCGTATTTACTGAATTCCGAATCCAGTTCGGTGTTCCATCCCTTTTCGTTTCCATTGGCCCACCAGATGATCGAAGGATGGTTTTGGTCACGTTCCACCATCGACTGAATATGCTGTTTGCCCGTTGGAGTGTCGTATTTACCATGCCATCCTGCCAGTTCGTTCATCACGTAGAGACCCAGCGAGTCGCAGATAGCAAGGAATTCAGGGTCAGCAGGGTAGTGCGACAAGCGCACTGAATTCATATTCATGCTCTTAATCAGCTCCACGTCCTCTACATTCTTACTGAAGGAGAGTGTGCGGCCCGTTTCCGGACGGAAGCTATGGCGATTGACACCACGGATATTCAATTTTACACCGTTAATATACAATCCGTCACTTTCGCGCACCTCGATAGTACGGAAACCAAATTTCTGCTGTTCAGTATGCAGGGGAGTACCCTTTTTGTCCAGTAAAGTGAAGGTAGCCGAATAGAGAACCGGTGTTTCGGCAGTCCACAGGCGAGGCTGTTTAACCTTCATCACATCCATGATGCGGTCGCCACCTTCTTTAATATCAACTACTTTCGACTGAATCGCCCTCTTATCAGGACCAGCCAGTTCAACTTTCAATTGATGCGCTACACCACCGCGGTTCACATCGGCACGGAAACGGAAAGTACCGTCCATTTGAGCATCAATAGCAATAGTTTGCAGGTGAACAGCGGGCATCACTTCCAGGAATACAGGGCGGAAGATACCACCGAAGTTCCAGTAGTCGGCTCTCCGTTCAGCCAGGTTTACACTGGCATTGGTGCTTTCTTTAGCTACAGTAACTTCAAGCAGGTTTTTCCCGCCAAACTTTACCCGTTCGGAGATATTATAGGAAAATCGGTAGAAAGCACCCTGGTGTACAGAGCCGGCCTTCTGACCGTTAATTTTAACTTCGGTATCCGTCATGGAAGCTTCAAAGACGATATGAATCTGACGGTTGCGCCATTCGGCAGGGACAAAGAATTCATGCTTGTACATTCCTTTTTCATCGGCAACACCATCGGGGAAAGCCTTGCCGTAGAACTTAATACCATATTGGTACTGACCAAAACCCTGTTGCTCCCAGCAGGAAGGAACTCCGATTTTCATCCATTTCCCGGCATTCATGCCCTTGTCGATCATGAAGTCCCACTGCACCACATCATCAGCTCCCCGTCCCGAAAGATATACCCTTTCCGTACGCGGGCCCTGTGCCACTGCATTAATCACTACACCCGCCACAAGGGCAGCTACCATTAAAATACGTTTCATACCTCTACTCTGTTTTTTATACGTTGAAAACAAGACGAGCGAAAACGCTTTTTGTACCTTATATATATGGTATATGGGTTTAGTTCCTGGCTCCCAGCCAGGTTAATTTGTGCCACAAACCCTCCAGCGGTCCTCTGCGATGCGTGTTCATCCAGTAGTTGCTAAATATACCCATGCCGATAGCCAGTACTATCCCTATACATAAAGAATATGTAGGCCCCACGTAACGGTACAGGCCTAGTCCGAATCCATAGTAGAGCGTGGCACCCACTATCGATTGAAGGATGTAGTTCGATAAACTCATTTTACCGATGGGCGAAAGTTTGTTGAGCGAAGGTTGGAAAGTTGTTGTATAGAACAGCAATACGAATCCGGCAACCAGCACCAGCATAAGTGCCAGGTTCGACCATAGGTTGAACAGCGTGCCGATGGCCTGATTTACATTGCCCCATTCGGAAAACAAGGCGGAATTTGATTTCAGGTAAAGCAAGGGATAGAATACCAAAGCGGCACAAATCAGTGTTTTCTTCCAGAACGATTTGTTTTTGGGGGTATTCAGGA
This sequence comes from Paludibacter sp., assembly GCA_028691965.1. GTDB lineage: Bacteria > Bacteroidota > Bacteroidia > Bacteroidales > Paludibacteraceae > Paludibacter. The sequence continues at coordinate 26,400 of JAQUYE010000006.1, read as the reverse complement.
AGATAGCTTTTCGGCCCGACAGGAAGCCAAGTAGAAACAGTCCGATCGTTTGATCTACACGTCCGTTTTCCCAATACCACAGTAACGAGGCAATTCTACCATTGGTGATGTTACTTTTCATCAGCTCTACCATTGAATCACCCCTGAGAAAAGAACCCACTTTTGGATAGAACTCCATATAAAAGGGAGTGTCGGGGCCGGGAGTCGGATTATTAACAGCCATCAGTACCTCTATCCAGATGAGGGGTTGCAGCAAGAAAAAGATCGCAGCGATAAAAATAGTTTTATTACTTAGTTTTGCAAACGGCACCAGTACCAGTCCCACCAGCGCATACAGCACCAGTATTTCACCCTGGTAAAACAAGGTATTAATAAATCCGAATACCAGTAATAATATTAATCTCCAGATAAACCGTCCTCTGAACTCTTTCCCCTGCTTTTGCTGATTATGCGATTGAATAAAAAAGGTTAATCCAAACAGCAGAGCAAAGATTGCATACGACTTTCCCCCGAACACAAAGAAAAAGGAATCCCACAGGATGGAGTCAAGACTCACCATCCAGGCGGGCAGGGCAATCTGTAAACCCGAAACTTCAAAGCGCTCGATATTGTGTAGTAACATTATTGAAACCAGGGCAAAACCCCTGAGTGCGTCAACTACAGTAATTCGGTTGGTTGTTGGTGTTAAACTTTCCATTCATTTAAAATTAGTTCGATAAGGGGCCCGTTGTTCCACCTGTAGAACCCACCATATCAGCGCTTACCACAAAATAGTAGATATTCCATTTATCACTCATATCTATGGTTAGGGCATATTCCCATTTATCAGGAGAATTATAAAGACTTTCGGGAAGCGCGGTAGTTTCAGTCCCGTTGAGCAGATAGATTTTCAAACGGTTGATAATAGCCGACAATTCCTTGTTGTTGAGTTTATCCTTATTTGTCGGGTACTGCTTGACAGCAAATTGACCTGTTATGTTAGTTGGTGTTAAGGTGTCACGCTCCAATACATTATTTTCAGTAGTGTACTCAACAACCAATGTTCGTTCGGATTCATTAATTACCTGGATGCTGTCAGTAGTGCTGGTAGTCTTTTCACAGCTAAGAAACAGAAAGAGAATAGAGATGCCGATTAGGGTTTTCATGCTAAGTTAAATTTATAAGTCTGCAAATGTAATTAAACAACTTTGTTATAGAAAGAAAATTTTCACTATTTTTACCCCCTAAATCTTAATGCTGATGAATCCAACACCATCCCGCACTTATTCGGACTTTGCCACCCTTCATGAGGAGCATAATCCTTTTCTGCAGTCTTTCATCAAAGTTACTTCCGGTAAGTTTACACTTTACCTAAAAGGAAGGCTCTTTAATTCAACTCCCGAACGGTTGCTGGCCGATTTCTCTACTATCGGTATGAGCGCCTTTACACGGCTGGATGGCGACTTTTTACTGCTAGTTGCCGAAGCGAATAAGCTTACCTTTATACGCGACAGGCACGGGGTGGGGGCACAACTCTTCTATACCAGCAATTGGGTTGCTCATTCTTTATTGGCCTTTACCGGTATCGACGACTTTGTTTGCGAACCCGACGTGGATGCACTGCTGACTTTCCTGAGTATCGGGTACATCCCGGCTCCGCAAACCTCTCTGAAAACAGTTTCCAAACTGAAAGCCGGTCATGCGCTTGTAGTCTCCGGCTGTACATTTACGGTTATTGACCTGTTCGATCAGCAAAGCTACTTCGAAGCCGCAGGAAAAAATGAAATCTCCGAGCCGGATGCCATCAGGAAGTACGAAGACTTACATAAATCGGCGATTGCAAAAAGAATAGAAGGGAAGTCGAAAGTGGGATTACTATTAAGCGGTGGTTACGACTCAGGAGGGAATATCTCGGCCCTGAGGGATGTGTACCAGGGAGATGTGGTTTCCTATTCTATCGGTTTTAAAAATAATTCATGGTCGGAACTGCCATTGGCGCGCATCCTTGCCGACAGGTACAACTCCCGGCATTACGAGTATGAGATTGATGGTTCCGAAATTATGCACTTGCCCCATATCCTTCAGGCAACCGGCGATCCCTTTCAGGAGGGAGGACTGCTGGTCAATTACTCGGTAATGAAGCTCGTTGAGCAGACCGGCGAGAACCCCGGCATCATACTCGGAGGCGACGGAAACGACCAGCATTTCGGAACATCCGGTAAAGAGCTGGCCATGCACTGGAAGATTAAACGCATGGGACTTCAACCTTTGCAAAAGGCAATGGACGGACTTGGGAATATCAGTTCGCTCTTCGAGAAAGATAATATCCTGTTCCGGATGCAGTTTCATAACCGTAAGATACTTCATATCCAGGAAAGTGATACCTTCGGCTTTACCCTGGCAGCCCTTAAACGAATTTCCAAAACAAAACCCACTATCCGTCGTTTCGATTACCTGCTGCAAGATCCCGTAAGTTATAAATCGTTCGAAGAGTTTTATTATAGTCGCAACTATAATATCGACATCCGCCAGGTAATCGACGAAGTAATCCTGTACAAATCCTCGCGCATGTCCGAACTCTTCAACACGACAATGTCTTTTCCCTACATGAGTACCGACCTGTATAATTTCCTTTGCGGATTGCCGGTTAACTACAAATTCAAGGGAAGTGTCGACGACCTGGCAGCTGGGCGGGGTGTTTCCAAATCCCTACACAAGAGCTATCTTCATCCAAAACTCCCGACCGAAATTACTGAACGTAAAAAGCAGGGAGGCTTTGCACCACTGGCCATATTCCTTAGCGACGACAAACAACGGAAACTAGTGTGCGACTACATTAAAAGCTCCGACATGGCAAAAGCCCTGTTCAACCCCCACGACATCGAACAATTAGTACAGGACTATGATCGTTCGATGAGCACTAAACCTTACTGGTTCTGGTATCACCAGGTGAAATCCAATCAGCTGATCAACTTACTTACCCTCGCCGTATGGTGGGATATGGTTATCAACAAGAAACACCATGTCACATCGATAGAGGAGCTGCTGTAGATTATTCACTTTTTTCGTTGCCTTTTTGTGGTGATTGTTTTTCATACGAATACACGCCCGATTTAGCTTCCGATTTGTAGGTATACGCTTTCAATCCTGCAGGAGTCATAAGTCCGTCTTTTGTCAGCCTTTCTACCTTTTCAATATTTATGGTACTCCAGTTGCTGGTATTTCTGCGCGGTGTAAAGCGAATACTGTAGCTCTCACTGTCGATAGATCTGCGGATACTATCTATCCAGCCAAAGCAAATTGCCTGATCGACCGATTCCGACCAGGTCATGGAGGGCTTACCGCTTTTCACCCGATAAAAACCGACTACCAGTTCGGGGGCTGTTGCGTGGTGCTCTTCCAGCCACTTCCTGAAATCCCATTGCGTTGCAAAAAAAAGTGCTTTATCCTTACTCATAAGTTTATATAATCTGTAGTGCCAATCAACCACTTATAGAACTCCTCAAACTTCCTACCGTATAAATACATATGCCGGAAAGTGTTTTTACTTTAGCGATGGTTTAAACAGAACAACCGCTACCACTGCCAGTACCCCCGTTATCACTCCGCCGTACAAAAAGGAGTGGTTGGGGAAGGTAGTTCCCAGGTACCCGGCAAAAGGGTAGGCGATAAACCACCAGAGGTGCGAAAACGCAAAGTGCGAACCATAAACTCTGGCCTGATCGGTCGCAGGGATATTCTCGCCAATCAGCGTTTCGGAAGGCATGTCGGCCAGCGTCTGACCGATACCGGCGAGCACCCACAATACCAATATGCCATTGAAGGAAACAAAGTTAGCCACACTCACCGCGCATCCGATAAGCAAGGCGCCACTAATCAACGAGATAGCCCGCGTTTTTGTCTTATCCAGACTCCCCAGCAAAAAAGCCGTAATTGAAGCCCCGACGCCGAACAGTGCCATCACCAAACCATACCGGGTATCATCAAGCATCAGCGAAGTCTTTACCAAACCTACCGTATTTACCAGTACCAATGCACCGGCAATGGCTGCTACAAACTCTATACTCAGCGAAAAACGCAGAATCTTATTTCCAAACAGCGAACGCACCCCTTTGGTAACTCCATCCCAGCCCTCTTTCAAACCCCCTTTCGAAACACTAATTCCTTTTTGGAGGTCGATGGCAGGTACCGAAGCAATAATAAGTATGCCTATCAGCAGCATCAGTCCGCTTACGAAAAACAATTGCTTTGCCCCCAGCCACAGGGCAAGAATACCCGCCAGTGCAGGACCAAATACACTCAAAAGCTGAAAGGTAGCCATCGACAAACCATTTGCCTCGCGGTATTCCTTACGATCGACCACCTGCGGGATGATAGCCCGGTAGGTAGGTGTAAAAAAAGCAGCAGCAACATTCAGTAGAAAGATCATGGCAAATAGCTGCCATTCGGAAGTAACAAACGGTAGCAACAACAGCACCACCGTCCTGAAACTCTGTGTTACCCACAAAATCCTTTTTCGTTGAAAACGTTCCGATACTACCCCGGCAAAAGGAGAAAAGAGAATGTACGCCATCACACGGATAGTAAGTGCCGAAGCTAATATCGTCGCCGAGTGTTCCGGACTCAGTTCATACGACAACAGGGCAAGACCCAGCCAGGTAAAAGCATCCCCGAACAAACTTGCTGTTTGAGAGATAAAAAGCTTTGCAAAAGTTTTGTTCCTAAGTGTTCGGAAGGGAACGATAAGTAAGCGGATAAAGTTGATCATTGCTGAATGTCGTGTGAGTAGTACTACAAAAGCATCCGCAAAGATATGCATAAATGGCAAACAACCCTCCCGGCCTTTATTAAATATGCTAAAGGCCGGGAGGGATTGATTATTTTACAATCCGTTGAATAGCATCACCGCAGTGTATAACATAAGCACCCTGCGCCAGATTCGAAACATCAATTCGGTTGGAGCCCTCCTGAAGAGTGGTTTCCACTACCAGTTGTCCCGAAACAGTATAGATTCTCGCCGGAACTGCTGAGTCGGTTTGCACCGTCAGCACTTCAGTAAACGGATTAGGATATACCTGAAGCCGGACAGCCGGATGCTGGTCGATGCCGGTTGAGATGGATGACTGCACCGGAATGGCTATGTCAGGTAATGCCCCGAAATACGCTTTTCGCATCAATGCCCCGAAATTCACATCCTTCCCTTTTTCAAGGGTTATGCCCCGGTGACCGCCATACGGATCACCGTAGCCACTTGCAAGGATCGCCCCACCGTTCAGCAGGAAGGGTTGCGTCGTATCCCAGTTGTCGGGAATGGTGAAGGTAAGGGTTTGAGCTTTCGCGGTAGCTGCAAACGTGTATTGGTTAGCTGCTCCGGTAACAGTAGAAGTTGCGGCCTGATACGAAATCCGTGCCGACATATTATATACTCCGGCTAATTTATGTACAGGATGAAACACGCTGTTGAAAAGTACAGTTACCTCATCCCCCGGATGAATAGCTGCTTCGGGCGCCGAAAGGTTAGTAAGCGTATAGGTTACAGGCTTGGCCCGTAGCACCTGGTAACTGACAGCTGTCTCTGTTGCAATACGTATAATATTAGGTCCGTTTACCAACTGTGTGGTAAAACTACCATCAGTGTTGGGTACCACTCCGTTGGCACTAAAACCGGAATAGCTTAGCTCATCCCCCGTGATTACGGGCTTTGCCAGGGTAACCACAGCACCACTTTCGGGAGTAAAGGTGTAGGCATACGCTCCATCAGCTTCGGGATAATACAATACATCCAGTTCAGCGTCGATAGCTGCTCCGGCCAGTTTGCTTTCGATAGTAGCAGCGTTGGCAGCTTCGTTCAGTTTCATTCCGGTAAGTACATCCGCCTGCTGAGCACCCACTGTTACCACAAACACTCCCGTATTTTCGGGCCACAACGCGCCGAAGAACGGTCCGCCGGCAGCAGTACTACTATTTATAGCATCATAACTTACCAACACGATGGCAGTACCGGTACCCACGGCCGATAATCGTCCGCTATGATCGACTGTTACCACCGTGGCATCAGCCTGTCCCTCTTCGTTCATCACCCGGTACCGGTAATCAGGATCGATAAAATAATTATTAATGATATTATCCACCGCCTGCCAGGCCCGGATAGTCACCAACTGATAGCTGTCGCCCGTAGTTAATTTCAGATGTCCTCTTTCATTAATATTCAGTAAGATGTCGGCCACATTGAAGTTGGAGTTAGCCTTCAGGTCACGGTCGATACGCCGGGGATCTCCTTCGAGCAACTCTGCGGGAATGCTCAGCGGAGCCAGGGTCGACGACATTTTAAAAGTACCTGCATAGGTCACTTTCGATGCTTGCGACACCCGGTAGTTGTACACCTGCGAAGCAGCTAAACTGAAATAACGTACATCTGTTTCGCCCGAACCAACAATGCTATCGGGACTTAGTGTAGTAAACCGTTTGAAGTGAGCCGTTTTAGTTCCTACCACAAGCGTAGCCTCTGCGGGTACCTGTATCGAATAAACAGACTGCGTTGCAGTAGAGTTATCAGGTACCTTGTTAACAGAAGGCGAATCGGCCATGATAGGTACAAACATACACACAGCCATTAACACAGAAAGGGTAAATCGTTTTTTCATACTCATTTATTTTTTTGAATTAGTAGTTGTTAAAAGGGTAAGGTGCGCCGGGATATCGCCGGTTTGAACGTTCCATTTCTTTTTCCCTGATGCATCAAAGCAATACAGTTGCCCCGGACTTACATAATTGCCGGCATCGGTTACAAAAACTTCGCGGGTGTTCGGGTGCACCAGGATACCATAAGGCATTTCGATCTGCATATCGGTACTGTCGGTAATAAAATTCCGTGTCACGATTTCACGTGTCCGGGTATTCACGATGGCATAGGTGATTTCGTTGGTGTACGACACATAGCTCCACTGAACGCTGATGCTATACAATGAGTCACCGGCAATGCAAAAGTTACTTGTCGCTATATCCAGACTGTCAATTACTGTTTCACTTTTCCCATCGATCACGAATAAGCGCGAAGGCCGACTGATGTAATCGCCCCTGGAGCTGACCCACAAATCACCCCGACTATCGGTTCGGATGCGGTGTAAGTTATAATCAACAGTGATACGTTTTTCTTCCTCAAATGAATTCAAATCAATCACCGACACACTCTGTTCATAGCCCGAAGTAGAACCCGCACCCATGTAGCCGCCCGAGTTGGCAACATAGAGTTTAGTCCCCGAACATGTCAGTTCGTCAGGCTGATACCCCACCAGGCAGCGGCCTACCTCCTGAAGGGTGGCCGTGTCCACTTTCGCCACATAGCCCTTCTGAGCATAATCGGGATTAATTTCAATCGGTCCGGCATAGGACGTTATATAGGCATAGCCTTCGTGAAAGCTAATGTAGCGACAATTCGGGATGTCAATCTGCCCGAGCCGGCGGGCCGTGCGGGCATCCATTACCTCCACCTTATTGGAGGCGTTGATTACAGCATAGAGTCGTGCACCATATATCTTCAGGTCGTTGCCCACATCCCCTAATTCCTTGGGAACATCCGGATTGATAGTGGCAAAAATGTTTTTATGGTAGATCCCCGTTTCGAAGTTGAAGAAATCGAGCGTAGCTTTATTAGAGCCCATATTCCCTTCGTTCAGGAGGTAAAAGCCGCTATACTCCACATTCGCGCGCAGCGAATCCACTTGTTGTTCATCACCGGGCGTTACTACCAGTTCATCGCGGCACGAAAGCAGCAGCAATGCCAGTACTGCTAAACTAAATACTTTTCTCATGTTTTTTTATTTTATAAAAGTTAGTGTTAGAATTCAAGCGTCAGGGCGAGTTTGTAATTGCGTTGGGGCATGGGGTAGTTAAGCACCACCTCGTAATCCTGACTCAGCAGGTTATTTACTTCGAGTGAGAGTTTACCCGACCAGTCGGACCAGCTAAAATTCCGGCTCACCGAAAGATCATGCGTGTACCAGGGTTGTTCGTAGTTTTCGGGGATGTTGGCTGAGTTATGATACCGCTCACCCACGTAAATAAAACTATAGTTGAGTCGCCACAAGCGATACGCGACACCTGCAATCACCGATCCGCTGTGCCATGGAATATAGGGAATCTGGCCACCCCAGGTGAGCCGTTGCAGATCCTGATTCCTGCGCTGGGTAAAGTCCTGGGCACGCTGGAAGGTGTACGAAAGCTTCACGTGCGCATGCAGGTTGTTGTTAAGCACGAACTGACCGCTTGCTGCCACATCCAGGCCTCTGATTTCAACATAGCCCAGGTTCATCATCATCCACCGATACATCCCGTTTCCTTTGGGTACGGCCACAATTTTATCACTCACTTCATTATAGTAGGCATCGGCCTGCACCTGCCAGTTTCGGAGCCAGTGCACCGCATTGTAGCTCGAATACTGAAATCCAAGGTTATATTGATGTGTGAATTCGGGCTTCAACGCTGCATTTCCGATATCGGTATAATACAGATCATTGAAGGTAGGCATGCGGAAAATATGTTTGTAGAATGCCCTGAGCTGCAGCGCAGGCAGGCCGACAGGGCGGAAGGAAACGAACAGAGCCGGCGATACTTCCCGGTTATCCGCAGCAGTTTTCGCACTCTCCGAACTGCCCGCCAGCGAACTTTCCCTTACGGCGCTTGCCAGCAAACTCCCCTGAATCTTAAGTTGCTGTACCGATAGGGAGCTTGCCAGGGCGAGGAGAGAGCTTAGTCGCGACGGACGTACAAAGCCGGCCATTGTCGATTGCAATGAATTATATTGCAAGTCGGTCGACACATTAATATCCCAGTTCTTAAGAACCGAAAACTTATTCGCCACCGAGGCATACATTTCGTGTTGTAAAAATGCATTATCGATGTACATAAGCGTAGTGTCCGGGTTCAGGTAGCGCATATAATCGCGGGCATACTTCGCATTGATGAGCAGGTCGTACCGGCGGGTTACCGATTTCTGCCACGAAGCCTGTGCGAAAAAGTTACGATCCCACTGACGTTGCGAACGTTTCCATACATTATTTACGATAGCTCCCGGGATGCCCCGTTCCGAATCATAGAAATAGAGTTTCGCATTCCAGCGCCCGTCGTCGATATCACCAAAGAGTCCGGCTTCGATTCGCAGCGCCTGCACGTCCCCGTTTTGGCGTATCGCTGTGGTATCGTAGGCCACAGTTCCGTTTGCATGCAATCGCCGGTAGCGAAACGGATACTTCCCCGAAGCACTGATATGTTCGACATTCATCGATGAAGAAATACGATCCGACAGCGCATGCTCCCACAGGGCAGAAGCATTCAGAAGGTCGAATGATCCGGAACGAACAAGAGCTTTAAGGTTATTCGATTTATTAGCTTTAAAACGGGGGCGGCGGCTGCGGATATAGATAGTACCCGACGAACTGAAATCCTTTGCTGATTGAAAGATGGCACTCTTCTGACCATTGTAGAGCGTAATCTCCTCCACATTGTCGAGTGAGAACTTGCCCAAATCGACCTGTCCGTTTTGCGCATTCCCCAGTTGAATTCCATCGTAGAACACCCCCATGTGGTTGGTACCCATGCTTCGGATATCAATTGTTTTCAGTCCGCCAATGCCACCATAATCTTTCAGCTGAACACCCGAAAAGTAGCGGATAGCGTCGGCAACCGAAAAACTATTAAGCGCCTCGAGCTGATCGCCACTAAGACGCTGTGCCGGGATTACCTCCTGATAACGACTGGCCACCACCTCCAGTTCCTGTAAGTGCAGCACACTATCAAGTGGAAGTTGGGGGTAGGCCAATGTACCTGCTGATAACATCAGCACCAGAATACCTTGCAATTTCATGAAATAGTTGTTTACATTTCAAAAATTGCTTTCGTCAGAATTGAATGATAAAGAATAAAAGCAGGATAAGACCCATGGCAACGCCATGCAACACTACACTACCAGCTGTACGTAAAAAGTTGATTACCCTTTTTTTGGTTCTTTAGCCCTTTCCTCGAAAGCTAAAAACTAACATCAAGCATGGCAGGTCTTCTGACTTACTCCATCGTTGAACCTCCTTCCCATCCCAGGATGTGGAATAGTGGATTGAGATTTGTTCACGACTTCAGTTTCTGCAGGTATCTTTGTGAGATAGCTGTTCGAAACTAAGAGCTTACAGCAGCGGGACTGTTCAGGATTTACACCTGATTCCCTTTTCATCTCCGGCAGCGAATGCAGCAGGAGAACCAATGCAGGCGCAAAGATAGGAATAATGATTTAATATCAGGCAGGGCAAACCCGATTTACCCGAAAAACAATTCTCAGGCTTCCGTGTTATTATTAAAAAACAAACACTTATGGCATTTACATTAAATATCGGACAATCAGCACCGGACTTCAGGCTTCCGGCCACCGACGGTACTACCTATCAGTTAAGTGATTTTACTTCGGGGGTACTCGTCGTTTTTTTCACCTGTAACCACTGTCCCTATGTAGTAGGGTCGGATGAAGTCACCCGGGCCACGGCATTAAAGTACGCCGACAGCGACGTCAGTTTCGTAGCTATCAACTCCAACAGCAAGAATACCTACGAAGAAGATAGTTTCCCGAACATGGTAAAGCGAATGGAAGAACACCGGTTCCCGTGGACTTACCTACACGACGAAACACAGGAAGTAGCCTTAGCTTACGGAGCCCTGCGCACTCCCCATTTCTTTGTCTTCGACAAGCAGCGCAAGCTCATCTACACCGGCCGTGCCGTCGACAGTCCCCGCGATGCCTCCCGCATCACTGTCAACGATTTGGAACGCGCCCTCGACGAGCATCTCTCCGGCAAGCCCATCAGCGTACCCCTCACCAACCCGATCGGTTGCAATGTAAAATGGGACGGGCAGGACAAGCACTGGATGCCGGGCGATGCGTGTGATTTGGTGTAGAGAAAACCTGATCTTTTCTTTTTCAAGTGTTCTTTCAATGACCCATCGTTAGCGGTAAGGCGATTCATGCTTAAATTGCAATAAAACCGTCAATTCGCTTCTCGAATATACACTTTCCATTAATAGAATCAACGCTTTTACTTGCGGGGTAACTTGTGGGGTAACTTGCGGGGTATATTATTTTGAATTAGACCATAATAGTCTGAAATCTTCTCTATTTTCATTATAACTACTCTGTAATGTGTTATATTGTTCTGTTTCAAATTGAACAGATTCACCGGCACAGGTGAAAAAACGAAGCATGTAAGCAGCTGCGTTGTTAACCAAATCCGTTACCAACACATAGGTTTCGTTATTTAAGTTGATAGAATAGACAGAGACAGGGCGATAGTTTGGCTCAACGGGTTGTAAAATTGAATTAATCTCGTTTATTAACCAGGTTGGTGATGTTTCTCCACATACACTAATAGCAATCTTGTTATTGATGTTGTTATCATCATTGCAACTAGACAATACCAGTGCCATTACTAATAATACTATAAGACGTTTCATAAGTTAGCAATTTTATGGGTTTTACTAATTCTTCGCAATTGCTTTTTTTATTTTTCCTCGTTTAAATTTGGTTTTCCCATGTTGCAAATTGGTTTTTCCATGTTGCAGATGCCTTTTTGCTTATTACAAACCTATTTTTCGGAATAGGGATAGTATTTTTCGCAGTGACATGTGCCTTTTTCTTAAACGAAGGTCATAAATATAAAAAAAAAGTGGTACTGTTCAATGGCTTATCTGCCAAATATTTTTGTTTTATGCTCCTAATAAGCGTGTTCTTCTTTTGAGCATTGTTTAGCGGTGATAGCTTTATGAATTCTCCACTATTGCAATTTCATCATCAGTTAAACCATATAACTCATAAACCATTTGGTCAATATCTTTGTCAGTGGTGTCGATTTGGTGTTTAATATCGATGGCTTTTTTCTGTTCCTGAAGGAAGTATTCTTCCCATTCGGCTTCTTCCGAAAGCGAAAGCTTCACCTTCTTTTTGCCCAACTCTTTGATGAATTCGGCATAGGAAAGCAAATACCAATCTTTCAATTTGCCCGATAATTCTTCGAGATTAAATTTTCGTTGTATGGTGCGCTGAAACTTTTGTGCGTTTTCCTGAAACTGTTTGTTTAAGGAAAGTAATTTATCAACATATTCAGCAACCTTTTTTTGATTTGAAAGTGAGACATTTTTGATTGGTAGTTTTTTAAATTCAGCAACCCTAATTTTGGGAAATAAATTATCAAATTCGTTATTTGAGAACCTAAAATAATATGCTAAAAGTGTAGAATTAAGAATCCCTAAAATGAATTTTACATCATAGATATCCTTCTTTTCCTCTAGAAGTTTAGCAATGTATAAACTTCTATCAATCTTAAAATCTTCTGAAATTAAAGTGCTTACTAATGTTTTTCCCAATATTTCTCTAAAAACGATTCTTTCTCCTTCAAAATATTTAAGGTCACGGGGAGCAGCTAACCAAGAGCCATAACTAATATAATGCATATTGTCCCAGTTGTAAGAATATCTTCCAACATGCTTCCCTTTCAATTCAGGAACAAATGTTTCATCTTTTTTAAATGAGGCATGGTATGCTCTAGCTTCAATGATTTCTTTAGTTTGTCCAGTATAAATATCATATGGATTTATACCTCTAATTATATCAAAAAGTGATTCAACTGTTGAAGTGTTGTCTTTCATTTTTAACATGATAGGAAGTATTTTTTCACTTACTTCAACATCAAAAACAAAACCTAAATTCTTTGTTATTCTTTCTTTACTTATTTGGTGTTTAAACTGGATTACAGAATCTTTAAACTCAGAAATATTGATTTTGTCATTATCCATATTTTTTGATCCTACAAATATCATCGTATCTACTGATGCATCTGGAAATACATTCCCCAAATTAGGGATTATTTCTTCCAACCCTAGATTTGTCAAAATGAATTTTCGACATTCTGACATCATAAGATTTTTCAACCATGAATTGGGAACTATATAGCTAATTTTTGAATTGGAATTGATTACCCCAATTCCTTTTTCAATGAATGCAAA